>CAZAWC010000027.1:0-24553 GCA_964488595.1 uncultured Staphylococcus sp. | reverse complement strand
AAAAAATCCCCAACCGAGAGCTATTTCGGCCGGGGATTCTCAAAAAAGTTGCTGCGTGAGCAGGTGAAGATTATTTCTTCCCGAACAGGCGGATTATCTCGCCGATCCAGAGCACCACAGAGGTGGAGCCGATGATGATGCACCAGTCGGAGAATTTGAGCGGCGTCACGCCGAAGAAGTTGCCTCCCAGCTCGACTATCACTATCTGACCGACAAGAATAAAGATGGCGATGGTGACAAAACCGCCGCAATCCTTGAAATGGAGTGCCGAACGACCGGTGGCAAAGGCACGGGCGTTAAACATGTTCCAGAACTGGAGGAAGACAAAAATCGTGAAGAAGAGCGAGAGTTCGTAGGGTGTGAGACCTGTATTGGCCTTGGAGATGGTGGCGCTGCAGATTTGGGTGAGCGAGGTGATGTCCGTGTGTTCGAAGAACCACAGCATGCCGAGCAGCAGGAAGAAGAAGATGCCGCCGACGCCGATGATGTTCCACCACATGGGACGGTTGATGATGAATGCCGAGCGCGAGCGGGGCATATCTTTCATCACTGCCTCGGAGGGTGGGAGGGATGCGAGTGCCATCGCGGCAAAGGTGTCCATGATGAGGTTGACCCACAGCATCTGTGTCACCGTGAGGGGCGACTCTGTGCCCATGAACGCACCGGCAAGCACGATGAGACATGCTGCCACGTTGACCGTCATCTGGAACAGGATGAAGCGCTGAATGTTCTGATACAGCGAACGTCCCCACATCACTGCGCGGCCAATCGAGGCAAACGAGTTGTCGACGATCGTTATATCGGAAGCCTCCTTGGCCACCGAAGTACCGTCGCCCATCGAGAGACCCACATGGGCAGCCTTGAGGGCCGGGGCGTCGTTGGTGCCGTCTCCCGTCACGGCCACAACCTCGTTGTTGCTCTGAAGTGTCTCCACGAGGCGCTTCTTGTCCAGCGGACGTGCGCGGGCGATGATCTTCAGCTTGCCCACGCGCTCCTTTACATCCTTGTCTGATAGAGCCTCAAACTCGGGGCCGGTGATGATGGCCTCGTCGCCGTCGCTATCCTTCCACAGACCGATCTGTCGGCCTATCTCCTTGGCTGTGCCCGGGGTGTCGCCTGTCACGATCTTGACGGCGATTCCGGCGTCAAGCACCTCCCTTACAGCGTCAGGCACATCCTGACGCACTGGGTCGGCTATAGCCACGATGCCGAGGAATGAAAGGTTGTCGGCCACAACGCGGTTGTTTTCGATGGTCTTGTCGCCGGGTTTGATCTCCTGTGCGGCAAAACCGAGCGTGCGCATGGCCTGATTCTGATATTCGAGGAGCTGTTTGTCCACCGTCTCCTTGTCAACTCCCTCGGGGAAGTTGCGGCACAGCCCGAAGATTATCTCGGGAGCACCCTTGACGTAGAGTATCTCTTTGCCGGAAGCATCCTTTATGACGGTGGCCATATATTTTCGTTCGGTCGAGAACGGCAGTTCCTCCACGAGTGTCGTCTTGTTCTTCAATGCTTGGAAGTCGACCCCCTGAGAGTTGAGCCATAGCAGCAGAGCGCCCTCTGTGGGGTTGCCGAGAGCCGCGGGTTTTGAGGGATCGGCGAGATCGAGCTGGGCAGTGGAGTTGACTGCGATACCCTCCTCTATGAGGTGGCTCAGGGGATCGTTGCCGAGCTTCTGGTCGGGCAGGCCATAGAAGTTGGTCTTGTAGACCTGCATCTGATTCTGAGTGAGGGTGCCGGTCTTGTCAGTACAGATGACTGTCGTGGCTCCCATTGTCTCGCATGCGTGCATTTTGCGCACGAGATTGTTGGACTTGAGCATGCGGCGCATGGAGTAGGCCAGCGAGAGGGTGACGGCCATCGGGAGGCCTTCGGGCACGGCGACCACCACGAGCGTCACGGCAATCATGAGGGTCTGCAGGAAGTAGCCGAGGAAGTGTACCCACTCGAACTCCATGCTGGTGAAGTACATGATGACACGCCCCACCACGATGAGTGCGGCCACGGCATAACTGATCTTTGTGATCAGATCGCCCAGACCATCGAGCTGCTCATTGAGAGGTGTCTTGACGCTGTCGTCGATCTGCGCGGCCTCAAATACCTTGCCGTTTTCAGTCTTGTCACCAACGGCGAGCACCTTCATTATGCCGTGTCCCTCCATCACCTTGGTGCCTCGCATGGCATGGTTGGATGGGAAGGTGGCGTCCTTGTCAAACTCTGCCGGGTCTGTGGTCTTGTGGCACACAGGCTCGCCGGTGAGGGTCGACTCGTCGATATTTAGGGCTACGGCCTCGAGCAGTTCGCCGTCGGCCGGCACCTCCTCGCCTGTGTTGAGAATTACGATGTCGCCTACCACCACATCCTTCTTTGGTATCTGGACAGGGTTGCCGTTGCGGATCACCTGCACAGGCTCGTCGTCGTTTACCTGATTGAGCAGGGCAAACTCCTTGTCGGCCTTAAGTTCGAAGATGAACGCGAGCCCCGTGGCAAGGAGAATGGCTATAAATATTCCGATCGGCTCGAAAAACACCTCAAAACCCTCCCCGAGTCCAAAATACTCGTAGAAGGAGATGATAATGGACAGGGCTCCCGCCACAAGCAGGATGATGATGAGCGGATCCGAGAATTTCTCGAGGAAGCGTGCCCAGAGGGACTCTTTCTCCGGAGGCGTCAGTATGTTCACGCCAGACTTGCTCCGGCTCTCGGCCACTTCGCGGTCGTTGAGACCGTTGAGCTGTTGATGCTGACTCATTAATAGTTTTGGTTTGATGGTTAATTTATTGATATTTGTTTTTTATTACATTGTGAGAGGCCGTCAGTTATTGACGAGCTGCACCACCACGAGGCGTCCTCCCGGCTTGCGGCTCAGCAATATCTGTCTTCCCTCGGTCAGTTCGACATATCCTCCTTCGGGCACGGGCCTGTCGGCAGTGACGTCATACATCTCCGGCAGCCGGCGGTTGATCAGGATCCACCGCCCGTTGTGGAAGTGGAAGTCTCCGACCGGCTTCTTATCCTCCGTCCGCGTCTTCTCGTTGGGTGTCACGTAGCTGTTGACATGCCACATGTAGAGGCTCTGTTTATCATACACCATCAGGCGGTAATTCTCGGGGCGGAATTTCCCGGGCGATGGAGAGTAATAGAAGTTGAGCACGGGCAACTGGCCGTGATACTCCGTGCCGCAGTGCGGACAGCGGGGACGCCGAGTGTTGTCAAACACAAACCATCCCGCCTCACAGTCTGGGTTCTGACACGGTTGCATCAGGTCGGTGGTCTTGACGAGTGCCGTCTCCCATTCGTCGGCCGAAGGGCGGCGTGACGGGTCGTGAAGGCCGTCGATAAAGGCCCGGTCGAAAAGCTCCTTGAGGTAAGGCCCGCAGATGGTGTAGGGGAGTTTGTTCACATCACCCTGCGGCAGTTCGGAGGGGTTGAGGTTTTCGATCCTCGGACGATTGCTGAGGTCCTTGGGGTGTTCGATGAACAGCGCTTTCTCGCCCATCGAGAGCTCCTCGTCGCGGGCGGCATCGAGGTCGTTCACCTTGCCGCCACGCAGCGGGTGGCGATAGAGGAGATACATGTATATCAGCACGGCGAGGGCATGGCGGTCAGTCTTGATGCTGGGAAGATTCTTTGCAGGGTCATCCGGAGCCAGACCACGTGTCATGAGCACTTCGGGGGCTATGAAATCAGGCGTCCCGACCACATCCGGGGGATACTTGCCAGGCACCACGAGTCCGTCGATATCTATCACAGCCGCTTTGCCCGTCTCGGGGTCGACGAGCACGTTCTTGTATGAGAGGTCAGAGTGGGCCAGACCCGCTGCGTGCAGTCGGCGCACGGCCCGCGCTATCTGCAGACACAGATGGAAGTGGCTGAGCCACGTGCCTTTCTGCTCGCGCTTCAGGAATTTGTTCCTGAGCTTGGCCGAGGCAAACCATTTGCCATCCTTCTCCTTGCCCTTGAACATGCCGTCCTTGAAGAAGAAGTGTGCGGGATAAGCCGGGCACACCACGCCCAGCCGGCCGTTCCACTCCACGAGCTTCTCGGGCCAGCAATAGAGGCTTTTCCAATAATCGCCCCCTTCCTGCTCGAATATGCTTTTGCGATAGCGGCCCACGATATTGTCGAGGCGATCGCGTGCGTTGGCGTCCTGCCTGTCGCGGTAGAATCCCACCACATAGCTTTTGTCGGGGCTGAAATAGACATCTTTCATAGCTCCCGACCCTATCACCTCGTCCACAAACTCCACGGGGGTACCGTCGAGGGCGGTCAGCCGGATTGTCTTTGCCATACTTTCGTGTCGTCGTTAATATAATATTGCTATCGTGCGGTCGTCGTGGTTGCCGGCGCTCCAGAAGTCGAGCCACCTCAGCAACTCTTGGGCTGTTTCAGGCCTGTTGCTCTCCAGCCTTACCCCGGGGATGTCGTCGGCCGGGAATCCCTTGCGCAGTTTGTCCCACAGCAGATCCCACTGCCGGGGATCGTTGAGATTTACTTCGGTCTCAAACATCGGGTCGCTGACACCGTCGGTCATTAATATCAGGGCGGTGAAGTCAGGATATATGCCGAATCTCAGCCTGTCCGCCACATCCTGAGGGGTGCGGAATATCGAGGGCATCGTTAGGAATCGGGTCTGACCCGAGTATTCACCCTCGTCAGGCACACCGAGCAGCTTGGCTATACCTCTATCCCTGTCATACAGGCAGATTGCACCGTCACCCACCCAGTAGCTCGCGATAAACCATCCGAACTCAAATCGCCGGCACACGGCAAACATCAGTGTGGTGGCGAAATCTTTTGGTGAGCTCCCTTCTACGGTCCCTGAGAATACGTTTATGGCCTTGTGGGCATGATAGGCAGCATTGCCCACAATCCCATATATCTGATGGAAAAGTTCCTTGCGCACCGCTTCGTCATCAGGGTGAGCATTGTAAGCCCTGACGGCTTCCTCGAGCCGGGTGTCAGTGCAGAGACTCGCGCGGCAATACTCTACGGCGGTGTCGCAGGCTATCTTGGAGCCTTGGCGCGAGAAGCGGGCCGATCCGGCACCGTCGGCCACGGCCATGATATACCAGTCGGTGTCGGGACAGTGAAACAGACGGAAGTCATCGTCGCGCGGCGATCCGGCCTGTGCATGGCTGCGGCCTCGTCGGCTGGCTGCCACCATATCCTTGTGCGGAGTGCCGTCAGCGCCACTCTCCGTGTCCACATACGCGCTGTCGAGGTCGGGTTTGAGAAACGGTGTGTCTGCCGGTGCGGGATTGTCAACCCACAGCGACCTTGGATCGGGGTTGAATGCCACCGGAATGCGCACTTCGCTGAGCGAATCGCCTTCCATCCATCCCGGTGTCTTGAACAATAGATATGCGTCAACATCGCCGGCCCTAACGGGAGTGCCCTCCACAGTCACTATACGGTCCTCCTCAACGGTAGCGCGCAACCCGCAGTCGTCCGGGAGACGCAACTCCACATCGGCCACCAGTCCTGCGGGAAGGGTGAGGGTGCAGCTGTAGGGGCGTCCCACTGTGCCGTTGACGAGCCGCAGGCCCAGATCGCGCACTTGGTTTTCAGTCTGTATTCTTCTGTTCATAATGTCGTCGATATACTCGTCCCATAGCCGGACGGCGGTGCGGGAGGCAAAGTCGCGCAGACGCGCGTCGGTGGCATGACGCCCCGCTTCTTCGAGCAGGCGGCGCAGGTATGCTGTCACATCATCCATGCGTCATCTCAGGGATTAAGATACACTCTGCCGGGGCCTGTGAAAGCCAGCATGCTGAATCCCTCGCCGCCAAAGAGGCTGCGGGCCGACCAGCGGGCGTTTATGCGGTCCTGTGTCACGCCTGTGGAAGCCAAAAAGTGGTCTTCGTCTACCTGTATGGTCTGTCCGTAGGCGAGGTCTATGGTCACGGGGTCACCCACGCAGCAGAGAAAGACAGTGGCCCTCCCCGTGATGGTCTGAAACATGGCACCGGCGCCACCCATCAGTCCGGCTACGGAGAACTTTGACGATATGTCTACCGCAGCGCTCGAGGCCACAAAGGAGCCTCGCCTGCAAAACACTGTGTCACCCTCCAGCTTGACAGGGAGCAGGGAGCCGTGACACCCAATGCCGAGACGCAGTGGCCTCCCCGTGGGATTGGAGAAACGCATTATCATCAGCCTCTCGCCCGAGAGAGTGGATCCTATCAGTTTGCCGAGCGTGTTGCCTGAGAGGCGGTTGTTCATCTCCAGACCATCCTCTATGTAGATCAACGCGCCTTTTTCGGCATAGAATTCCTCGCGGGGCATCAGCTCCACGGTGAGATGCTTTATGTATGACCCTACCAGTTTAATATTCATTATAGTTGCCTGAAAGTGAGACGGAAAGGAGATCAGCAGACGAGATTGACCTCGGGCGGTGGTGGCGGAAGGGTGAGATCGTCAGTAGCTCCGAAGCTGCGGTTGCCGACCTCGATGGTGTCTGATACCCACTCGAAAAACTGTTTGAAGGTGGTGCTGTCGAGCGTCTCGAGTCTATAAACCTTGTCCGTGAGGAGCAGAAGCGGTTCGGTCTTGGCATTCATGCCCGCGGCACATGCCACCACGCCACCCCATTTCATTGCTCTGACTTTTGTGGCCATTTCGTTATAGAGCTGGATGTCGGAGGGCTTACCGTCGGTCATGATGAAGAGCAGCGGCCGCCAGTCTCCCTTGCGGTCGGGAGTACCGCGGTTTACCTCGGTCTCCACCGTATGGCAAAGCAGTTCGAGGGCCTTCCCGGTATGTGTGGGACCGCTGTCCGGAGTGGTGATGTCCGGAAGCTGGAGTTCGTCGACAGGAGTGAGCGGGAGGATCTGTTTGACATCGCGGTCGAAGGTGATGATGCTTATGCTCACCGTCTCGAGCGCATAGGGGTTTTGCCTCAGACTCGACATCATGGCCTCGAGCCCCACCTTCACCGATTCGATCGGCTCGCCTTTCATGGAGCCTGATGTGTCGATGAGTATATATACCGGAAGACGTCGCATAGGGTAACTTTTATTTAAAAGACACGGGAGGAGACATCTGAGCATGTGCCGTGAGTCCCCTCCGTGTGGAGTCTTTATATGTCTATAATCAGTGACGAGGTCACAACACGATATTCACCTCGGGAGGAGGCGGGGGGAGTTCGCTGAGGGTATTGGCCTCGCCGCCTGTCTCCTCAACCTTCTGACTCCCCGAGCTCACGGATGCCGATACCCACTTGAAGAACGCTTTGATAGTGGCGCTGTCGGCTGTGTCGAGTTGCACCACACACTCCGTGATCTTCTTGAGGGTGTCTGTGTTGGCATTGGGGCCGGCGGCGCATGCCACCACCATGCCAAACTTGCGCTTCTTCATATCCTCTATGCCTTTGCGCAGGTCATCGGTTGGCTCGCCGTCGGTCATGATGAATACGAGCGGCTTCCAGTCGCCCTTCTTCATAGGAGTGGTCTTGGTGACTTCCTGATCCACGCGCTCCGAGAGGAGCGAGAGAGCTTCGCCGAGTGCCGTGCAGCCGGTGGCTGTCAGACGCGGCTCCTGAAACTGAGCCAACTCCGTCAGAGGCACTGTCTGCCGGGCCGAGTTGTCGAAGGTGATGACGCTGAGATAGGCGGTCTCGAGTGCATAGGGGTCAGACCTCAGGGTTGACACAAGCACTTTAAGGCCGTTTTCGACGGCTTGGATTGGCTCGCCAAACATTGAGCCCGAAGTGTCGATAAGGAGATATACGGGGAGTCGTCTCATAGTGAAGATTCTTGTGTGTAGAGTATAATGAGGTGAGAGGTGGGTTATTTGGCGTAGTTGAAGGCTATGCGGCGGATGGTCTCGCAGATATTTGCGTCGGGATATGCGTCGCCGATGGCTGAGAATCTCCACTCGCCTCCACGGCGATAGAGTTTGCCCATTATCAGTGCGGTCATCCCCTTGTAGCGGGGCTCGGCTGCCACGTCATACTGTGCGAATACCTCCTTGACTCTCGTCGGAGTACCCTCGAACATGCGTATCGAGGCATAGGGGATCTCGGAGAAATCTTCCTTGCCGCAGTTGTTGAGGAAGAAGAATATCTGATTCACACCCGGGCTGACGCGGGCGAGGTCTACGACGACGATCTCATTATCGAGGCCGTCGTCACCCCCCTGATCACCTTTGAGGTCGTCGCCACTGTGATGGAGCGCACCGTCGCGTGAGTCCACCTTGCCGGGAGGCATGCCGTAGCGGCTGAGGAAGTCAGGACGGTAGAGCGGTGAGTAGATGTGGTCGGTTATCTCTCCTTTCTCGTCAAACATGAGCACGCTGAGATCAAGATCCACATCGTCTATCCGTTTGCCCAGTCCGAGAAACCCCTTGCTCCGGACTATAGCGCCCCAGTTGCAGCCGACGCAAAACTGCGACAGCTTGGAGCCGTTAGCTTTCTCAAGATTTATCCTTTGTCCTTTTTCGAGACGTATCGCCATGATATTCGGTCGGTTGGTGTGTGAATGAAAATGGAGCCGGTCAGCTCACATACTTGTCTACGAGATACTGCAGTCCACCCTTGAATCCGTTGCCAAGGGCCTCGAACCGCCATGCGCCGTTGCGTTTGTAGAGGCGGCCGAACTCTACGGCAGTCTCTATCGAAAAATCCTCGTCGAGGTCATACTTGGCTATTTCCTCGCCGGTGTCGACATTATAGATGCGTATGTATGAGTTGTGCACCTGTCCGAAGTTCTGACGGCGTGCCTCGGCATCGTGGATGGTGGCGGTGAACAGTATCTCGGTGATGCGGGGATCCACCTTGTCGAGTTCTACGCTGAGGGTCTCGTCGTCACCGCCATCACTGCTGCCTCCCGTGAGGTCGTCGCCCGACGACTGGACGGCGCCGTCAGGCGAGACGGGGTTATTGTAGAAAACGAAAAACTCGTCTTCGGGGAGCTTCTTGTTCTCGCCGAGCATGAATGCCGACGCGTCGAGGTCAAAGTCGGGTCCGTTGCCTCGGTTGGGGTCCCAACCGAGGCCTATCCCTACGTTTTTCAGGCCCACGTCAATACGCTGTCCCTTCTGTAGATTGATTGCCATAATATGCTTTTCAGGTGTTAATAATACTGACGGTGGGTTACTGCTCGTCAAAAGTCATTTCGTCAAAACCCGCCGAGTCAAACTCATCTTCGTTGAACTCGGTCGAGCCATAGAAGTCGTCGTCGAGATCGGTGGTGGTCTGCGCTGCGGCTTTCGCATCAATCTTGGCATCGAAATCATCCATGTCCACAAACTGTGAGGGCGCTTCCCCCATGGCTATGGAACAAAGCGGATCCTTGAGATGCTTGCCGGGTACCGAGCGTTTCATTTCTATAAAGAAAGACCGCTCCGTCAGATAGTCGAATACCCACACCAGACGCTGGCCTTCGTCCTCGATGAAGTCTATCAGCGGAGTGTCCTCCATCAGATACACGTCTTGCGACGAGTCGGTGCCCATGTCCTCGAGCGATATTTCCTGTTCGCGTTCCCAATGGTCGTCGCAGATGAAAAACGAGCTCAGCTGCGTTTTGTCATAGCCGACACTCTCGCAGATGGCATTCCTGAGATCGAGAAATGTGGCATCTGCGTCAATCTGAATCTCGCGCTTGAAATTGTCTGCTTCGTCCGAAACGATACGGAAGTTATAGATCATATTCTGAAGTTTGTTGATTGCATAATTAAAGGGATGTCCTGAGGCTCTCTCCGTGCCTCGGGGAGGCTTCGGGATAGCTACTGCGAAAGTAGTAACTTTTCTCTGAAAAGAAAAAAAATTCCCGCACTTTTTTTGTGACTGTATTCATTTGCGTCTTTGTAGGGTCAAAACACAAAACGGGCGGGAAAAGTTCTTTCCCCGCCCGTGTGCGCAGGCCGCTCAAGAGCAGCCTGTATGCCATTATGGCTGTCATCTGATGATCTTGGTGACGCTGTCGCCTATACGACGGATGTAGACTCCCTTGCCGGGAGCGGACACGCGGCGTCCGGTCAGATCGAAGTATTCAGCCTCGCCGTCGGTGATATTGATCTCATTCAACGAGGTCTCACCGCTCTGCACGAGGGTTAGAGTCATGGAAGTGGCGCCGTCGGTGAGCGTGATGTGACCTGTGCGCTGTGCCACACCGGCAGGTTTGGCGTCATACTCAACGGTGATAGTGTCGACAGTCATGCCGTTGGGCTCGCCCGTGACGCGAAGCCAAGGAGCATCTGTAGCCACGGGGGTGTCATAGCCACGCACAGAGAATATTTCAAACTCGGCAATCCCGGCATCAGCACCCACATTGACCGTGCCATCGCTCCCTACGGGGAGTGGCGACATCACCGAGTGGCACAGGGAGGGGTAGATCATATATGACGTGTGGTGGCCGGCACCGAAATATTCCGGCACCGACATCCATTGGCCATCCTTGAGCATATAGGCTGTGTTGTCGCCGTCGCGGAATCCTGCCATTGCGAAGCTCACGCAGCAGCCTTCGTTGAACTCGGGAAGACCGTCTACCACGATAAAGAACTCGCTGTCCACAACGGGGCATGAGGTGAAGGGGAATGCTGTGCCTATGAGGCTGCCGTCGCCCGACAGGTCGAGCTCGTAGGCACACCACCACCACGACTCGATGCGGGTGCCGGGCAGACCGTTTTCGCTGGTGTAGAGATGGACTCCTATGTTGGAGAGCTGCTCCACAAGCTCAGTCGTCTGTGCCTTGGTGAAGTAGACATATACACCGTCCAGCACCGCGGGAACTGACGGAGCGGAAAACCGCTCGGCGTAGGCTGTGATCTTGCGGGTGTTAGAGCCGGGGAATACACCCCAGTCCTCCATATCGAACACCGCGGGGGTGTCCTCGGGGTGCATGTTGTTGATGATGCCGCTATATTCCACGCTCACCTCGCACAGGTCTGTTGAAGATCCGTAGGAATTGCTTACGCTCAGACCCACTGCCTGATCGTGCAAGAAGCTATAGCTCACCGCCGGGGTCTCTTCAGTCGAAGTGAAGATGCCGTTGGGCTCAGGGTCAACCCCTGTGAAAGTCCAGTCCCACGAGTCAGGGAAGTTGGTCGAGGCATCGGCATATGTGATTTTGGCAAGCGGAGCTACGAGCGGTTTGCGGGTGGACGAGAGGCGGAATGTGGCTGGCGGAAGAATCTTGGCCACAGGGGCATCTCCGGTCACTGTGACGAAAGCCGCCCTTGTTTTCTCAGATGTATTCCCTTCGGCATCTGTGACAAGCAGGGTGATGTCATAAGTGCCATCCTTGGTGTAATAAATCACGGGGGCCTGTTCGGTGGACGTGGAGGGAACAGCTCCCGGCATTGTCCACCGCCACGAAGACACCGGACCTGTCGAGAGGTCGGCGAGTGAGATAGTCTCGCCCGTCTTCACGTCGATATGGTCCACTGTGGAGATGGTGGAGATGGAGAAGTTGTCGATGGCAAAGTCGCCCATGTAGCCGCCGGTGTTGAAATTGTCTTTGCCGCCGGGACCGTAGGTAAACTTGAATGACACCGTCCTGCCGGTGTAGTTGTCGAGTGGGAGTTCGATCAGTCGCCACGCCCAAGGCTTCTCGCCGGGAGCTTCCGAACTGTTCCATATCTCGGTCTCATCGTCCCCCTCCACGGCATATAGGAAGAGGCGACACTCATCGTCGTAGTTTTTGGAAAAACCGGTGTAGAAAGAGAGTGTGCTGTTGGCGGGGATGGTGACCGAGGGGCTTGTGGCGCTCGACTTGGCGCGCTTGTACACTTGATACGGACCCTCGACAAAGAGCGACGACACATCCTCTGGGTCAATGGCCGAGAAGTTGCGCGCGGCATCGTTGGGATACATTTTCTTAACGCTCCAGTCGATGTCTGCGACCACCTCTGTGCTCCAGTCACCGAGACCGGCATCAAACTTCTGAACATATATTGCGGTCTGGGCCGACACGGCACCGGCTATGGAGAAGTCTGCAGTTACAGTGGACGACTCTGCGCGGTGTGGCATCTTCAGCACGCTGACGCTACCCTCCGCCGGAGCTTGGGCTATGCTGCGTTCTACATGGACAGGCTCCGGTCGCTGTGCTACGACAAGGGCCGAGACCATCAGCAGGGGATACAGGATACTTGTTCTGTGATTTTTTATCATGGTTTTCAATGGATTATCGGGGCCGCAAAGGGTGTCGGAGAGACTCCGACACCCTTTTTAAGCATGGGTTGTTATTTTGATTCAGAATACTTTCTTCACGGCTTTGTCGGTCACCTCGATCACTATCTGACCCTTGGCGGGGTTGGCCAGTTCCACGCCCTGAAGATTGAAATAGCGCGGAGCTTTGGCTGTAGTGTCGCCCTCGATGTGGTCAATGGCAGTGGTGACGTTGGTCTGTATGACATCTGCCTCTGTGAGGTAGAGTGACCAGCTTGCACCGCCGGGCTGGCCGAAGGCTACGTAATAGGTGCCTCCTTCCGGCACATCAAACTCATAGGTCTGTGCCGAGGGGTAGCTTACGCTGGTGACATCAATGTCTGTGGCAATGGCAGTCCCTTCGATGGGAACGACAGGCTCCTTCACGAGATAGATGTCAAACTTCTCAGGGTATCTGTAATTGTAACAGGTTGCCTTGATAGTGACGCTGGCTGTGCCTTCCTGCATCTTGAGCGGGGGAGTGAAGGCCCACGATTCGGAACTTGACGATTGATCCAGAGCCTGTTTGTTCTTGTTGTATTTCCAGTTGCCGAGGGTCCATAGATCGAAAGCGTCAGCCGTCAGGAAGTCGGGCTCGTAGGGGAGCTCGATGGCATCGCCGAATATCACACCTTCCGACTCAGTCGCTTGGCCTGTATAGGCTCCGCAGGTGGCCGAGACGGCATACACGTACTTGGCGAGAGGAAGACCGCCCTGCTCATCGGTGTAGGGAGAACCGACAAGTTCAGAGTCAAGTGTCTCGCCGTTGCGTGACACTGTGTAGCGGAGGTTTGCGATGTCAATGTATCCGCCGTTTTCACCCTCGGTGACTGGATCAAATGTCACGATACGGGCGCCTGACTCGTCGAGAGCTACGCTCACCGAGGCCGGGGCCTTGGGGGTGTCGGGACCTACCCATGCGGTGGTTGCCTCCACACTCTCTGAGGCGTTCTCATCGAGATAGACAGTCACGGAATATGTGTAGATACCCGGCGTCTCAACGGTGTCCGTATATGTGCCTGAGCTGCCCGGCTCGGCTCCTTGGATAGTCTCTATGACTGTATCGCCGCGCTTGAGCTCAACGGCTGTTATCGTCTCGAGGGGATTGCCTGCCGAGTTGAGGGTGGGGTTGGTCCATGTGAGGTCTACTTTCATCTCGCCTTCGGCTGCCGCAGTGGCAGTGAGTTCCTCTGCAGCGGCAGGGACCGTGACAGTCTCTTCGATGAGGAGATTATCAACATAGATGTCGTTGGAATCCGACTCACCGTCGCAGCGGAAAGCGATGTAATAATAGCCATCCTCGGCAACAGAGAATACTATGGTCTTCCTTGCAGCATATGTCGAATTGATTGTCTCTGCAAACAGCTGATATGTCTCGAGGGCCTCGGCAGTAGGTGATGTGCCGATATACACGCTGAGATTCTTGGGGCTTGCTGATCTGCTGACTTTTGTGTCAAAAGCTATCTGATAAGTGCTTCCGGCCTTGAGCTGGAATTTGGGTGTCACAGCCCAAGCGTCTGCTATCGGGCCGCCCCAATAGTCGAGCTGTGAACTTGAGATGCCCCAGTCACGTTTCCCGTCGGCGCCATGGAAGAGTGTCCAGAGCGCAATGTCGGCTGACGACGAGAAAGTATTGGAATAGGGGAGCGAGAGACCGCCGCCGGTCACTACGGCATTAGACTTGGAGTCTGACCAGCTCGTTGTGCCGTTGTAGGTGGTCTTGATGCCGTAGACATATGAGCCGAGCCCATCGATAGTGTCATCTGTATAGCTGAGTCCCGTCACGCCTTCGGCCAAGACTGTGCCTGAAGATGAGCCGTCTTTATAGCGGGTGATGGTGTAAGTTGCAAGATCGGGGTTGAAATATCCCTCGCTCGCCGTGGGTGCGTCCCATGTCACGATGACCGATGTCTCGGAGTCGGGAACGGCGGTAGCCTTGACGTTGGTGACATTAGAGAAACTTGTCGCCATGCCGATGAACGGAGACTGCACGGCCGGTGCCGTAGACGTAGATGCGCCGTTGTCATTGAACGGCACCACTCGATAGTAATACTTGCCCGAGGCGGGGACCGTGGTGTCGGTATACGTGCCTTGTGTGCCGGGAGTGGCTGCTGCGTCAAGAGTCCCTATCAGGGTGCTTTCATTGGCTGTGAATGTGGAGGAAGTCCCACGATATATGTACGCTCCCGTGATTGAAGAAAGCGCACCACCCAGATCGGTCTTGTCAGGCCATGTCCATGTCAGGATGGCTTCGAGCGCACCTTCGGCTCCCGGCGTGACGGTGAGTCCGCTCACTGCACCGGGATGGGCGACAATCTCGGTGATAGTGAAGCTCTTGAATCCGAAGTCACCCATGTAGGACTTGGAGGTGAGATTCAGGCCAATGTAATATTCTCCTGATTCAGCAGGTGAGAATGTTCCGTCCTTGTCGACAAACCAAGTTGACTTCTGTAATCCTGTGACCGTAAAGATCTTTTCTGTCATAGCCGCAACTTCCTGCGATGTACCACCATAGACAGTGAAGTCCTGTTTGTCGGAACTGAAAGTGGTCATATTCCTGACCGATGCGACTACCTTGTAAGAGTGGCCCGCAGTCAGGGTAACGGCAGGCGAGATAATCCAGTCGTTGGCTGCTCCGGATTTGTTTTGGGTGTAGACTGCCGCATCTTCCGATGCGTTCCAGTTGAATAGGTATGCGTCTCCGTTGGCATCGACGACCTTCCATTCAGTCTCAATATTGGCTTCTGTCACTGTGAGTGAGCACGGAGGCTCGGCACCCCAAGCCACACCGCTCCACAGGCACAGTGTCCCGATGATGAATGATGTTCTTTTCATAAGGAATATGATGATGATTTTACTAATTTCAACCCTTTTTACATTCGTCTTGCAAAAATAGTCTAAATCCGGCAGATTGGAAAACAATAAGCGAAATTTTGGTCACTTTGTATAGAAAATAATGGAAACACTTTAAAAAGCAGCGGACGCATATTCGCGTGCCAGTGTATGGATACCATCGAGAATAACCTTTTCTCTGGCAGGAGAAGGTTTTTTGAATCCATTGATATAATTTCGCAGCAGGCTTGCGTCAATCCCTATCATTTTCGCAAACTCAGATATTTTTATCTCTTTATGAATTAGGAAAAACTTCTGCAATGGCGTAGGCTCGGCATCATCGTAAAAGAAACTTTCAAAACTGATATCTTCATTAAGATCTCGCCAGTGGAAACCGTCAAATCCTACTTCGTATTTGTTGCGAAGCTCCATAGTGGCGTTTTTCAAACCGGGATACCACAAAAGGGACTGCGATCTCTCTTTGCCTGTTTCATCCACTCCGATGATGTGTGAATCAGTGAATCTTATGTTTGCTATTTTCATATGTCACTCCTCCTTAACTCCAAAATATCTGTTCCATTCTTCAATAATGATCTCAATGTTCAATTGGGCAAAACGTTTTATACGTTTGAGATCGTTGGGTTTGATATTATGGAGCTCTCGTAAAACAAGACTATTTTCCACAATGTCAAAAATCACTTTACCTCCGTTACCTTCTACATGAATATGTATGGGTTCATGTTCTCGGCTAAAGAAGAAAAAAATAAATCCAGCGTATCTGAATAATTCCGGCATATAGTGGATGGTTTGTATCTTGCAAAGGTAGGTATTATTTTCGATACCGGCAACCCAAAGAGATAAAAAAATTATTCCCAAGTGAGTCGGAGGTCTCTGAGCAGGGTGGCAGAGGAGCCGGTGGAGCCGGTGTGCTGAATCAGCAGAGATGAGTGAGGCGATGGAGTGACAACTGAGGAGAGAAGTACGGAAGGCTGAACTGACGGATTGTCTGAACTGCGTTGCGTGGCATCAGTGTGCGCGGTAGCCGTCAGATGGACCCCATTGAGTTCTACTTCGATGTGGCAGGGAGTGCGGAAACAGTCTGAAGCTACCGGTTCACTTACAGGCTCGGCATGTCCGTCCCGGTGACGCATCAAAGTGAAGGTCACGGCCTTGTCATAGTCGGGCACACGTTCGATCCTGAGCGAATATCCCGTCAGCGACAGAGGGTCATAGGACACGCAAATGTCAAGATACTGACCTGTCGCGCTGCCGAATCCCTGCCCGGGTCCTTTGGCCGGCTCGGCTGTCAGAGATACTTTCATGCGTCGGCTCGAATCCCGAACAGGAGTATATGACAGGCGAGCACCCTTTACTGCCTGAATCAGTCCGATCCCCGTTGCTGCGTCGGTGCCGCGGCCATAGTACCAGCCCGTGCTGCCGTCAGGAAGCCAGTCATGTTGGGCGGTATCGAGCGGTTTGTATGTGTCAAAGTGCCACTCTCCTTTGCGTCCGGGCGTACCGGAAGCTATGACAACCTCCTTAAACGAAGTATAGAGTTCCTTTTCCTGCCGTGCGATACCTCGAAGCATCGAGCCATCAACCTTCATGCCCTTTTCGGTGGTCAGCTCCTGTCCTTGGCCCGTAGTCGAGAGTTGCGGAGCGACAGAGGCGGTGATGGTCTTACCCTCGTCGGCACGCGACAGGGGATAGCGGCGACCGTCTGTCCCCCTGCCATGGCGCACGGGGCGACCGTCCCGATACCAGACGATTTCCGACACATCGTCGCCGTTGTCGCTATCGAGTGTATATTCGAGATTGATTGCGCCTTTTCCCTTTGAGAGACGGGGCTCATTGTCAAACCAAGGTGCCGGGAGCAGGAATGGGGAGACTTTGACAATGGTGCTACCCTTGAGTCCTGTTTCGGTGGTGGCAGTGATTTTTGCCTCCATCTCTTTGGGGAAAATGTTGGCGCTTAGGGCCGTGGCTTCGCTGCCTCCTTTGAGCAGCTGGAGAGTGGAGGGAGCCGTCCACGCCACATGACTGTATGCGGCATCGGCAGGATAGTCACCCCACAGTCGCGGATAGATGCCGATTTTCACAGAGTCGCCTTGAGCCTCGGGATGCTTTTCGGATGCTATGAGGTGGAGGTAGACCGGGAGCCCAAGATCAGCAGCAGAGATTTTTCCGGCCATACCCAGCGGGTCCCATCCGTCGGTGCCTCCAAGCAGGTTGGGAATATTATATAGGGTATCTGTCTTGAAGGCTCTGAGAAGGGGAGTGTCGGTGATGTCCGTGCCCCGTTCGGGATGTGAGGCGTCGATTGTCACGGGGAGACCGTTGAGGGTGACGTTGCTCTGATAGCACTGCACGGTGGAATTATCGCGCGTCCACTGCAGTGTCACCGGCTTGTCTGATGTCCAGCGGGTATCTATCATCACGACTTGCCCGGGCATTTTTGTGAGGTATTGTGTACCTCCTACGAGGGTATGGATGTCACAGTCCAGAAACACTGCCCCGGTAGAGGGTGTGGAGTAGAAAGGTTTGCCGCTGAAGAATGTGAAGGAGCATCCCAGATATATGGCCGAGCCTGTCAAAGCGTCATCCGTACACTCGAAATAGCAGTCCTTGTAGAGCGATCGGCGCGCACCTGTCAGCGGGCAGAGATTGAGTCGGCTGATGAAGCGGCAGTTCTCGGCAAACAGGCGGTCAGTGCCGTCACATATGCCGATCTGAGCTTGTACGATGGCATCGCGTCTGCGCTTGCGCTCGAGACTCCTGTCGGCCGGATAGACTAAATCTACATTACAATAATTGCCGAATGTGAGGTTGCGGGCTTCGAGCGAACGACCCTTGAAATTGAGCATTGTGTAGTTGCCGAGAGCACCTTGAGTCTGTCCGCGGTTGACAGCGAGCACCACGTCATGAGGTGTCAACCCGAGCCCCTCGATGCGGAGGGTGTCACAGCTGATGACGGCGGCAAAGGGCACAGCTTGCGAACTGTCAGGATTGCGTCTCACTGCA
Organism: uncultured Staphylococcus sp.; assembly: GCA_964488595.1. Lineage (GTDB taxonomy): Bacteria > Bacteroidota > Bacteroidia > Bacteroidales > Muribaculaceae > Duncaniella. Next base: position 6,552 of record CAZAWC010000027.1, on the reverse strand, counting down.
GGGTCGTCGGGATCGTCAAGCCAATAGACGGAGGGTTCTATCATAAGGGTCACTGACGGCAAGCCACAACTGTTGATATAGGATATGGCATCGAGCGCGTCGTGAAACACATACTCCCCTTCGCGGCCGGAGTGAGTGAGGAGGATATGATCAGGTGTGGTGAGGGGTGTCACCTCAGGGGCGGCGTGCAAGGCTGCCGTCATGGTCGCGGCTATGACTGTGGATACGACTCTTGTCATGGTGATGGATTGGAAATAAGGTAACACCGGAGGACCACGATATGGCGCGACCCTCCGGTGGAAAATGTATGGCGAGGGGTAATGGGTTTACACCTCGAGATTGATGTTGAATGCTTCGTTCCAAGGCAGGCCGTTCTGAGCCAATGCCTCGAGGAACGGATCGGGATCAAACTCCTCGACGTTGTAGACTCCGGGCTTCACCCACTTGCCTGTGAGGAACATCATCGCGCCGACCATGGCGGGCACACCTGTGGTGTAGCTCACGGCCTGCATGCCGGTCTCCTTATAGGCTTCCTCGTGCGAGCAGTTGTTCCAGATATAATATGTGAGATGCTTCTTCTCTTTGTCAAGGCCTGAGATGCGGCAACCTATAGAGGTCTCACCGTGATAGTTCTCGCCGAGATCCTGAGGATTGGGGAGAACGGCCTTGAGGAACTGCAGGGGCACGATTTTCTGGCCATTATAGTCAACCTCGTCGATGCGTGCCATGCCGATGTTCTGAATCACACGGAGGTGAGTGAGATACTCCTGACCGAACGTCATCCAGAAGCGTGCACGCTTGATGGACGGGAAGTTCTGCACAAGGCTCTCGAGCTCCTCATGATAGAGCAGGTAGCTCTCACGCTCCCCGATATTGGGGTAGGTGAGGGTCTTGTGTATCTCGAGAGGCCCGGTGGTCACCCATTTGCCATCCTGATAATAACGGCCGTTCTGAGTGATCTCGCGTATGTTGATCTCGGGATTGAAGTTGGTGGCGAAAGCCTTGCCGTGATCGCCGCCGTTACAGTCCACGATGTCGAGATATTCCATCTCCGAGAAGTAGTGCTTGGCAGCGTAGGCGGTGAATACGCCGGACACTCCGGGGTCGAAACCGCAGCCGAGGATTGCGGTCAGGCCTGCATCCTCAAAGCGTTTGCGGTAAGCCCACTGCCAGGAGTATTCGAAGTGGGCCACATCCTTAGGCTCATAATTGGCCGTATCAAGGTAGTTGACACCGCAAATCAGGCACGCATCCATGATGGTGAGATCCTGATAGGGAAGTGCTACGTTGATGACCAGAGCGGGTTTGTGGCGGTTGAACAGCTCGACCAGCTGAGGCACACTGTCGGCATCCACCACATCGGCTGTGATGTTGGGACGGCCGAGAGTCTCCACTATAGCCTCGCATTTCTTTTTGGTGCGAGAGGCTATGACTATCTCGCTGAACACCTCCGGGTGCTGTGCACACTTGTGGGCCACTACTGTGCCGACACCTCCGGCACCTATAATAACTACTTTTGCCATATGTCAGTGATAAGATTTTCCGGCTGGCGGGCACGATCAGTCACGCGAGTTGCCGAAGAAACGGAGCAGATAGAGGAAGAGGTTGATGAAGTCGAGATAGAGGCTGAGAGCACCGAGGGTGGCCAGATGTCCCACCATGGAGGGAGAGGCATACTGAGCCATGGTCTTGATCTTCTGAGTGTCAACGGCGGTGAGGCCCACGAAGATAAACACACCGGCTATGGAGATGATCCAGTCGAGAGTCGAACTGTGGGTGAAGATATTGACCACAGAGGCTATGATGAGGCCTATGAGCGCATAGAACAGGAAATTACCCCATTTGGTGAGATCATTAGTGGTGAAGTATCCATATATGCTCATGGCTCCGAATGTCCCTGCGCAGATGAAGAATGTCTTGGCAATGGACGTGGCCGTGTAGACCAAGAAGATCGGGGCGAGTGCCATACCGTTGATGACGGCAAACGCATAGAAAAGGAGCGACGCCGTGGTCGAGCTCATTTTGTTGATGCGCGCCGAGAGACCCAGCACAATGGCTATCTCAGCAATGAAGAGACCCCAGTAGAACCAGCTGTTGGAGGCCATGAAATGCATGTAGCCCATTGAAGATGAGCAGAAGAGCGACACAAACGCCGTGACGAGAAGGCCGAGGGTCATCTTGAGATAGACCAGACGCATCACCGACGATGCGGTCTTGTCTGTCGAAGGGACATTGTAGTTGTTTCCCTGCCCGTTGTTATAGTAGGGAGGAGGAGTTTTATCAAGATTATACATATCTTTTTGTTTTTGATGAATTATTCAGGAATTTACTTGTTATATTTACTATTTAGACAATTCCGGAGCGAAAAAGTTTAATCCTCCGCGCCGGGACGGTGTCACATTCGCTCGGGCACCTTGATGCCGAGGAGCTGCATGCCGGTCTGAATGACGCGGGCTGTCTGGCGGCTCAGTTCAAGGCGCAGAGAACGCTTGGCGGGATCATCCTCCTTGAGGATGGAGCAGTCGTGATAGAACTGGTTGTAGACCTTCACGAGGTCATACACATAATTGGCTATCAGAGCCGGGCTATAGTTGATGCCGGCATTGCGCACCACCGTGGGGAAGTCGGAGAGAGCCTGAATCAGCTCTATCTCCTTCTCGCCGGGGACAACCTCCGCGTAGGATACCTCCGTGAGACCCTCGTCGGCAGCTTTGCGGAGCACCGAGCGGATGCGGGCATAGGTGTACTGGATGAACGGACCTGTGTTGCCGTTGAAGTCGATGCTCTCCTTGGGATTGAAGGTGATATTCTTGCGGGGATCGACCTTGAGCAGGAAGTATTTGAGAGCGCCCAGCCCGACCATCTCCGAGATAGCGGCTGTCTCCTCCTCGGTCATGCCGTCGAGTTTGCCGAGCTCGGCCGACACTGTGCGTGCCGTGGCCACCATATCGTCCATGAGATCGTCGGCATCCACCACTGTGCCTTCGCGCGACTTCATCTTGCCCTCGGGGAGCTCTACCATACCATAGGAGAAGTGGACGAGATCCTTGCCCCACTTGAAGCCGAGACGGTCGAGGAGGATGGAGAGCACTTGGAAATGATAGTTCTGCTCATTGCCCACCACATATATCATCTTGTCGATGGGGAAGTCCTGAAAACGGAGCTTGGCCGTGCCAATGTCCTGAGTCATGTAGACAGATGTGCCGTCGCTGCGTAGCAGCAACTTGTGGTCGAGTCCCTCGGGAGTGAGGTCGGCCCAGACCGACCCATCCTCGCGGCGATACATCTTGCCGGCGGCAAGACCCTCGAGCACCTTGTCTTTGCCTTCGAGATAGGTGTCGCTCTCGTAGTAAATCTTGTCGAAATCGACGCCCATACGCTTGTATGTGACGTCAAATCCGTCATACACCCAACGGTTCATGCGTTCCCACAGAGCGCGCACCTCGGGGTCTTTGTTCTCCCATTTCACGAGCATCTCGCGGGCCTCCTTCATGAGCGGCGAGGCTGCCTTAGCCTCATCCTCGGTCATGCCGTTGGCCATCAGATCCTTGACCTCCTGCTTGAAGTGCTGGTCAAAGAGCACGTAGAAGTCGCCGATCAGGTGATCGCCTTTCTTGCCGGTGCTCTCGGGAGTGGCACCATCGCCCCACTTCTGCCATGCCAGCATCGACTTGCAGATATGGATGCCGCGGTCGTTGACTATGTTGGTCTTGATGACCTTGTTGCCACACGCCTTGAGGATCTCGGCGAGCGAGAATCCCAACAGGTTGTTGCGCACATGGCCGAGATGCAGGGGCTTGTTGGTGTTGGGCGATGAATATTCCACCATCACCAGAGGCGACTCGTCGGTGACCGGAGTGATGCCATAGTCAGGCGTAGAGGCTATGTGCTCGAGCACACCGTTCCAGAATCTGGGGGAGATGGAGATGTTGAGGAATCCTTTCACCACATTATATTTCTCCACCGCCGGCTCGTTGGCCACGAGATAGTCGCCGATCTCCTTACCCACTGCCTCGGGCGATTTACGGGCCACCTTGGTCCAAGGGAACACCACGACGGTGACATTCCCCTCAAATTCCTTGCGCGTGGCCTGAGGCACTATTGACTGGGGCGCGGCATCCACGCCATAAAGTTCTTTGACGGCCTTTGACACCGCCGAGGCAATGATGCTATCTATGGACATTTATGAAATGTTGAATGGATTATTGAGTATGTGTCGTTAAATGCGTTTATATCCGGCAAAGTTACAAAAAATTGCCGGATTGCCTATCGCCTCATGCCGATATTTTGTGTCGAGCTGCCAATGCTGCTACTGACCCTGTCAATACGCCGGTGTGGTCAATGCACCAGCGTGTGGTGACGGCAGGTGACTACCCGGGCCGGAAACTGCTCGACGAGGCTCATGTTGTGGGTGGCCATCAGTACGGCCGTGCCCCTGCGGGCCACCTCGTGGAGGTGTCTCACTATCGACTCGCCCGTCTCGGGGTCAAGATTGCCCGTCGGCTCGTCGGCAAGGATGATCTGCGGATCGTTGAGCAGGGCGCGGGCTATGGCCATACGCTGCTGCTCGCCACCCGAGAGTTCGTGGGGCAGTTTGTGGCTCTTGGTGAGCATGCCCACATCCTTGAGCACCCTTTCGATACGCTCGTCTATGGCATGCCTGTCTTTCCATCCTGTGGCGTGGAGCACAAACAGCATATTGTCGCGCACCGATCGGTCAGATAGCAGGCGGAAGTCCTGAAAGACTATCCCTATCCTGCGGCGCAGATATGGAATCTCCCTGCGTTTTATCATCGAGAGGTCATAGTCGAGCACGTGGGCCGAGCCCGATGCCACAGGGATGTCGGCATATATCGACTTGAGCAGACTCGACTTGCCGCTGCCCACCTTGCCGATGAGATAGACAAATTCGCCCGGCGCCACGGTGATGGTGGCATCGCGCAGTGCGATGAGCGAATCGCGGTTTATCTGTACGTTCCTGTAGTCGATGACGGCTTCCATATTCGGCAGAGGGGCGGATCAGTTGCCCATTTCAGACATGAATTTTATATGTGCGAGACGTATCTCATCCTCCGAGAAGTCAGAGCCCAGCTCCTTGTATGCACGGTTGAGGTCGTCGGTCTCGCTTTCCTTGAAGAAGTCAAAGAGCTCCTCCTGCGAGTCCTCGTCGATTATTTCGTCAATATAATAGTCGATATTGAGCTTGGTGCCCGAGTAGACTATCCCCTCGATGTCGTCGAGGAGTTCGGAGAATTCCAGCCCCTTGGCCTTGGCTATCTCAGGCAGCGGGATTTTGCGGTCGATGAGCTTGATGATATACTGCTTGGTCGAGTTCTTGTCCGGGATGATACGGACCTTCATATCCTCCGGACGGTCTATCTCGTTCTCCTCGACATGGCGGCGGATCAATTTGACGAAGTCATCGCCATAACGTTTGGCTTTGCCCTGACCCACGCCGGGGATATTCTGCAGCTCGTCTATCGACACCGGATAGGTGGTGGCCATAGCCTCGAGCGAGGGATCCTGAAATATGACGTAGGGCGGGAGGCCGAGATGTTTGGCCACCTTCTTGCGCAGGTCCTTGAGTATGCTGAAAAGCACCGGGTCGGCAGCTCCCGACGCGGCGTTCTTTATCAGGTCGGGTTCAGGCTCATCGGAAAACTCCGAGTCCTCAACCACCTTGAACGATTCGGGTTTGGCAAGGAATTTCTTGCCCTTTGGGGTCACCTTGAGGAGCCCGTAATTCTCTATATCGCGGTCAAGATAGCCGCTCTGGACAGCCTGACGTATCACGGCCGAGATGAGGTGTTCGTCGGCTCCGCTCTCGCAGCCGAACACTTCGAGCTCGTCATGCCCGTAGGAGCGGACATTGGCTGTGCTCCGGCCGAGCACTACGTCGGTGATATGATCTGCCTTGAATTTTTCTTTAAGTGACATTACGGTCTCGATGACCGCGCATAAATCATCTTTAGCTTCCACTTTTTTCTTGGGATTTAGACAGTTGTCGCAATTCTGACAATTTTCCACATCGTATTGTTCACCAAAATAGAAGAGGAGAGAGCGGCGTCTGCACGAGCTTGACTCGGCATACCCCTGAGTCTCCTGCAGAAGCTGGCGCCCGATCTCCTGTTCGGCTACCGGTTTGCCTTGCATGAATTTCTCCATCTTCTGCAGGTCTTTGAGCGAATAGTAAGTGATACAGATCCCTTCGCCGCCGTCGCGCCCCGCGCGCCCGGTCTCCTGATAATAACCTTCGAGCGACTTGGGGATGTCGTAGTGTATCACAAATCTCACATCGGGCTTGTCGATGCCCATGCCAAACGCTATGGTGGCCACTATGACATCCACCTTCTCCAGCAGAAACGCATCCTGATTGGCGCTGCGGGTGGCAGGATCTATCCCGGCGTGATAGGGGAGGGCCTTGATGCCGTTGACGCTCAGCAGCTCTGCCAGCTCCTCGACGCTCTTGCGGCTCAGACAGTAGATGATGCCCGATTTGTTGGGATGATTGCGGATAAACTTGATGATATCCTTGTCTGTCGCAATGGTCTT
>CAZAWC010000026.1:6194-24935 GCA_964488595.1 uncultured Staphylococcus sp. | reverse complement strand
CGATGGGGAGGTTCTGCTGGAGAGCGGGCATCTGGAGTGCGGTGGCCTCCTCGACAGCCTTCTGGAGGTTGGCGATCTTCTGCTCCTTGGTGAGGACAGTGTTCTGATCCATCTCCTCATAGGCGTTGAGGGCAGAGTTAACGACGTCGGCTACGACACCCTTCTGAGTCTTGCAGAGGTCCTTGGCAGCCTTGATGTTGCCGGCCTGAAGATTCTTCTTGACAGCGGCGACAAACTTCTCGATGGAGCCTTTGCCCTTAGCGGACGAGAGGGCGATCCAGCGCTCTACAGAGAGAACGATAACGGTGAGGAAGAGGGTCTGGAGGATAGGCACGATGAAACCGCCCTTGTAGATGGTGCCCCAGAGGTCAACGGGGTGGCCCTCCTCAAAGTGAGACTCGTGGCCGAACCAGAATACGAACAGGCAGACTGCCACTACGAGGCAGGCGAGGATCACCAAAAAGGCGTTCTTGATACCGGCAACGTTGCTGCCTTGGGGTTTTTGCGACTGGGCTGCTCGTGCAGGAGCGGCGGTAGGCTTTTGTTCCATAATTTAAGGTTGAATGATGTTGGTTTTGGTTTATTGATATGTTGTTTATCAGATTTTTATTGTTTCATGGATGCGTCCCGGCGGGGGTGATGGTCCGGGGCCGACGGATGATTATATCAGTCTTTACATGGTGTCGATTCCGGACGCTCGCGCTGGAGTGTTCGCAAACGATATGCAAATTTAAAAGGAAATTTCGGTGTATGCAAACCTTTTCGATTATTTTTTTGCCCGATGTGAGGCATTTTTACTTTAGCGAGCCTCTCCCCGATACAATTTTCTACCGGCAGATTGAGCGCCATGTGTTTTTTCATTAACGAGTGTGAAGATTTATGAATATTTTTCACTAAATTTGCCTTTTCAAATTCCGGCATGTCAGTGCATCCCTCACAGACCATGACCGTCAATCAAAGGTAGAAAAGAATACTTTATCAAAACACTCCAAACATATTCCGTCAATGAGAAAGACCGTTAACCTCACTAAAGGTTTGAATCTCAATCTCAAGGGTGGTCTCACCGACACGCGGACGGTGCGCACCGACGCGCCTGTGCGTGTGGCCGTCGAGCCGGCCGACTTCCCCGGATTCGTCCCCAAGCTCGAGGTGGCCGAGGGCGACATGGTGGCACAGGGACAGCCCCTGATGTTTCACAAAGCCGACCCCTCGGTCAAGCTAGTGGCCCCCGTCGAGGGTCGCGTGGCCTCGGTGGTGCGCGGACCGCGCCGGCGCATAGAGCGTGTCGTCATCGAGAGTGCCACCACCGGCCTCTCCCCGGTGACCCTGTCGACACAGGGCGATTTCGCCACCGCTCTCAAGGCATCAGGCCTGTGGGCCATGATGAGACAACGGCCCTATGATATAGTGCCTGACACAGACAAGACCCCGCGCGACATCTTCGTCACGGCCATGGACACCGCTCCGCTCGCCCTCGATCCCGAACGCACTGTCGAGGACAAGAGGGCTGAAATAGAGGCCGGTGTGGCGGCCCTGTCGCAGCTCACCACGGGCCATATATATATAGGTGTGGCTAAAGGATCGGGGATGGCCGACGTCAAGGGCGCCGAGATGGTGGAGTTCACTCCCCTCCACCCTGCCGGGAATGCCGGAATACAGGCCGCCAATATAGCCCCTGTCAACAAGGGAGAGACCATCTGGACCCTTGACATAGCCACACTGGCCCGCATCGGCGCGCTCGCGCTCCGCGGCACCATAGACACTGCGGTGCTCGTGGCAGTGACCGGCGCTGAGGTCGAGACTCCCTGTGTGGTCCGCACCATGGCCGGCGCACAAGTGGCCGGCATCCTCGGCGACGACGTCAAGAAGGATGGTGTGCACCACCGCATCATCTCGGGCAACGTGCTCACCGGCCTCCCCGTGGGCGAGGATGGCTATCTCCACTATCCCTATCGCCAGATCACGGTGATCCCCGAGGGAGACGACGTGGACGAGTTCATGGGCTGGGCCTCGGTCAATCCGTCGAAGATGAGCGTGAGCCGCTCGTTCCCCGGCAAACTGCTGGGACGCCTGTTCAATCCCGACGCCCGTCTCAATGGCGGACGGCGCGCCATGATCATGAGCGGCGTCTATGACCGCTACATGCCCATGGACATCCTGCCAGAGCCGCTCATCAAGGCCATCGGGGCACGCGACATCGACGGCATGGAGGCGCTGGGCATCTATGAGGTGGCGCCTGAAGACTTCGCGCTGGCCGAGTATGCCGACCCGTCAAAAATCGAGCTTCAGAAAATAGTGCGCGAGGGTCTGGACTATCTCCGCAGCGAGGTGTGACGCCTCTCCCCCGCCCTACTCAAGCCAAACAGATTACAACGACAATCTCAACAAATGAAAGCCTTACGTAATTATCTCAACCGCATCAAGCCCGCCTTTGAGCCGGGAGGAAAGCTACAGAGCCTCCACAGTGTCTTCGACGGGTTCGAGACGTTTCTCTTCACCCCCAACACCACCTCGGGGGCCGGTGCGGTCAACATCCACGACAGCCTCGACGCCAAGCGCATCATGATCATAGTGGTGCTGTCGCTGATGCCCTGTCTGCTTTTCGGCATGTATAACACCGGCTATCAGAACTGGCTGGCAGCCGGTGCCACCGAGTTTCCTTTCTTCGAGCTTATGGCCTACGGTTTTCTTGCCGTGCTGCCCCGCATTGTGGTGGCCTACGTCGTGGGTCTCGGCATCGAGTTCTCGTTCGCCCAGTGGAGACACGAGGAGATTCAGGAGGGATTTCTGGTGACAGGCATCCTCATCCCTCTCATCTGTCCCGTGGAGACTCCACTGTGGATGCTCGCCGTGGCAACGGCATTCTCCGTGATATTCGTCAAGGAGGTGTTCGGAGGCACGGGCTACAACGTGTTCAACGTGGCCCTCGTCACCCGCGCGTTCCTGTTCTTCGCCTATCCGGCACAGATGAGCGGCGACAAGGTCTTCGTGGCCTCGCACAAGATACTGGGCCTCGGGCACGACCTCCCCGACACCTTCACCGGCGCCACCCCGCTCGGACAGATAACCTCGTTTGCCGGCGACAAGCTCACGCTGCTCGGCATCAATGACGCGCCCCTCACGGCATGGGACGCCTTCATCGGTCTCATCCCAGGATCGTTTGGCGAGACATCGACCCTCTGCATCCTCATCGGGGCCATCATCCTCCTTGCCACAGGCATGGCCTCGTGGCGCATCATGCTCAGCGTGGTGGCCGGCGGCCTGCTCATGGGCTGGATAGCCAACACGTTCCAGACGCCCACCTATCCCGCCTCGTTCCTGTCCCCCCTCGACCAGCTCCTCTACGGTGGATTCGCATTTGCCGCTGTCTTCATGGCCACCGACCCCGTGACGGCCGCCCGCACAGGCACAGGCAAATATGTCTACGGACTACTCGTGGGCATAGTGGCCGTGCTGATCCGCACCTACAACAACGGCTATCCCGAGGGTGCCATGCTGGCCGTGCTGCTGGCCAACGCTCTGGCTCCGCTCATCGACTACTGTGTGGTTCAGGCCAACATCTCGCGCCGCCGCTCGCGGCTCAAGGCCCGCACATCAGCCAACTCCTGACCACCCATCAACACTATCAACCGCTACAGAAAGTGTCATGAACAAACAAAGCAATACATACACCATAATATATATAGTCGTGCTTGTGGTGCTGGTGGGCACAGCCCTCGCCTCTACCTCGCTCGCGCTCAAAGGCAAGCAGCAGGAGAACATCAACGCCGACAAGATGAGTCAGATCCTCGCGGCGGCCCTGATCACCCCGGCCAAGGGTGAGGTGGTGGCCGACTTCGAGCGCTATGTGACCCGCAGCATCGTGGTCGACTCGGAGGGCAACGAAGTGGACGGCACCCCGGCATTCGACATCGACGTGGCCGCTCAGAGCAAACTGGCTGCAGACAAACGCCGCCTCCCCGTCTATGAGTGTACGCTCGCCGACGGCGCCGTCAAGTATATCCTCCCCGTCTATGGCGCCGGACTGTGGGGCCCGATATGGGGCTATGTGGCGTTTGACGCCGACGGCTCGACCATATATGGCGCATACTTCGCTCATCAGGGAGAGACTCCCGGACTGGGCGCAGAGATAGAGAAGCCCGCGTTCTCCAACCAGTTCAAGGGCAAACAGGTGTTCAAGGACGGCCGTTTCCGCCCCGTCGAGGTGGTCAAGGCCGGACAGAAGCCCCTTGACGGTCAGGACTATGTGGACGGCATCTCGGGTGGCACCATCACATCCAAGGGCGTGAGTGCCATGCTCGACAACTGCCTGACCCCCTATCGCAAATTTCTCCAGTCGCTCTCCGAATAAAACCTACAAGCATCATGGCAGAAAAAATCAACAACAGCAGGGTATTACTCAACCCTCTATCCAAAGACAACCCCGTGGTGGTGCAGGTGCTGGGCATCTGCTCGGTGCTGGCCGTGACCGCCAAACTCGAACCCGCCATAGTGATGGGCATATCGGTGATCGCCGTGCTGGCGTTTGCCAACGTCATCATCTCGCTGCTGCGCAACACCATCCCCACCAACATCCGCATCATCGTGCAGCTGGTGGTGGTGGCCGGGCTGGTGGTGATAGTCGATCAGGTGCTCAAAGCCTATGCCTACGACGCCTCGAAACAGCTCTCGGTGTTTATCGGCCTCATCATCACCAACTGTATCCTCATGGGTCGCCTCGAGGCGTTTGCCATGGCCAACAAGCCGTGGCCCTCGTTTCTCGACGGTGTGGGCAACGGCATGGGCTATGCCATCATCCTCATCATCGTGGGCTTCTTCCGCGAACTGCTCGGCTCGGGCACGCTGCTGGGCTATCAGGTGGTGCCTGACAGCTTCTATGCCGCCGGCTATGTCAACAACGGCCTCATGATCCTCCCCCCGATGGCCCTCATCGTGGTGGGTTGCATCATATGGGTGCAGCGTTCCATCAATAAGGAGCTTCAGGAAAAAGACTGAGATCAGGCAATAGAAATCAATCCGCAGACACAGACATGGAAAATTTCAATATCTTCATACGGTCGATCTTCGTCGACAACATGATATTCGCCTACTTTCTCGGCATGTGCTCGTTCATAGCCGTGTCCAAGAACGTAAAGACAGCCTTCGGCCTCGGCGTGGCCGTCACCTTCATGCTCGTCGTGACCCTCCCCGTCAACTACCTGCTCCAGACCTACGTGCTCAGCCCCGGGGCCCTCGTGTGGCTGGGCGAGGAGTATGCCTCGGTAGACCTGAGCTTCCTCTCGCTCATCATGTTTATCGCAGTCATCGCCTCCATGACCCAGCTTGTGGAGATGGCTGTGGAGAAGTACTCTCCGGCGCTCTATTCGTCGCTCGGCATATTTCTCCCCCTCATCGCCGTCAACTGCGCCATCCTCGGCGGCTCGCTGTTCATGCAGCAGAGAGACTTCCCCTCGGTGTGGACGGCCGTGTGTGCCGGAGGCGGATGGGGTCTGGGCTGGCTGCTCGCCATCACGGCGATAGCCGCCATCCGCGAGCGCATCGCCGCCTACTCCAATATCCCCCGCCCTCTCCGTGGCGTCGGCATCACATTTATTCTCACAGCCCTCATGGGGATAGCGTTCATGAGCTTCCTCGGCATCAAAATCTAATTATCAACAACGTATTTTTATGCTGACAATTCTCACCGGCGTGTGCATATTTCTCATCATCACCCTCGTTCTGGTGGTGATACTGCTCATAGCCAAGAAATATCTCGTCCATTCGGGCAAGGTGACCATCACCATCAACGGCGACACCACCGTCGAGGCCGAGTCGGGCAAATCGCTCCTCTCCACCTTTGCCGACCATAACATATTCCTCTCCTCGGCCTGTGGCGGCAAGGGCAGTTGCGGCCAATGCAAGTGTCAGGTATTCTCGGGGGGTGGCGACATTCTCCCCACGGAGAAGGTCCACTTCTCACGTAAGGAGCAGCAGGATCACTGGCGCCTCGGCTGTCAGGTCAAGGTCAAGGAAGACTGCTCTGTGGGCATCCCCGCCTCGGCCCTCGATGTCAAGGAATGGGAGTGCGAGGTGATATCCAACCGCAATGTGGCCACCTTCATCAAGGAGTTTATCGTAGCGCTCCCCGAGGGGGCCCATATGGACTTCATCCCGGGCTCGTATGCGCAGATCAAGATTCCGCCCTTCGAGATGAACTATGACCGCGACATCGACAAGGCCCTCATCGGCGACGAATATCTCCCGGCATGGCAGAAGTTTGGGCTCTTCGGGCTCAAGTGCCGCAACACCGAGACCACGGTGCGTGCATACTCCATGGCCAACTATCCCGAGGAGGGCGACCGCTTCATGCTCACCGTGCGCATCGCCACACCCCCCTTCAAACCCAAACCTCAGACCGGATTCATGGACGTGATGCCCGGCATCGCATCGAGCTATATCTTCACCCTCAAGCCCGGCGACAAGGTAGTGATGTCTGGTCCCTACGGCGACTTCCATCCCATCGTCGACTCCAAGGCCGAGATGATGTGGATAGGCGGCGGCGCAGGCATGGCTCCGCTGCGCGCCCAGATAATGTGGATGACCAAGACACTCCACACCACCGACCGCGTGATGAACTATTTCTACGGCGCCCGTGCGCTCAACGAGGTGTTCTATCTCGACGACTTCCTGCAGCTCGAGAAGGAGTTTCCCAACTTCCGCTTCCATCTCGCGCTCGACCGTCCCGACCCTGCAGCCGATGCCGCGGGCGTCAAATATACGGCCGGATTCGTTCATCAGGTCATCTATGACACTTATCTCAAGAATCATCCCGAGCCTGAGGATATCGAATATTACATGTGTGGCCCCGGCCCCATGAGCGCCGCCGTCAACAAGATGCTCGACGATCTGGGTGTGGACCCCACATCGATCCACTACGACAACTTCGGCGGCTGACACTCCGGTCGGTCACCGTTTCAAAGCCACTCACATCAATGGCCGTGACTCCGGGCTATCCGGGTCACGGCCATTGATGTGTCATGTCGCCGACTGCTTGCCGGGCCCCCTGCCCTACTCCTCCGGGCGGGGATAGGTGATGGCTCCCGTCTGAATGTTGAAGATGAGAGTGGTGTCGTGGAGACCCACGGTGTAGGTCTTGTAGTCGCGGCTCAGCGAATAGACGCCACTCGTCTGCTCTGTATCAGCGAGATAGTCATAGAGCTTCTGCGGCAACTGGTCGTAGATGAGCAGAGCCGGGAGTGGCGACCCGTTGCCGTCGATCGAGGTCCACGAAGGGGTGGAGTCAAACACCAGCGTGGCACTGTCGTTGACCTTCACCCTGTATCCGCCGTCGGGCAGCTCGTTGACACTCTCTATCCCCTGCGTGGGGAAGTATTGCGACACGAAGCGCGAGATGGCGGGGGGCATATCGTCCCAACCGTCACCGTCGTCCGAGCACGAGACCGTCATGAGGCCACACAGGGCGCACGACAGGGCTATGAGCATCAGTCTGAATCTGTTCATGATCATATATTGTTAATACCTGTTTTCTTAAAACCACACAACCTCCCGTAGCAGCAGTGCTGCGGGAGGTTGTGTGAATATTCTGTGTAGGAGAAATTACTTCTTGCGACGGTTGCCGTAGCGGCTCATGAACTTGTCCACACGACCTGCGGTGTCGACGAGCTTCTGCTTGCCGGTGAAGAAGGGGTGTGAGGACGAAGTGATCTCGAGCTTTACCAGAGGATAGGTCACACCGTCTACGTCGATGGTTTCCTTGGTTGCTATGGTCGAGCGGGTGATGAAGATCTCGTCGTTAGACATGTCTTTGAACACCACTTCACGATAGTTGGAGGGATGGATGTCTGCTTTCATTACTCTGAATGATAGTTGATTGAGCGATTCGTGTTTGTTAGAATTCAGCGTTGGTAAGACGCCTCGATTCGTAATGGCGGTGCAAAGTTAGCAATAATTCCGCAATTTACAAACCTTTTCCTCATTTTCCTGTGTCACGATTTTTTGTCAGCGGACCATGACTACCTTCTCCGCGCGGCGTGTGCCGTCGGCATGAATCGAGACACGGATGACGAGGCCTGACGGACATGCCACACGCATGCCGGCGAGGTTGTAGTACTCGGTGGCTACGACCCCGGCTGCGTCCTCCTCGGCAAAGATACCGGGAAGGTCCGAGCCATCGGCAGCGAGGCGCAGGGCGGCATGGACAGCATAGTAGGCACTCTTGGCATTGCGCTGTCCGTCGTAGAGCAACGGATTGTTTTCGCGCCACGAGTCGGTGTCGAGCAGGCCCCAGATCATGACCGTGGGACAATTGGGCTGGCTGAGCGCACCGTTGACCACCGCACCATAAGCCTCGGCCTGACGCTGCTGAGCATCGGCAGCCGAGGGATCGGCCTGAGCTATGTCGAGCTCAGTAATGATACACTCGAGGCCAAGCTCATTGAAACGCCTGATGTTGGCCACGAGGCGCCCTACGTCGATCTTGCCGACGGTGAGATGGCACTGCAGCCCCACACCGTGGATAGGCACCCCTGCCTCGACAAGCCGCTTGGCAAGATTGTAGAAGGCCTCGGCCTTGAGATCGCCCTTGAACTCAACGCCATAGTCATTGAGGAAAAGTCTGGCCTCGGGATCGGCCTCGTGGGCGCGGCGGAAGGCCTGAGCGATGAAATCCTCGCCGATGGCGATGGTCCATACGCTGGCGGCACGCAGCTTATATCCGTCGGGGTTGGAGCGCACTATGCTCTGATCGTCGTCGAGACACTCGTTGACCACATCCCACTCGCGGACGCGCCCTGCGAAGTGACCGGCTACATTGTCGATATGATTATACATTATCTCCGTGAGCTGTTCGCGGGTCCACCCTTTGTCGTTCTTCTTACCGTCGGAAGACAGCCACGAGGGGACCTGCGAATGCCACACGAGGGTGTGACCGCGAACGGCCATCCCGTTGGAGGCGGCGAAATTGACGAGGCGGTCGCCATTGTCGAGACTGAACACACCGCGCTCGGGCTCCGTGGCGTCAAACTTCATCTCGTTCTCGGCCACGACGGCATTAAACTGTGAGGCGATGAGTGCCGTGTTGGCGTCCGAGGGATCGGATATGTCATAGCGCCACACCGGGACGGCTACGCCTATCGACTTGCCGGCCTGTGCGGCATACGTGCGGAGGGGAGTAGGATCGGTGAGGTCGGCTGTATAGTCTACGGTCCAGTCGTCGTCCGAGCCCGAGCCTATGCCTCCATCCTCGATGATAGTGTCGCCCTGACCTGAATAGGCGGTCGAGGTGACACGGGCCTTGAGGGTATAATTGCCGTCGGCCACTGTCTCGGAGACCTCCCATGTGTAAGCCTTGGGATACTGTATGCGGAATGTCCAGTCGCCACCGTCGAGTGCACCCTTGCCTGTAGCACTGATGAGGGTAAACTCGTCGCCGGCCTTGAGGGTGTGACCCTCGGGGAGGGCTATCTCGAGCACAGGCTTCACGTCTGATGGCTCGAGATCCTGACCGATGTTGTAGTACATCACCTTGCCTGAGAGGTCGAGGCGGTCAGCCGACGATGCCGAGGCGACGTCGAAGATGAGACGCGACGAGGGGCGCAAGCGGATGTCGACACCGTTGCCCGATGCGAAATCGGCAAATGTCAGGGTGCCGGGGGTGCCGGGAGCGCCGGGGTTGAGATGACCGTAGATATCGGCCACGCCCGAGACAGATCCGTCGCCACCGAGAGTGGCGCCACGATAGACATAGACACCTGTCGAATTGGCACCCGTGCCTATCGCACCGCGCAGCTTGGACGCGCGTGCGGCATCAGCGTCATTGGCCACGAGCACCGTGCCGCCCACTATGGAGAGTGCACCCGAGATATTATTGTTATTGCCTGTGATGGTATAGGTGCCTGTGCCCTCCTTCACGAGCCCCACGGGAGAGCTGCCCGAGGGAGAGATCTCTCCCTCGAGCCGGGAGTCGGCGTTATCGCCACCCACTATATAGTACACGCGATAGGCGGCACTCTTGTAGTAGCCCATGAGGCGCGATCCCGGCTGCATGACGAGGCGCCCTATGCGGTGGGCGCGCGCCGTGTTGTTTGCCTCGGCAGCCACGGTAGCACCGTCGGCTATGGTCACCGTGTTGTTCTCCCAAGTCGGGGTGTAGAGCCTCTCGGCTATCGAGCCAACGATGCGGTCGGCGTCATACTTATAGCCGCCGTGACCCAGCACCACGCCATAGAATCCGGCCGTCACCGAGGGATTCACCTCGGCAAACGGCATTATGGTGATGTCACCCGTATATCCGCTCCAGTCGGGCACTTTGGCACCCTTCTCATTGCCGATATAAGAGCGTTCGCCACCACCGTGGATATTGAGATTGCCCTCGCCCACCACAGGCGACATCCAGTAGGTGTAGCGCGATGTATAGACGTCGAGCGTAGTGCCGGCAGGGATGCGGATGGGGGTCGAGAAAGTGGTGTAGGCCGACGATGTGCTGGCAGGGTCGCTGAAGTCGAGCCGCCCGTCGGGATACTCCACATACTCCTCACCATCCTTGGACAGCACCACATTGTCTATGAAATAATCGGTGTTCTCCGAGTTATAGCCGAGGCGGAGAGCCGTCGAGGTGTTGCCCTCGGGCACCTCTCCGAGGCGGTAGGTGCGTCCCTGCCACTCCCCCTCGGGCCCCTGCGCAGGCCAGCCGTCATCCTCATATATCTTGTCGGCACCGACGAGGATGTCGAAGTGCTTCCACTCGCCGCAGGGGTCGCCCACAGCGCGCCGGGTGTCGAGGGTGAGACGGTCGGCTCCATCATTGATGAGCGTGCCGGCGAGATGGTCGGGGAGGGTAAACTCCACATAGTCATTCCACCCTCGCAGGGTGATGTGGAGCACTTTGTTGGATCCTCCCGCAGGGTCGGTCTCGACCACGGCTGTCGTCGTGGTCTCCGAGCCATAGAAATTCCACACCGGGAAGGCATATCCCACGGGATAGTCTTCAAAGTCGCAGATGACGGTCGCGGCCGATGCCACGCCGCCGGCCAGCAGCATCATGGCCGCAGGCAGAAACGTGAGTTTCATGAGGTCAATTGTCGGGTGTTATGGTATTGATTTAATCTATTCAGGCCTCAAAGTTAATGTATTGCCGCTAATAATGCAACACTTTGCCGTACAAATCCGCAAATCCGCACCCCCAAGTCGGCTTCCTGTCGGCTGTCTGCCGTGGGCCGAGGGGGGATCCGTAGGTGCCGGGAGGGTGTTGGTTGAATTAATTTGGTGTGTTCGCAGGGTTTTGACTAATTTTGCATCATTATGATGCGCCACCGCCAAACAGAGTCCATCGTCTATGCCGCCATATGGGTGCTCATCGCGGGCATTATCCTGCTCGACGCCATGAGGAGCCGCGCCGTGCTGTCGTTGCCGCTGTGGGACATGGGTGTGCTCCAACATATGTGCCGCACTCTGTTCCCGTATCTTCTGTTGTTTCTGGTGAGCAACTACCTGCTCATCCCCCGTCTGCTGCTGCGCAATCGCGTCGGGCTCTACTTCCTGTGCGCCGGTGTGGCCCTGCTGGCGGTGTGGGGATGGCAATATATCATGTTCATGGAGATGCGCCAGACGATGCCCCCCGTCGGTCCGCGCCCCATGCCCCGCCACGGAGTGCGCCCGCTGTTGCCGTTGCCCCTGCTCCTCGACTTCACCTACGGCATACTGGTGATCGGAGTCAATCTCGCCGTGACCCTCATGTTCCAGCGCTATCGCGACCGTCTGGAGCATGAGAACCTCATGAAGACCAACGCCGAGGGCCAGCTCACCTATCTCAAGGCCCAGATCAATCCCCACTTCTACATGAACATGCTCAACAATATCCACGGCATGATAGAGATAGACCCCGAGCGGGCTCAGGGGATGGTGATCGACATGTCCAACCTGATGCGATATATGCTCTATGAGAGTTCGCACGACTTGATCCCGCTGGGGCGTGAGGTGGCCTTTCTGCAAAACTATCTGCGGCTGATGCGCCAGCGCTATCCCGAAAGCAAGGTGAGGTTGACAGCCCGTTTCCCCGACGAGACGGCTATGGCAGGGGTGATGGTGCCACCGCTGCTGTTTCTGGTCTTTGTCGAGAATGCGTTCAAGCACGGCGTGAGCTACCGCGCCATGAGCAGCGTTGACGTGAGTCTCGACGTGGCCGAGGGGGAGATACGCTTCGGCTGTGTCAATTCCCTGCATCCGGCCACAGGCGAGGAGACCGCGCGCGGCATAGGGCTCGAGAATGTGAGCCGGCGCCTCGACCTCATCTATGGCCCGGCGGCATCGCTGAGCATCTCCACCACCGACAATGATTATTCTGTCCTCCTCACAGTCCCTGCCCATGACACTAAGAACACTGATAATTGACGACGAGCCTATAGCGCTCGAGAAGCTGCGAGCATATGTCGGGAAAATCCCTTTCCTGCGTCTGGCCGAGGCGTGCGCCGGCGGTCTCGAGGCCATGGAGTATCTGTCGGCCAACGATGTAGACCTCATCATCACCGACATCAATATGCCTGACCTCAGCGGCATGGACTTCGCCAAGTCGCTCACGGGGGGTGCGATGGTCATATTCACCACGGCCTATCAGGAATATGCCGTTGACAGCTACCGGCTGTCTGCCGTCGACTATCTTCTGAAGCCCTACGGGTTTGCCGACTTCCAGCGCGCCGTGAGCAAGGCTATGGCCCTCCACAGGCTACGCCACCCCGAGGGCACAGCCCCCACCCCCGATGCGCCCGGGCAGGAGAGCATATTTGTCAAGACAGACTATCGCTTCGTGCGCGTGTTGACAGGCGATATACTCTATATCAAAGGTTATGGCGAGTATCTGCAGATCTATCTCGCCGACACCCAGACGCCACTCACCACACTGAGCTCGTTTGCCGCCATCCGCGGCAAGCTCCCGGCCCACTTCCTGCAGGTGCACCGGTCATATATCGTCAACATGGACCGTATAGGCCATGTGGAGAGGGGACGGATCGTGATAGGCCGCGACACCTACATCCCGGTGGGCGACAGCTATAAGGCAGAGTTCTCAGACTATCTCGGCCGCCACTCCGTGGGCCGAGGGGGCAAATGACGGGCCCACGGGACGGCCGACGGTTGGTTGAAAAAACGGGGCGGTTAGTTGAACAAATTTTCATTTCACAGAGATTATACGTAATATTGCAGGGTAATCATGACTTTCACGATGAAACAGCATCTATTCACCCTCGCCATCGCCTTGGGCACACTCGGAGTCTCGGCCGAGACTTGGAGCTATGCCGACTGCGTGGCATATGCCCGTGAGCATAATATCTCTCTGCAGAAGTCGCGCCTCTCCGAGCTCTCCGCCCAAGCCGACCTCGAGGAGGCCAAGGCCCAGTGGCTGCCGTCGCTCGACTTTGCCACGACCCATTCCTATGCCAACACGCCATTCGCCAACGGCGACAAGAATGCCTATAACAGCACCTACGGGCTCAATGCCGGATGGACCGTGTGGAACGGGGGCGCACGCGAGAACACCATAAAACGCAACGCCATCCTCACCGAGATAGACCGCCTCAACACCGGCGACATCATGCGCACGCTCGAGACCGACCTGCTGCAGGTGTATCTCAACATCCTCTACACACGCGAGTCAATCACCATCTATGAGGAGGCGGCCAAGGTGAGCGAGGCTCAGGCCGCACGTGGCGAGGCGTTGATGCAGGCAGGGCGCATCTCGCGAGTCGACTATTCGCGTCTGCGCTCGCAGGCCGAACAGGACCGCTATGAGCTGGTCAACGCACGCGCCACATATGACACCCGCTGTATGGAGCTGAAACAGCTGCTCGAGCTCGGCATAGACACCGACGTGACCCCCGCCACGGTGGAATGGAGCGCAGCCGATGTCACCGCCCCGCTCCCTCCGCTGGCAGAGAGCTATGAGATGGCTCAGGCCACCGATCTGCGCATCAGGGCGCTTGAAAAGACGAGCGACGCCGCCGCCCTCGACGTGGCCATAGCCCGCGCCGGGTCGTCGCCCAGACTTTCGCTCAATGCCGGTGCCGGGACGGCCTACGTAGCCCCGGGTGGTGCGTTCGGCGAGAGTCTCAAGCGCAGGCTCAACGAGTCGGTCGGCCTCACGCTCTCCATCCCCATCCTCGACAACAAGAAGACAAAGACCGCCGTGACCCGCGCCAAAGTGCAGCAGGAGGAGGCCCGCCTCGACATAGACAAGCGGCTCACCGATCTTGGACAGACCGTGGAGAACTGGTATATCGACACCCGCTCGGCACAGGCACGCTACACGGCCGCCGGCGAGCAGCTGGAGACAGCCCGCCTCACCGACGAGCTGACCAACGAGCAGTTTGCCCTCGGATATGTGAACACCGTCGAGCTGATGACCGCCCACAACTCATATATCGAGGCCCAGCACACCCTGCTTCAGGCCAAATTCATGGCCATGCTCGGGCGCAAGATGATCGAGTTCTACCGCACGGCCCAAGTCACCCTCCCGTGACCTCACCGCAAACTATCCCACCCAAGACAATCATGATTAATCTATGAAATATCCCCATCTTATCATCGCCTCTCTGCTGCTGCTCGGAGTCTCGTCGTGCTCGCAGGAGAAGAAAGTCAGCCTTGAGACCGTCAAGGCCGAGCCCGGCGAACTGACGGAGACCGTCACCGCCACGGGCACAGTGGAGTCTGTGACTCAGGTCGATGTCGGCACACAGGTGACCGGCATCATCGACAAGCTGCTGGTGGACTACAACAGTGTGGTGACCAAAGGCCAGCTCATAGCCGAGATAGAAAAGACAATGCTCGAGAGCGACCTGCGCAGCGCCGAGGCCAACGTGGAGAGCGCACGCCTCACCTATGAGTATAATCTCACCAACTATAACCGCGACAAAGCCCTCCACGACAAGCAGCTGATAAGCGACTACGAGTATCAGACCTCGAAGAAAGACCTCGAGGTGTCGAAGACGGCATATGACAAAGCCCGTGCCGACAAGGTGCGTGCGGCCAAAAACCTCAATTATGCCGAGATCTACTCACCCATCGACGGCATAGTGATCTCGCGCGACGTGGAGGTGGGTCAGACCGTGGTCTCCAACATGAGCGTGGCCAATCTCTACACCATCGCCGACCTCGACAACATGCAGGTGATAGGCAATGTGGACGAGGCAGACATAGGCAGAGTGAAAACGGGTCAGAACGTGACATTCTCGGTAGACGCATATCCCGACGAGCTGTTCGAGGGACAGGTGACACAGGTGCGCCTCAACCCCACGACGGAGAGCAACGTGGTGACCTATGAAGTGGTGGTGGCAGCCCCCAATCCCGACCATAAGCTCATCCCCGGCCTCACGGCCAACCTCACCATCTATGTGCAGCAGATCAAGGATGCCCTCCTGCTCCCGGCTCGGGCATTCGCCTTCGAGCCTGAGGACCACCCCGGCGACAACGACCTGCCGACAGCCGACGGGGCCAAGGCTCCGGCCGCCACGGACGGCACCAAGTGTGTGTGGGTCGTGGAGGGAAAGCGTCTCGTGCCCACGGCTGTCACCGTCGGCGAGAGCAACGGCATACGCACACAGATACTCTCGGGACTGAAGGAGGGCGCCGTGGTGGCCGTAGGATATAACGAAGGCGACCCCGACACAGCCGGCAGCGATGCGGCACGCTCGCCATTTGCCCCCCAGCCTCCGGGCCGTAAGAAGAAATAACCGGGCCATGAGTAAAGCGAAAGAAATAATCCGCGTGGAGGAGCTGAGGCGCGAGTTCGTGGTGGGCGGCGAGAAGGTCAAGGCCCTGCGCGGCGTGTCGTTCAGCATCCGCGAGGGTGAGTTCGTGACCATCATGGGCACATCGGGATCGGGCAAGTCGACCCTGCTCAACATATTGGGTTGTCTGGACACCCCTACCTCGGGCGACTATCTGCTCGACGGCGTGTCGGTGCGCTCCATGAGCAAGAATCAGCGGGCCGTGACGCGCAACCGCAAGATAGGATTCGTGTTTCAGAACTACAACCTCCTCCCCAAGACCACCTCGATAGAGAATGTGGAGCTGCCGCTGCTCTACAACTCGTCGGTGTCCGCCCGCGAAAGGCGCGAGCGGGCCATCGCCGCCCTCGAGGCCGTGGGGCTGGGCTCGAGGCTCAATCACAAGAGCAATCAGATGTCCGGCGGACAGCAGCAGCGTGTGGCCATAGCCCGCGCGCTGGTCAACGACCCGGCGGTGATCCTCGCCGACGAGGCCACGGGCAATCTCGACACCCGCACATCGTTCAGCATCCTGATGCTGTTTCAGGAACTCCATGCCCGCGGCAGGACCATCGTGTTCGTGACCCACAATCCCGAACTGGCCCTCTACTCGTCGCGCAACATCGTGCTGCGCGACGGCAAAGTGATCTCCGACACACGCAATGAGTCGCCCGCCTCGGCACGCGAGGCTTACGAGAATCTGCCCACGGACAACGACTGATCTCTCTCCCACCCCTCATCATCCCCCCACACTCCCCCTGCAATGAATTTCGTCAATCTTCTCAAAATAGCGCTCAAGGCCCTCAACAACAACAAGCTGAGGTGTTTTCTCACCATGCTCGGCATAATCATCGGCGTGGCGTCGGTCATCACCATGCTTGCCATCGGCCAGGGATCGAAGGACAGCATCAAGGCTCAGATCTCGGAGATGGGATCTAACATGATCATGATCCACCCCGGCAACATGCAGAGGGGTGGCGTGCGCCAGAGCGCCGACGACATGCAGACCCTCAAGGTAGAGGACTATGAGGCCCTGCAGCAGCTCCCTGATGTGGCGGCCATCTCGCCGTCGGTGCAGTCAGGCGGACAGTTTGTGGTGGGCAACAACAACTATCCCTCGTCCGTCACCGGCATCACGCCCGACTATCTCGACATCCGCAAGCTCAAGATCAAGGAGGGCTCCATGTTTACGGATCAGGACATCAAGACTGCGGCCAAAGTCTGCGTGCTCGGCAAGACCGTGGCCGACAACCTTTTTCCCAACGGAGAGGACCCCGTGGGGAGGGTGGTGCGTTTCGGCAAGACACCCTTCACAGTGGTGGGGCTGCTCGAATCCAAGGGCACCAACTCCATGGGTCAGGATCAGGACGACGTGGTGCTGGCCCCCTACACCACGGTGATGAAGCGCATACTCGCCATCGACTATATTCAGGGGATATTCGCGAGTGCACGCGAGGAGGAGCGCACCGAGGAGACCATTGACGAGATCACCGAGATACTGCGCGACCGCCACAAGCTGCGCGGCGATGCCGAGAATGACTTCCAGATACGCTCGCAGCAGGAGCTGAGCGAGATGATGAACTCTACGTCAGACATGATGACCGTGCTTCTGGCCTGTATCGCCGGCATCTCGCTGCTGGTGGGTGGCATCGGCATCATGAACATCATGTATGTGTCGGTGACCGAGCGCACCCGCGAGATCGGTCTGCGCATGAGCATCGGGGCGCGCGGCATCGACATCCTGTCTCAATTTCTCATCGAGGCGGTGATAATCAGTGTGAGCGGCGGTGTGATAGGGATTGTCATCGGTGCCGTGGCCACGTGGCTCGTCAATCTGCTGGCCCACTGGCCCGTGAGCATCCAGACCTATTCGGTGGTGCTGTCGTTTGCCGTCTGCACCGTCACAGGCATTTTCTTCGGATGGTATCCGGCCAAGAAGGCCGCCTCGCTCGACCCGATCGAAGCCATCCGCTACGAGTGACCGCCGCTCTTATTCCTCCTCGGGAAACAGCTTGCCGGCCTCGTCGAGGTGATAATTCTTGGCAAGCATGGCTATGAAGCGTGTGATCTGTGTCACCGCATTCTTGGTCTCGGGTGTCACATCCTTGCTCTGCAGTCTCAGCATCAGCATGCCATAGAGCGCGTTGAAGCATGTCTCGAGTTCGCCCGCCGGAGCCTCTCCACCCTTGGAGCGGAGCTCTACAATGAATGGCAGCGTCTTGTAGAACTCGGCCGTATATTCGGGAAAACGCGGGTCCTTGAGCAGGGCGAGATGCAGGTCGGTGAGGCGGATGAGCACATTCTTGTTGATCTGAAGGTGACCGCTCTTCTCCACCCCCTCGCGGCGCATCATGTCGATGAGACCCTCATACCAGTCGGTCATCTCCTTGCGGGCATCGGGAGTGAGGTCATAGCGGTCTATGATGTTGCGCTTGATTTTCTCTATATCCATGTCGTTGGCACGGATTATATCTTCTATCTGCCACATATACAGGAGATACTCGGCGATATTCTCCTTGCGTTTCTGCTGAGCGATTATCATGAGCGGAATAATTAGTTATCTGGTTGATTTATGTGATGTATCTATTTTGCCAACAATCCCGGCGCGCCGACTGTTCACGGCCTGCAAAGTTACGGAAAAATCCCAAGCGGTGAAAATCGCCCCGCCTCGCTTAAACCTTTTCACGGGCCAAGTGTCTTAATTAATATAGCGAACGATTAACCCCCGCATCAATTTTCCGATCACATTATTATCCACTAATCCCTCTGCCTTATGATGAGAAGTCTACTCCGCAACACTCTGCTCTTGGTGGCAGCAGCCTGTATGGCAGCTCCCGGAGCGATGGCCGACGGGCGCCACAACGGCGCCTCGGCTGCCAACAGACAGGAGCGTTCACACCAGAGCGGCAATCGCGGCACATCAGGTCGCCCCGGCCTCGGCACGTCACGCCCCGCCGGCAACAATGGCAACCACGGCAACAATGGCAAC
>CAZAWC010000026.1:0-6094 GCA_964488595.1 uncultured Staphylococcus sp. | reverse complement strand
GGCAACAATGGCAACCACGGCAACAATGGCAACCACGGCAACTCCCGTCCGGGAGGTAGCAATAACGGCAACAATCACCGTCCCGGCAATAACCCCGGCAATAATCCCGGCAACCGTCCGGGCAATAATCCCGGCTATAACCCCGGCCACAGGCCCGGCTTGAATCCCGGCAATCACAGGCCGGGCACTGTCAATCCCGGCCACCCGGGGTTCACAGGGTCGCGTCCTCCGGTAGTCAATCCTCCCCACCGTCCATACCGCCCGGCCTTCGTGAGACCCATACATCGCCCCACCCCACCCCCGGCTTGGAGACCGGCACACGGGCTCCCGGTGATCAGAGGAATACTCGGCCTGACATTCGGCTCGGCACTGGGTGTGTCGCTCGACTTCCTCTACAACAACGGTTATGTGGTCGACGGATACTCAAACGACGTGGT
Organism: uncultured Staphylococcus sp.; assembly: GCA_964488595.1. Classification (GTDB taxonomy): domain Bacteria; phylum Bacteroidota; class Bacteroidia; order Bacteroidales; family Muribaculaceae; genus Duncaniella. The sequence continues at coordinate 5,657 of CAZAWC010000026.1, read as the reverse complement.
GTATCTGCGCAATGTCCCTGCCCTCAACTATATATGGACCGACGGCGCACTCTATTACGGCGCGCGCGGACTCGACGTCAGCTCGTTCTACTACTCGACCCCCGGCTACGACCTCACACGATATAACTCCTGCTACGGCACACTCTCGGCCACCTACGGCCCCCCTGTCGCCGTCAGCAATGCAGGTGGAGCGATGTCAGCCACGTGGTTTGGCGGCAACAACGGATATGTCACCCTCTCGTTCGGGACGGGCACGGCAGGACGCTTCCTCACCACCCTCACATTCGGGCTCTGAGCCCGTCACCCCTCTGTCAGGCAGCGGATAAAAACATCCGCTGCCTGTCTTGTGTTGTAAAAATGATAAGTATTGATTACCTTTGTGAAGTGTAAGAAAATTTCCAGCGATTCGGATATGAGATATATACTTTTCACGGCTGCATTTGCAGTTCTTTCCTCGACCGCGGCCTTTGAGGCCGCGGCAGTGAATGTGGTGGATGTCACCACGCCGGCGGGACGCACGGTGCGTGTCGATGTGCTGACACCCGACATTATCCGTGTGGTCAATCTTGCAAGTGGAGAGACCGATACACCCTCGCTCGAGCCGGCTGTCACCCCCATGACCGAAGCGGGCTCGCTGACTGTGAGCCGCTATGGCGATGTGGCGACATTCACCACCGCCACAGGCGTGAGCGTGAGGGTGGACCAATCCACCGGAGCGGTCGACATCACTGCGGGCTCAGGGCGCGCGGTGAGCGACGACGGCGTGCGTACAGATGCCGACGGGGTCCGCACCTTGAAGCTGTCCACCATGGGCTCAGGGTCATTCTATGGCGCCGGCGAGCGCGGCTACTCGTTCAATCTGGCTGGCGACACGCTTGTGATGTACAACCGTCAGAACTATGGCTACACCGGCACCGACCCCCGCATCAAGCAGATGAACATCACCATGCCGCTCTTTCTGTCGTCGGCGGGATATGCCGTGGTGTTTGACGACTATGCGGCCGCCGAGATGGTGATGAGCAATCCGATAGTCTACTCCACAGAGTCAAAGGCGCCGATAGCCTATTATTTCGTCAACTCCACCGGCACGCTTGCGTCGCTGACACGCCGCCTCTCCTCACTGACAGGCCGTCAGGAGCTCCCGCCGATGTGGGCGCTGGGATATATCACATCGAAATACGGCTATCGCACACAGGCAGAGACTACGGGTGTGATAGACACCCTGAAGCGCGGCGGCTATCCTGTGGACGGGATAGTGCTCGACCTCTATTGGTATGGCAAGGAGGAGGATATGGGGCGGCTGGCTTGGGAACCCGGGCAGTGGCCCGACCATGCCCGCATGCTCTCCGACCTCAAGAAGAAGGGAGTCAACACCGTGCTCATCTCTCAGCCCTACGTGCTGCGCAACGGACGGGCCATCGACAACTATAACGAACTGACCGACAAAGGCTATCTGCTCCGCGACACAGCCGGCAACCAGCAGGAGGTGAAGATATGGGTGGGCGAAGGAGGCATGTTTGACGTCTCCAACCCCGACACCCGCGCATGGCTGCGCGACCGCTACCGCGACCTCACCCTCGACGGTGTGGGGGGATGGTGGGGCGACCTCGGCGAGCCTGAGGTGCACCCCGAGAGCGGACTGCATGCCAACGGCAAGACCACACGCGAGTATCACAACCGTTATGGCAACGACTGGAGCTCGATCATCTATGACCTCTACAAGGAGGAGTTTCCCGACACGCGCCTCATGACCCTGATGCGCGGAGGCACCACGGGCCTGCAGCGCTACAGCGTGTTCCCGTGGTCGACAGACGTGTCGCGCTCGTGGGGAGGCCTCGAGCCTCAGGTGCGCATCATGCTCAACTCCGGTCTCAGCGGTCTGGGCTACATGAGCCACGACGTGGGTGGATTTGCCATAGACGAGGCCGCCCCCTACGACCCCGAGCTCTATGTGCGCTGGCTGCAGCTCGGCACCTTCTCGCCCGTGCTCCGCACACATGCACAGCAGACCGCCGAGCCATATAAGTATCCGACGGAGGAGCCTATACTGCTCGACCTGATCAAAGAACGTTACCGCTGGCTCCCCTACAACTATACGCTGGCTTATCAGAACGCGTCGCAGGGTCTCCCTCTGGTGCGTCCGCTCAATTTCTACACACCCGGCTCTTCACGCTATGACGACATCTCGGACGAGTATCTGTGGGGGCGCGACGTGCTGGTGGCTCCGGTCATGACCAAGGGGGCAACGGAGCGTCAGGTGGTGTTTCCGGATGGACTGTGGACTGAATACTCGGCTCCCTCGCGCTTCTATCACGGAGGCGACACCGTGACCGTGGCTGCTCCGCTCGACGTGCTGCCGCTGTTCGTGCGTGCCGGCGCGTTCATCCCGCAGGCCGACTATGCGATGGAGAATACGGGCGACTATCGCACGGACCGTTACACCGTCAACTATTATCCCTATCTCGGCACGTCGGAATATGTGATGTATGAGGACAACCCCCTGTCGACCCGCTCGCTCGAGGACGACGAGTATTCGCTCATCACGTTCAGTGGAGACGCCACCCTCGGGGGGATCACCATCACGGCCGAGGCCAAAGGCACATATCCCGGCGCACCGGCTGTCAAGAAAATGACATTCAAGGTACACCTCTTTGACGGCACACCCCGCGAGGTGCTCGTGGACGGACGCAAAGCCAAAGGATGGAAATATGACCCTACGGCACGCACGCTCACAGTCAGCGCCGACTGGAAAGTAGCCGCTCCCCTCACTATCGAAATCAAATAACAATACACGCATAACCACGCATAATCAAGCATAACAATCAAGCATAACCACACGATGAAGGCAGCTCTGACAGCATTGATACCCGCCGCGGTGCTCGCGGCATGCACACTACAGGCACAACCCAACTACACCGTCACCTTCCCGGCCCCGGAGGGGTCGGCCAACATGATGGCTTGGCTCATCGACTGGGACAGTTCGGAGAAAATCGACTCGACGGTCATCACCGGCGACACCATCCGTTTCTCGGGCACGGTGGAGACCCCTTTCATAGGCCGCATAATGCTCGGAGCCTCACGAGGCCCCATCTTCTATGTCGAGCCGGGGACCATCTCAGTCTCGTCTGACGGGATGGCGTCAGGCACACCCCTCAACGAAAAACAGACCGAGGCGATCACACGCCTGCTGCAGTTTGAGCAGGATTATTCGGCCCTCGATCAGAACGACTCTATACAGCGCATCAAGGCCGACTCTATCGCGGCTGCGGCCATGGCACTCCCCGAGGAGCTCTACAAGGCCAACAGCAACAGTCCGTTCGGTCTGTACTGGTTCATGCAGCGCGCCTATGAGATGACCCTCCCCCAGCTCGAGGCAGCAGCCGGAGCGTCGCCGGTGATCGCGGCGTCGCCACGCGTGCAGGCGCTTCTCGAAGCCATGCGCAAGAAGGGAGCCACAGGGGTTGGCACACACTACACGGACTTCAGCGTGGAGTATGACGGCAAGGTGCAGAAATTCTCGGACTACGTGAAGCCCGGTGAATATACCCTCGTGGACTTCTGGGCCAGCTGGTGCGGACCGTGCATGCGTCAGGCCAAGGTGATCAAGGAGCTCTACGCGAAGTATCGCGACAAGGGCCTCAATGTGGTGGGCGTGGCCGTCTGGGACGAGCCGGCCAACACACTGGCCGCCATCAGCTCGCACGGATTGGAATGGCCCAACATCATCAATGCCCAGACCATCCCCACCGACATCTATGGCATCTCGGGGATACCGTGCATCATGCTCATCGACCCGCAGGGGATCATCGTGTCGCGCGACAAAATGGGTCAAGACCTGATTGACGATGTCGACGCCGCCATGAGCAGCTACGCGCCGGCCGCTCCCGAGCAGTCGGTCACGGGCTCGCCCGCGGCTCCGGCAGACACGGCCGTGATATTCTGACGATGAAATAACCGATACTCAATACACTTACAATACTTACACATCTCACTTTTCACTTTCTTTCCACAACATCAACGTATGAAACTTCCCACATTGATTACCGGGCTGGCAGTGTGCCTGTCGGCCACGGCACAGGATCCTGACGGAAAGTATCTCTCCTTCCCGTCCTACTCAGGTGACGACCTCGAGCTGACCGTCGACTCGCAGGGGACCCGATGGCGCCTGTGGTCGCCCGAAGCACAGGCGGCACGGGTCATCATCTATCCCACCGGCCTCAACACCGCCGCAACCGATACCATAGAGATGACACGCGCCGAGCAGGGGACATGGACCGCCTCTGTGCCCGGCCAGCAGCTGTATGGCAAATTCTATACATTCTCCATCAAGCATGACGGCAAGTGGCTCAAGGAGACGCCCGGCGTGTGGGCAAAAGCCGTGGGAGCTAACGGCGAGCGCGCCGCGATAATCGACTTTGCCAAGACCGATCCCGAGGGTTGGAGCGATGACAAAGGCCCGGCTCTGGCCCATATCAACGATGCCGTGATCTACGAGATGCACCATCGCGACTTCTCGGTCCACCCCTCGTCTGGCGTGGCCAACAAGGGCAAATTCCTTGCCCTCACCGAGGAGGCTACTCACAATCCAGAGGGTGAATCGACCGGCATAGACCACCTCAAGGATCTCGGGGTGACGCATGTCCATATACTCCCCTCCTACGACTATAATTCGGTGGACGAGACCAATCTCCCCGCCAATCAGTATAACTGGGGCTATGACCCGTTCAACTATAACGCTCCCGAGGGGTCGTACTCGACCAATCCGTCAGACCCCTCCGTGCGCGTCAAGGAGATGAAAGAGATGGTCAAGTCGCTCCATGACAACGGGATAGGCGTGATCATGGATGTGGTCTACAACCATACGGCCAACAACGACGACTCAAACTTCTCGCTCACCGCACCCGGCTACTATTACCGCCACCGCGCGGACGGCAGCTACTCTGACGCCTCAGGCTGCGGCAACGAGACTGCATCAGACCTTCAGCAGATGCGCGACTATATCATCAACTCGGTCAAATACTGGGCCAAAGAGTATCACATAGACGGTTTCAGGTTTGACCTCATGGCCATCCACGACACCGAGACCATGAATCAGGTGGCCGCGGCCCTCAAGGAGATCAACCCCGACATATTCGTCTATGGCGAGGGATGGACTGCCGGCGACTCTCCCCTCCCAGTGGCCGACAGGGCGCTCAAGGAGAACGTCTCGGCGATGCCTGACATCGCCGTGTTCAGCGACGACCTGCGCGACGCGGTCAAGGGACACTATACCGATGCCGCCGACCGCGGATTCGCTACCGGCAAACCGGGCCTCGAGGAGACTGTGAAAATAGGCATTGTGGCTGCCACGGCCCATCCGCAGGTAGACTACTCGAAGGGACAGAACTCCAAATTCCCCTATGCCTCGGCTCCGACACAGATCATCAACTATGTGTCGTGTCACGACGACCTGATGCTCACCGACAAGCTGCGCAAGTCGATGCCCGACGCTACGGATGCCGAGCGTCAGCGTGCCGCCCGTCTGGCCCAGACCATCGTCATGACCTCGCAGGGCACTCCTTTCATCTTTGCCGGCGAGGAGATATTCCGCGACAAGCAGGGGGTCCACAATTCCTACAAGTCGCCCGACTCGATCAACGCCATCGACTGGAATCTCA
>CAZAWC010000025.1:0-26510 GCA_964488595.1 uncultured Staphylococcus sp. | reverse complement strand
CACCTGACTGTTAATCAGGGGGTCGTTGGTTCAAGCCCATCCTGAAGCGCGAAATTCTCAAAAATCTCTCCTGACCCGTAAATGCTTCAGTAGCTCAGTTGGTTAGAGCACCTGACTGTTAATCAGGGGGTCGTTGGTTCAAGCCCATCCTGAAGCGCCCGCCAAAGTCAATCTCCGTCAGTCCCACCCGGACAGACGGAGATTGACTTTTTCTGCACCCCGCCACTCCGCGTCCACCCTCCCCGGCTCGACTATGGGGCCGGAGAGGATGGACGGGTGTATTGAGCGGGAGGATTGTCCCGGTCTATTGAGACGGGTAGCCTCGGGGTCAGCGCACCATGATCTTCTTGGCTGCGGCGGGAGTGCGGACTATGTAGAGGCCCGGTGTGAGGGTGGGGAGCTGGTCGGCCATGCCGCGCCCCACGAGGCGCCCGTCTGTGGCATACACCTCCACTATGCCCTCGGCAATAATCCGCCCGTCAGCCACCGTGATCTCCGCACCCCCGTCAGCCACAACATCGTCGATGGATGACGAAGGAAGGTCTTCGATAAAGTTCACATTCGGCGGAAGATATGTCATCAGACGGGAGTCGCGATAAGCCTGTGTGGAGCCCTTTGGAATATGTACGTTGACACAACGTAAAACAAAATCGCCATCACTTCCACCTAAATAATTCCATATTTCAGATAAAGTCCGTTTGTAAGACATAACTTCAGGGGGATTCTGAGTCATGAAATACGTGTCATCGACAGTTGTTCTAATAAATGTCCAAATGGTTATTTGTTTCACATTCTCACCGATATATAGATCCTTTATCTTTACATCTCGGAAGAATCCGCCGCCGAGTACTTTAATGTTACCTGCGATCTTCACGGTCTCGAGATTCTGACTTCGATTGAACATGATGAAAGTCCCTATCCCATCGATATTATTCACGTCTCCATTCAATGCAACATTGGTAAGGGAAAGACAATCCTCAAAGACTCCCTCACCTAAGTATTTCACCGTAGGAGGAACCGTTATATCTTTTATTTTTGTTGCACTAAACGCCCGCCAACCAATTGTTTCCAACGCGGGTGGAATGGTGATGTCTTGAATGTTTGTGTTACAAAACGCGCTGTATCCAACTGATTTTAGGCCCTTGGGAAGGTTGACTGAGGCGAACGGACACGAAAAGAAAGCCTCTGCCCCGATAGTCTCTAAACTGGAGGGAAGGGTTGCTTCGCTCAATTTTGTGCCGGAGAAAGCAGATCTGCCTATTGATGTGAGACCATCGTTAAAATAGAAGTCAGTCAGAGCGGTGTCATAGAAAGCATATCCACCGATACTGCGTATATTGCCGCCATGAGAGACGAATTTGAGATTGGTGCATCCTGCGAAAATCCCCTCGGGGATCTCGGTAACAGCACGTGGGAGCGGAACACTGCCGACCAAAGATGTGCAATTCGCAAAACAGTATTTTCCGAGCGATCCAATTTTAGGTTTAAACGTGCATGATGTCAGAGACGTGCAACCATAGAACGCGCTGTCTGGTAGAGTAGTGAGCTGGTTGGAGAGTGTCACGTTTGTGAGACCGGTACATTCTATAAAGACCTGTCCGTCCATAGATGTGATGTTGTCGGGGATTGTCACGTTTGTGAGCGATGTGCACTTCTGGAAAGCTCTTCTTCCAATGGTGGTTACATGCGGCATGGTCGGGAGATTTTTCAACGATGTACACCCGCTGAAAGTTTCATGCGGCAGAGTAGTGAGCTGATTGGCAAATGTCACGTTTGTGAGGCCGGTACAGTTCATAAATACACGGTTCCCAAACGATACGATATTTGCGGGGATTGTCACACTGGTGAGCGCCGTGCACTTCTCAAAAGCTCGATCTCCTATGGTGGTGACTTGCGGCATATCGGGGAATTTTTTCAACCCTGTGCATCCACTGAAAGCTGCTTTCCCGATATACTGCACGGGGCCTTCTATTGTGACGGATGTCAACTTATAGCTATTTGAGAAAGCATTCGGACCAATACCTACCACATTATACTCCATTGTCATGGACTGCGGAGTTACTTTTGCCGGAATCGTGATGTCGCCGGTGTAACTAATGTTACCGGATGTCACTTCGACACGATCGAAAGGGAAGCGGTCATAGAGGATCTTATAATAAACGCCATCCACCTTAAACTCGTCGACCGTGGTGTCGGCCGAGGCGGAGATGGCTGACAGCACGACGGCTGCCAGTGCTGTCAGATAGCGATGAAACAGAGTGTTCATAGATGGGTATGGGTTAAGTGAAACAAGAGAGGGGTGTGTGGATTTGCAAATATAAATGCTCTGATTCAGAATGTTGTAATTATTTTAGTTAAATCAAGTTAAAACGATTAATGATTTTCAAAGACCCGCCCCGGATGGTATCAGAGAGGGGGTAGAGCCTCCGTGACCCTCCGGCGCCCCATTCCCCTCCGGCCGCAATTCGCACATCGCAGGGCAATAACAATGGAATTTGACTTACCTCCGATAGTCCGTGAAGGCTTTATTGTAGTAAGATGTTTCGTTATGCTTTGTGGATTTCCCAGTGGCCGTTTTTTGAATGCCCCAACCAGACTATTTGATTTGTTTTCAACCAGCGTTTGAGGGTGGACAGTGATATCCCCAACATCTCCGCAAGGGCTGCTTTTGTGATTTTGGGGTTCATCCTGACTGCTTCTAACAATTTTTGAGGTCCAGTTAGAAGTCCTTGACCCTCTTGGCTGCTATTTTGGGGGGCCTTTTGGGGTTCACGTTCTATCCACACCCCTGTTTGCGGTCCGTTGGGATCAGCCGTGTCACTATAAAACTCCAGCATGGCTTCCACATCCTGTTCGTGTCCATCAGTGAAAAGAGTCAACGTAGTACGGTCAACACCATTTTTATGCGTTTCCTCAATAATGACATTAGTGTGGTAGATTTTCTCCCATTGCTTGCATATGCCGCTTAGGCCACTTCCGGCACGTTCGCCAAATTCTATGAGAGATAAAATCTTTAGCATTATGCTGTTACGAGGGTCAGAGATACCACCTTCTATTGCGTCTGAAAGAGAAATGCGTACGGTCCCCGGATTTGACAGTCGGTATCCTTCATCGGATTTCTGAATCACTAATCCCTGACGTCCATAAAAATCTGCGTGGACGCATGCATTGGTTATGGCTTCACGCAGCAACTTATGTACCGGCGTATCATCAACGCGAAGGTTGCCTTTGAGTACAAATGGGACTTTGAGGCCTTGTTGCATACGTCGTAAGGCTTCGATAACGAAGTCGAATACATTACCACTCCAATCGCCGGAGGTAGATACTAATCGGTCAGTCCATCGGGTTGCACCCAATGATCGATTCTCTTGGTAGTCAAGGAAGTAGTTTGGAAATTCGCGGGTTATCTCATATTCATAACCAAACATCAATAATCCGGCGGCTGTGGGGTGATATTTTCCATCTTCACCTATTGCAATCGCTCCGATCTTTCGCAGGAATAATTCGTCGTCCTCTTTATTCCAAAGGTGGTTGATGTGTGTGGAGCGGAAAAAGTTGCGATACCGTTTGACCGATTCCATGCAGAATGCGGACAGATCCATCTGTACAAGGACTTTAGCATCCTGAGTGACATAAGCAGCATCGCGGAACATTAATGCCATCTCTTCAAGGGAGCAATGGTAGTCACCTTCATGGTTACGACGAAAAGTGCCTGATTTTGGATCCGTCCCGACATAGACCGGACGGGCTGTTCGCTCGGCACGAGGGACGTCTACAACAAGAATTTGTTTACCCTGAATATCTTCCGGTCTAACCATCTTGTGTGTGACAATGTTGGCGCTGATCTTCTGGCGGTTATTGACCATATTCCAAAAATCTTTCTGAAGTTTCTCAACATCGACATCTTCCGGGATAAGCCTTCCATCCTTATCTTCTCCTACGCCAAGTAGAATTATTCCGCCATCAGTATTGGCAAAAGCAGAGTATGTCTCCCAAAATGACCCCGGGAAACCACCTTTTGCTTTCTTTGCTTCAAGACGATTGTGTTCTCTGTACTTATCGAGTCTGCTCAAATCGAATTCCGCCATGATGATATTGCTAATTTAACGCGCTGTTAGACTGCTGTGGAGGTGAATTATTAAGACGCAAAGATAATTAAAAAATCACTGACAGTCAAGAGTCCGTAGAGTTTTAGCGGCAGTCGATCATGAGGATAGATTATAGAATGGAGAAACACTATCATCGCGGGGCAATAAACGCGCGCGGGGAGGCGTTAGTAGAGTGTGATGAGACTAAGCCTTTGGCTCAAGGCCACAGTGATGTGTGCGGTCGTGGTTGCTGCCATGGCCTTGACTGCGTGTAGCAATAAGAAAAACACTGCGGCCACGCGCAACTATCAGGCTTTCATCACCCGTTATAATGTCTACTTCAACGGCGACCAGCACTTCAAGGAGACGCTCAAGGAGATGGAGCGTGCCTATGAGGACGACTACACGGGCCGTGTGCTGATGCACCCCGCCGAGGCTTATGCCATCGAGAGCGCCCCCCAGCCCTCGGGGTCGTTTGACCGCTCGATCGAGAAGGCACAGAAGGCTATCCAGCTACACTCCATAAAGAAACGCCCTAAGCGCAAGTCGGGCAAGGGAAACGATGAGGAGTATAAGAAATGGATGAAGCGCGACGAGTATAATCCGTTTCTGCACAACGCGTGGATGATGATGGCCCGAAGCCAGTATTACAACGGCGACTTCCTCGGCGCCGCCTCGACTTTCTACTATGTGGCCAAGCACTTCACATGGCTTCCCGCCACCGTCACCGAGGCCCGCCTGTGGCAAGCCCGCTCATACTGTGCGCTCGACTGGCTGTTTGAGGCCGAGACCATCCTCACGCGCATCAAGCCCGACGAGCTCACCAACCGCACCCTCAAGGAGCTCTATTATTTCACTCAGGCCGACTTCCTGATCAGGTCTCACGACAATGCCCGCGCCATCCCGATGCTCACCGAGGCGGTGCGCTATGCCTCCGGGGCACAGAAGTCGCGCCTGTGGTTTCTGCTGGGCCAGACCTATGCCGCCGAGGGGCGCAAGGCCGAGGCCTACGAGGCCTACCGCAAGGCCGGTGGCAGCGGCGCCTCGCACCGCACGGCGTTCAACGCACGCATCAAGCAGAGCGAGGTCTATGAGGGACAGGAGATAACCCCCGAGGTCAACGCCCTCAAGCGCATGGCCCGCTATGGGGCCAACAAGGAGTATCTCGATCAGATATACTATGCCATAGGCAATCTCTACCTGTCGCGCCGCGACACGGCCAATGCAATAGCCTCCTACGAGGAGGCCGCCCGCCTCTCCACCCGCAACGGCATCGACAAGGCCATCTCGCAGGTGACGCTCGGAGGGCTCTACTATGACCAAGGCCGCTATGACAAGGCACAGCCCTGCTATTCGGAGGGTGTGGCCCAGCTTCCCGCCACCTATCCTGGCTATGATGCCATGAAGCGGCGCAGCGATGTGCTCGACGAGCTGGCCGTCTATGCGCAGAACGTGGTGCTCAACGACTCGCTGCTGCGCCTCGCCGCCATGCCCGAGGCTGAGCAGATGAAGGTGATAGAGAAGATCATCGCCGACCTCAAGAAGCGTGAGAAGGAGGAGGCCGAGGCAGCCGCCCGCGAGGAGTATCTCGCCCAGCAGGAGGCCAACGGCTCGGCCCTCAACGGTGGCGACAATGCCCCCACACAGTTCACGCTCAATGCCGACAAGTCATGGTATTTCTACAACACGGCCACGCGCAACGCCGGGCGCACCGACTTCCAGAAGCGGTGGGGCTCGCGCAAGCTCGAGAATGACTGGCGGCGCCGCAACAAGGCCACCTTCTCGCTCGACAATCCCGACGAGGATGCCGCCTCGGCCACCGACGAGGAGGGGGTCTACACCGACGGCGAGGCCGACCCTCTGGATGACGACGAGACCAAGGAGGCACGCCAGCGCGAGCAGGATCCCCACTATCCCGAGTATTACCTGCGTCAGATCCCCAAGACCGATGTGGAGAAGGCCACGGCCAACGATGTGATACAGGAGGGGCTCTACAACTCGGGCCTCATCCTCAAGGACAAGCTCGACGACTTCGGGTCGGCCTCGGCCGAGTGGGCAACGCTCATGAAGCGCTATCCCGAGAATGTGTATCGCCTCGACGTCTACTATAACGAATATCTCATGGCCATGCGCCGAGGCCTCACCTCCGAGGCCGAGAAATGGCGTGCGCTGATACTGAGCGAGTTTGCCGACTCGAAATATGGACAGGCCATGGCCGATCCCGCCTATCTCGACAATCTCAGGCGCATGGAGGCGCGTCAGAACACCCTCTATGAGGAGGCCTATGAGGCCTATCTCGCCAATCGCAACGCCGAGGTGCACGAGGCGCGCCGCGGCATCGAGGAGGAGTATCCGATGTCGCCCCTCATACCGCGCTTTATGTTTCTGGACGCGCTGGCCTACGTCACCGAAAACCGCCACGACGAGTTTGCCGCCACCATCCGCGACCTTCTGGAGCGCTACCCCGACACCGACCTCTCGCCCGTGGCCTCGGCATGGCTCACCGGCCTCAACGCCGGGCGCGAGCTGCACTCGTCGGGGAGCAACGCCCGCTCCATGCTCTGGGACATACGCCTCACCAACGACTCCACGGCCACCGGCGCGCCGGCCGACCTTGAGTTTACCCTCGCGCCCGACGATCCGCACTATCTGGTGCTCCTCTTTTCCACCGACGAGCTGTCGCCCAACCGTCTCCTTTACGAGGTGGCACGCCACAACTTCTCGACCTATGTGGTGCGCGACTTCGACCTCGAGCTGATGAACTTCGGCAAGCTCGGGCTGCTGGTGATCAAGGGATTTGCCAACGAGGGCGAGCTCAATCACTATCGCTCGCTGCTGTCGCGCGACGGCACCTTCTCCATGCCCGCCGCCGTGCGTCCCGTGGAGATAAGCAAGGCCAACTTCGAGGTGTTGCTGCAGGGAGGAGGCTCGTTTGACGACTACTTCCGCTTCCGCGGCGAGGAGACCATTCGCGAGACCCATGAGTCTGTGCTGCCCCCCGACGAGTATCCCTCGGCTGAGGAGATGTATGAGGAAATGGCCCCCGAATCTACGCCGGAGGCTACCCCCGAACCTGCTGCGGAGCCCATCCCTGAGCCCACCGTAGAACCCGCTCCCGTTCAGGCGCCCGAGCCAAAACCCGAGCCAAAGTCCGAGCCAAAGACCGCGGAACCAAAGCCTGCTGAGCCCAAGGCCGCTCCCGCGCCACCTGCCACTCCCGCCGCCCCCGTCATGCCCTCCTATCCCATAGGCTCGGAGGGTGATGAGGATGACTGACGGCTCACCGACATCGACACTATCCACCACCCTACCACGATATATGCCTGTAATCCTTTGGGCCGATGATGAGATAGACCTCCTCAAGCCCCACATAATGTTTCTCAAAGCCAAGGGCTATGACGTGGACACCGCCAACAGCGGTGCCGACGCGCTGGCTATGGCCGACGAGAAGGAATATGACCTCATAATCCTCGACGAGAATATGCCCGGCCTCACCGGGCTCGAGACCCTGCAGAGGGTGAAGATCTCCAAGCCTCATATCCCGGTGATAATGATCACCAAGAGCGAGGAGGAGAATATCATGGATCAGGCCGTGGGCAACAAGATAGCCGACTATCTCATCAAGCCGGTCAACCCCAAGCAGATCCTATCGTCCATCAAGAAAAATCTCCACTCCGAGGAGCTGGTGAGCCAGCAGACCTCCACCGACTACCGGCAGGAGTTCACCCGCATATCCCAGCAGATATCGGCCGCTTCGACCATGGAGGAGTGGATGGCGCTCTACACCCGCCTCACACGCTGGGAGATGGAGCTGACGCAGGCCGACTCGGATATGGGCGAGCTGCTGGCCATGCAGCGCAACGAGGCCGAGGCGGCGTTTGTCAAATACGTGCGCCGCAACTATGAGGACTGGATCACTGCCGGGCCTGACACCCCCGGGGTGCCGCTGATGTCGCCGCGGGTGTTCAGAAACGCAGTTTTCCCCCTGCTCGATGCGGGCGACAAGGTGTTTTTTATCCTCATCGACAATTTTCGCCTCGACCAGTGGGCGGCCGTCAAGCCTCTGCTCACCGACATCTTCACCATGCACGAGGAGCTCTACTGCTCCATCCTCCCCACGGCCACGCAGTATGCCCGCAATGCTATCTTCTCCGGGCTGATGCCTGTGGAGATAGCCCGCATGTTTCCCGACCTGTGGGTCGACGAGGACTCGCCCGAGGGTAAGAACCTCAACGAGTCGCCGCTGATAGCCACGCAGTTTGACCGCTATCGCCGCCGGTGCCGTTTCTCCTACACCAAGATCAACGACTCCGTGGCGGGCGAGAAGCTGCTCAGAGAGTTTGCCAATCTCTCGGCCAATGATCTCAATGTGGTGGTGTTCAACTTCATAGACATGCTCTCTCACGCCCGCACCGAGAGCCGCATGATCCGCGAGCTGGCCGTCAACGACGCGGCCTATCGCTCGCTCACCGAGTCGTGGTTTCGCCACTCGGCGGCCATCGAGATATTTCGCCGCATAGCCGCCAAGGGCTACAAGATAGTGCTGACCACCGACCACGGCACCGTGAGGGTGGACCGCCCGGTCAAGGTGGTGGGCGACAAGAACACCAACACCAACCTGCGCTACAAGATAGGCAAGAATCTGGCATATAACAACCGCGAGGTCTATGAGGTGAAACACCCTCAGCGCTTCGGACTGCCGTCGCCCAACGTGTCGAGCACCTATATCTTCGCCACCGGGCGCGACTTCTTCGCCTATCCCAACAATTACAATCACTACGTCCAGTATTATGACGGCACCTTCCAGCACGGAGGCATCTCCATGCAGGAAATGCTCGTGCCGCTGATAACCCTTACACCCAAATGAAACAGACCATCCGTATAGCCTCGACCGACGCCCTCCCCGAGGCCGCCCGCGAGTTCATGGCCCTGATGGGCGATGCCACCGTCTATGCCTTCGAGGGAGAGATGGGGGCCGGCAAGACCACATTCATCAACGCTCTGGTGCGTGAGCTCGGTGTGGCCGACGACGAGGCCACAGGCTCGCCCACATTCGCCATCGTCAACGAGTATCGCTCGGACACCACCGCCGAGCTCATCTATCACTTCGACCTCTACCGCATCGAGAATCTCGAGCAGGCGTTTGACATCGGCGTGGAGGATTATCTCGAGTCTGGAGCCCTCTGTCTCATCGAGTGGCCGGACAGGATAGCCGACATCCTCCCCGACGACACCGTGCGTGTCGCCATCGAGGAGCAGCCCGACGGGTCGCGTGTGCTGACTGTGGACAATCCGTTGCTCGACGACAGCGAGGAGTGATGCCGCGCACCATCTGGCTCGACGAGGTGGCCTCCACCAACACATATGCCGCGCAGGTGGCCGACACGCTGGGCCACGGCGACGTCGTGGCCGCGCGTGCCCAGAGCGCAGGGCGCGGCCAGCGTGGCAACTCGTGGGAGGCCGCCCCGGGGCTCAATCTCACCTTCAGCCTCATGCTTCGCCCGCAGGGGGTGGAGGCCGCCGGGCAGTTTCGCATCTCCCAGGCCGTGGCCCTCGGGGTGGCGCTGACGCTCGAGCGGGCCGTTCCCGGCGTGGAGATCGCCGTCAAGTGGCCCAACGACATCTATGCCGCCGACCGCAAGATCTGTGGCATACTGATAGAGAATGTCGTGACCGGGCGGCTCATCGACCGCTCCGTGGCGGGGATAGGGATCAATGTCAATCAGCGCGAGTTCGTGTCCGACGCCCCCAACCCCGTGTCACTCCATATGCTCACGGGCAGAGAGTATGACCTCGTGCCGCTGCTCGAGAGCGTGCGCCGCGAGACACTCCGCCTCCTTGAGGCCGACCCCTCGGAGCTCGACGCAGCCTATATGGCGCGCCTGTGGCGGCGCGAGGGGACTCACCCCTTTGTCGACAACACGCGCGGCGGCATCACGTTCATGGCTTCCATCGCTTCCGTGGCTCCCTCGGGCGCGCTTACACTCATCGACACGGAGGGGACGCCGAGGCAGTATTACTTCAAGGAGGTCAGCTTCGTGCTGTGACTCCACAGATCCATCCATCATGCCAATAACGCTCAGACAGTTTGCCGACCGCATCTCGGCTCTCGTCAACTCCGACTCCTCCCTCCGCGGCGAGTGGGTCACGGCCGAGACTTCGGACGTGCGCCGCTCGGGCCACTGTTATCTCGAACTGGTGCAGAAACATCCCTCTACCGGCGAGGTGACGGCCCGCCTCCGCGGCACTATCTGGCGCAATGTGCTGCCGCGCATCGACGCCGAGTTTGAGGCCGCCACGGGCACCCGGCTCGCCTCCGGGATGAAGGTGATGGTCTTTGCCTCGGCATCGTTCCATCCCGCCTATGGCCTCTCGGTCAATATCACAGACATTGATCCCTCATACACGCTCGGTGACCTGCTCAAGCTACGCATGGAGATACTGGCCCGGCTCAAGGCCGAGGGTGTGCTCGAGCTCAACCGCAATCTCGGCTGGCCCGACCTGTTGCAGCGTGTGGCCGTCATCTCAGCTCCCGGCGCGGCGGGCTATGGCGACTTCGTTCACCAGCTTCTCACCACCCCGACGAGGCTACGCTTCGCCGTGCGCCTCTTTCCCGCCGTGATGCAGGGGGCGTCGGCTCCGGCCTCGATCGTGGCCGCTCTCGAGCAGATAGCAGCCTGTGAGGATGAGTGGGACTGTGTGGTGATAATCCGCGGCGGCGGCGCGACAGCCGACCTTGCCGCCTTCGAAAACTATGAGCTCGCTGCCAACATAGCCCAGTTTCCACTCCCGGTCATCGTGGGCATAGGCCACGAACGCGATGTGACGGTGCTCGACTACGTGGCGGCCATGCGGGTCAAGACCCCTACGGCTGCCGCCGAGTGGCTCATAGACCGCGAGGGGGAGCTGCTGGCCCGTGTCGACGCCCTCGCCACCGCCATCCACCGCACAGCCGCGGGGATGCTGGCCGGGAGCCGCGAGCAGCTGGCGGGCTATGCCGCCCGTCTCCCTTATCTGCCGCAGGCCGCCGTGGAGCGCGCCTCGCAGCGGCTCGACCGCGTGGCCATAGGCCTCTCGGGGATAGCGGCGCGCCACATCACGCCGCGCAGGGAGCAGCTCGACGGGTGGGGCACACGCATAGCCGACGCTGCCCGCATGGCCGTGGAGAGGAGCGGCTCGCGGCTCGACGCTCTGGGGCGGCTGCTCGATGTGCTGTCGCCCGACGCCACCCTGCGCCGCGGCTATTCGATAACGCGTGTCGACGGCCATGCCGTGACCTCTGCCGCCGACCTGCCGCCGGGCACGGTCATCACCACCACGCTGGCCTCGGGCACAGTGGCCTCGCGCACGCTGCCGGCAGAATGATTCATGTGATCCGTATGATCGGCACTGCGGTGATCAGCTGTAGCCCGTCAGTCGGTAGATGACCGACCCTATGATCTCGTTGAGCAGTTCTTCCCATTCCACCGCCACTCTCCAGCGGGGGTAGAAGGATCGCACCGTGAGGTGGTCCACCGGGTCGGGGATAGTGACGGGATAATAGTCGGGACGATAGCCGAGCCGGCCGAAACAGTCGAGGGCCCTGTCCATATGCGTGGCCGACGTGAGCAGCAGGCAGTCGCTGTCGGCCACCCCCATGCTGTCGAGCATGGCTATCGAATACTCGGCATTCTGCCGGGTGTTGCGAGAGCGTTTCTCGGCCACCAGCACCTCGCGCGGCACACCCTGCCGCTCCATGTAGGCGAGGAAGTCAGGCTCCGGATCATATCCGTCCGGGAGTGTGGCCACAGTGCCGTCGCCGGCGATCATGATGCGCCTCACGCGCCCGTCGCGCCACAGACGCACCGCCTCCCACAGCCGGTCGGCGCGGTTGTCGCTATACTGCACGGCGTGGCTGTCCTCGTTGACATACCCGAATCCGCCCAGCACCACCACGGTGTCATACACCTTGTCCGTGCGCATGGAGGGGTGGAGATAATGCCCCGCCGAGGCCCTGCGCGCCAGCTGGAACAGCACCGGGTCGGTGAACACCACGAACAGCACCCCGCACAGCGTGAGCAGCCCGATGCGCCGCCGCCGGCGCTTGGTCAGACACGCGGCGATGAGCGTGGCCGCCATCCACGACAGGGGCGAGATGAGCAGGATCTTGAATATTTGGGCTAATTCATAAAACATGGCTTCGGGACTGCAAAGTTAATAATACTTTCCCGAGGGGGAGGGGGCACGGCCACAGAAAATGTTAATTATTTGTAGAATAGTTGGCGGTTTTTACTTAACTTTGCCGACTGAAAGGCAAAACGGCCCGACGAGGGGTTGTTTTGCTCCTGTATCCCTATCTGACGATTATGAAGAATCTCGTTATAGTAGAGTCTCCGGCCAAGGCCAAGACCATCGAAAAATTCCTCGGCAAGGACTATAAGGTGATGTCGAGCTATGGACATATCCGCGATCTGCGCAAGAAAGATATAGCCATAGAGACCACCTCGGATTTTGAGCCGGTCTATGAGATACCCGACGAAAAGAAAGGGCTTGTGGCCGAACTCAAGAAGGCTGCCAAGAGTGCCGACATGGTGTGGCTGGCCTCTGATGAGGACCGCGAGGGTGAGGCTATAGCATGGCACCTGTTTGAGGTGCTCGGCCTCAAGCCCGAGAATACGCGCCGCATAGTGTTTCACGAGATTACCAAGAACGCCATACTCAATGCCATAGAGAATCCGCGCGACATCGACATCAATCTGGTCGACGCCCAGCAGGCCCGCCGTGTGCTGGACCGTCTGGTGGGCTTCGAGCTGTCGCCGGTGCTCTGGAAGAAGATACGCCCCTCGCTGTCGGCCGGACGTGTGCAGTCGGTGGCCGTGCGTCTCATCGTGGACCGCGAGGAGGAGATCAACGCCTTCACCTCCGAGCCCTACTTCCGCGTCACGGCGCGCTTCATGCTCCCCGGCGGTGTGCCGCTCCAAGCCGAGCTGTCGCGCCGTCTCCCCGACGAGAAGAGCGCCCGCGAGTTTCTCGAGGCATGCGCAGGGTCACCCTTCAAGGTGACCGACATTTCGGTGAAGCCCCTGCGCAAGAGCCCGGCGCCCCCCTTCACCACCTCCACTCTCCAGCAGGAGGCCGGGCGCAAGCTGGGATTCTCCGTGTCGCAGACCATGATGATAGCCCAGCGGCTCTACGAGGCCGGACATATCACCTACATGCGTACCGACTCGCTCAATCTCTCCACCCTCGCGCTCGGCGCGGCCGCCTCGCTCATCAAGAGCGACTTGGGCGAGCAGTATCTCAAGCTGCGCCGCTATCACACCTCATCCAAGGGCGCGCAGGAGGCTCACGAGGCGATCCGCCCCACCTATATCGACCGTGAGACCATCGACGGCACCGACCGCGAGAAGAAGCTCTACAGGCTCATCAGGCTGCGCACGCTGGCCTCGCAGATGGCCGACGCGGAGTTTGAGAAGACCACGGTGGAGATTGCTGTCGACGGCCGCAAGGAGCACTTCACCGCCACGGGCGAGGTGGTGAAGTTTGACGGATTCCTCCGCCTCTATCTCGAGGGGAGCGACGACGAGCCCGAGGCCGCCCCGGGCGAGAAGGTGCTCCCGCGCATGAACGTGGGCGAAGCCCTCGTGCTCGACGAGGCCGTGGCCACCGAGCGATTCACACAGGCACCCCCGCGCTACACCGAGTCGTCGCTGGTCAAGAAGATGGAGGAGCTCGGCATAGGGCGTCCCTCCACATATGCCCCCACCATATCGACCATACAGAATCGCGAATATATCGTCAAGGGCGACAAGCCGGGCGTGAAACGCGACTTCGACATACTCACCCTCACGGCCGACGGCGAGATACACAAGAGTGTCCGCACCGAGACCGCAGGATCGGACAAGGGCAAGCTCCTGCCCACCGACACCGGCATAATAGTCAACGAATTTCTCACCGAGCATTTCCCCGACATCCTCGACTATGACTTCACCGCAGGCATGGAGGCCAAGTTTGACCGCATAGCCGAGGGCGACGCCGACTGGAAAGGGGAGATCACCGAGTTCTACAACCTGTTTCACCCCGAGGTGGAGAAGGCCAACGACATGCGCACCGAGCGCAAGGTGGGCGAGCGCCTGCTGGGCACCGACCCCGCCACCGGCCAGCCCGTATCGGTCAAGATAGGGCGTTTCGGCCCCATCGTCCAGATCGGCTCGGCCGACTCTGACGAGAAGCCCCGCTTCGCCTCGCTCAACAAGGACCAGAGCGTCTTTGACATCACCCTCGCCGAGGCTCTCAAGCTCTTTGACCTGCCGCGCGAGGTGGGCGAATATGAGGGGAAGAAGGTGGTGGCCGCCGTGGGGCGTTTCGGCCCCTACATACGCCACGACGGCAAGTTCACGGGGATTCCCAAGGATATGAGCCCCACGTCGATAACGCTCGACGAGGCCATAGCCCTCATCGAGGCCAAGCGCAAAGCCGACTCCAACAAGGTGGTCAAGACCTTTGACGAGGACCCCGAGGTGAGCATCCTCAACGGCCGGTATGGCGTCTATATCTCCTATCGCAAGTCCAACTACAAGATACCCAAGACCGTGGCCGACCCCTCGGCCCTCACCCTCGACGAGGTGCGCGCCATCATAGAGGCTCAGGACGCGGCCCCCAAGAAGCCGCGCCGCACATCGGCCAAGACCAAGAAGTGACATCATGATGCCCGCACGCAAACCATACTCCACCAAGCCCGGTGCCGAGCGCAACGACTTCCGCCCCGACGTCATAGAGACCTACACGGTCGAGGAGGAGCGGCCTCTGCTCGAGTTTCTCATCGAGAAGATGCCCGCGCGCAAGCGCACGCAGGTCAAGAATCTCCTGTCACACAATCAGATTGCCGTCAACGGCGTGCCCGTCAAGCAGTTTGACACACCCCTCGCGCCCGGCGACGAGGTGAAGGCCAACCTGACCCGCGAGTTCAGGGTGTTCTATCACCGCCGTCTCAAGATTGTCTACGAGGACGACCACATCATCGTGGTCAACAAGGGCTATGGCCTCCTCTCCATGGGCAATGACCGTGTGAAGGACGGCACCGCATATTCGATCCTCAAGGACTATCTCAAGTGGCAGGATCCGCGCAACAAGATCTTCATCGTCCACCGTCTCGATCAGGACACCTCGGGGCTCATGGTCTTTGTCAAGAGCATGGAGGCCAAGGAGCGCCTGCAGCACAACTGGAACAATATGGTGCTCGAGCGCAAATATCTTGCCGTGGTCGAGGGGACACCCGATCCGGCCGAGGGTGAGGTGCGCAGCTATCTGGCCGAGAACTCGCGCTATGAGGTCTATTCCACCGACAAGCCCGAGCAGGGACAGCTGGCCGTGACGCGCTATCGCACCCTCAAGTCGGGCCGCGGATACTCGCTGATGGAGGTGGAGCTCGACACAGGGCGCAAGAATCAGATCCGTGTCCACATGAAGGACCTCGGCCATCCCATCTCGGGCGATCGCCGCTATGGCGCGGGATCGTCGCCCATCCACCGCATGGCCCTGCACGCGCAGACGCTGAGGTTTGTCCATCCCATCACCCGCAAGGATATGTACTTCACTACTCCCGTGCCCACATCGTTTCTTAAGATGATAGGAAAGTAAGCCTGAGCCTGCACGGCACAACAATACACGTCTGAAATAAAAAGCGTGGCCGAGACATCTCTCTCAGCCACGCTTTTTTCAGACGTGTCCTCTTTTCATAGGGGGCTGCCCTGTCGGGATACAAATTCCCCCGCCACAGTCGGGCTGTGACGGGGGAGGGGTGTATGTAGGTTATTGGAAACGTCGGTGGATTATTTCACAACTACCTTGGTGGTGCGGGTCGAGCCGTCGGCGAGGGTGTCTACCTTGATGAGGATACCCTTGGTGGCAGCTGCCACGCGGATGCCCTGAAGGTTGTAGAAGACAGTCTCGACTACGGTGCCCTCGGCAGCGATCTCGTCGATGGCTACGGTGCCTTCCTCAGCCTTGACAGCTGCGCCAAGACCGCCCATCTCGTTGGCTGCACGCACGGAGTAGACCACGCCGGTGGCGTTGGCTGCATCCTCGGCGGCCACGGCAGCGGGAGCTGCAAGCGAGTAGGAGGGCTCGAGGGTGAAGTCGATCACCTTGCCGTCGGCGCAGATGGCCCAGAGCGATACATACTTGGAGTCGTCCCAAGTGATGACAGAACCGTCGTTGATGACGTTCTTGGGCTCGGGAGCCTGCTCGGTGAGAGCTGCGGGATCCCAGTCGTCAGTGCCACCGAGCACCTCGGTGAGGGTGAGGGCGGCAGCCTCCTCGGCGGTGAGCACGGGATTGTTCTCGTGGGTGTCGGCGAAGATCTTCTTGCGGTCCTTGAGGTCGATTACGGTGCCCGAGGCGGTGGTCGAGTTATACTCGGCGAAACGTGCGGGATAGCCGCCGCTCATCTCGTTCCAGCCGATGGCCGAGGGCTGTGCGGTCATCTTGGTGTTGAGGTAGAAGCAGGTGGGAGTGCCGCTGCCCCAAGGACGACCGAGGGTGAAGTTGCCGTTGACGTCGGCGGTCTCGCCTACGATCTCACACTCGTTGAACACGTAGCCATACTTGCGTGCATTGGAGGGAGCGGTGATATAGCCACCCTTCTCGCACATGATGAGGGTCACGCCCTGATAGAAGACGTCGCCCTTGCCGCAGAGGTAGTCGGTGCGGCCGCGGAGCACGCCACCCTCGAAGTAGAAGCGGCCGTTGGCATTGTTGGATACATAGGTGTCCTGATAAGCCCAGAGGCAAGCATCCTTGAAGATGGTCTTGTCAGAGTTGTCGTTGAGCACGATGTCACGTCCGTGGGCGTCGCCCATGCTCGACTTCATGGTGAGGTTCTGGAAGTAGCAGCCGGTGGCCGAGCCGTTGATGCGGAGCACATCGCCCTTGCCGATACCCTCGAGCACGTGGGCGCCTGATCCGCACTCGGGCAGAGTGTTGGTGATCACCACGCCCTCCATGCTCTCGCCGATAAACGAGATGTTGGCCTTGTTGATGTTGACCGTGGGATCGGGATAAGCCTTGCCGTCGTTGCCGGTCTTCTCGGCCTCGGTCGAGGCTGCGAGCTTATAGTTGCCGTTCTTGATGAAGATGCGATAGCGCTTGGTGGCGTCGTCGCGGGTGTTGGCTGCGGCGATGGCCTCGTCGAGTGTGCCCATGTCGGGAACGATGAAGTCATAGAGAGCCTTCTCCACCTCGGGCTTGGTGCGGGTGGTAAACTTGATGGTGATGGGCTGGGTGGTGGCGTTGTCACAGAGGTCCATCACAGCGCCTGCGGGGAGCGAGAAGGTGTACTCGGTGGCATACTCGAGGTTCTTGTAGGCAAACATCACGCTCTTGCCGGTCACGGTGGGCTCGAGCGAGAGGTTGCCGAGCGTAGCCTTGACGCCCTCGGCAGTCTTGACCTTCTCGTCAAAGTTGAGGACGATGCGGCCGTTGATCGAGGCGTTGGTGTTGCCCTCCTCGGGCACGTTGCTCACCAGCACGGGCGCAGTGCCGTCGTTGACGAGGTTGTGCGAGCCGATGATGTAGGTCGGGCCCATGGCAATGCCGTCGTTGTTGCTCTCGGTGCCGTCGATGGCCGAGGTCTTGTCGGCGATCCAGCGCAGGGAGAGGGTCTCGACGTTGTTATACTGGGCGGGCAGGCTGAACTCATATGTCTTCCAGTTCTTGCGGCCCTCGATGTTGACCTTGCCGATCTCAGCCCAGTTCTCGCCGTCGGTCGAAGCCTCGACGATATAGGTGGAGTAGGCATTATAGTTGTAGGCCATCTCGCCGAGCACCTTGATGTCGGTGAAGGCCGATGCGTTGACGGTGGTCTGCCAGTAGTTGGTGCCGAGGCCGTCGGTGGTCCAGTTGACACCTGCGGGGCGGCCCTCATAGCCACCGGCGCCCTTCTCGCTCTTGTCGAGCCAGCTCTTGAGGTCGCCGTCGGCGTTGCGGAGCACGAGTGCCACAGCGTCGTTGTCCTCGGCTGCGAAGTCGGCGGCACGGCCGTTATTGCCGGGGAGGTAGAAGTCCCAGCCTACGATGAAGTCGGCTGCCGAGAAGATGCCGGTAAACTCCTTGTCGCCGTCCATCACGAACGAGATCTCGCTCGAGCTCTGTCCGTCGCTCCAGTTGGTGAAGGCCATGATGGGGTTGGGCAGCGCGGTGAGGGTCACCTTGGTGCCTTCCTCATACATCATCTTGCCGTCGATGACGACGGGCTCGGGGGTGGCCTGCACCTGATAGCTGTTGGCGCCACCCTCTACACCATACTTCAGCTCGTAGGTGGCTACGGGGGAGAGGTTGGCGGTGAGGTCGGCATTGCCGAGGACGGTATAGTCAAACTTGGCAGCCTCGGACACTACGTTGCCCTCGGCGTCGGTCCAGTTGTTGAAGATATAGCCGAAGT
Organism: uncultured Staphylococcus sp.; assembly: GCA_964488595.1. GTDB lineage: Bacteria > Bacteroidota > Bacteroidia > Bacteroidales > Muribaculaceae > Duncaniella. The sequence goes on along the minus strand of CAZAWC010000025.1, from coordinate 8,003 downwards.
TGCGCTCGGCGTTGAGGTTGATCACGCTCTCTACCTCATACTCGTCGAGCGAGGGATAGATGGAGATCGTGGCGGCCTCCTCGGGATTGGCCTTGGCGGTGACTACATATTTGGCCACCTCCTGAGTGGTGCCGTTGACGGTGCCGTGGATCTGCACGTCCGAGTAGCCTGCACCCTTGGTGTTGCCAAAACCGTTGTTGAGCACGAGGTTGAAGCCTTCGCCCGATGTGAGGGCGGCCTGCTGATCGGCGGTGAGGGTGTACTCGTAGTGGACGGTGTAGTCGTCACGGTTGCCGTGCTTGTCGTCGCCCTGAGTCTTGTTGTTGCGGTGGGGTGTGATGGAGCCGAATACTGCAGAGGCCGATCCGTCGGCCACCTCGCCCTTGACAGTTACGTCTGCGCCGCTACCGTCGGTGCCGTAGCGTGTGATGTAGAAAGAGATAGCGGTGGGGGTGAAGGTGAGACCCTTGGTGGGCTTGACGCACCATTTCACGATGTCGGAGGGACCGTTGACGGAGAGAATTTTGACAAACTTGATGTCGGGGCACATGGTGGTGTTTGTTGCGCCGTCAACTTTCAGACCGTTGAGGTCGAAAGTGGTGATGGAGAATGCTCCTGCGGGCTCCGATGTGACGTCGGTCATATAGGTCTCGGCATTGTTGAAAGCCCAGATGACAGATGCGTCAGCATTGGTGAAGGTGGTGCCTCCGGCGCTCTTCACCACGGGGAGCACCGACTTGATCCAGCGGTAGTAGCTGCCCTTGTTGCCGATGGTGAGTTCGGCTGTCTCGGCGGGAGAGAGGACGGTAAACGATGCGTTGTTGCCGTTGACGGTCATTGGGTTGCCGTCGACGGTAGCGTTGCAGGGCTCATAGCTCTCGAGCGAGATGGTGGCACCCTTGCAGGAGGGGACTTGGAATTTGGTGCCTCCGTTCATCTGTGCCCAGTCGTTCCAGTTGGCGTTGTTGAGCTTGCCGCCGTTGTTGGTGTCGAAGGCCAGCTTGACGTCGATGACCTCGGTGCCGATGGTGGCTTGGGTCACGAAGACGCCCTCCACGTTCTGGAACCCGATGGTGGGCGCGCCGTTCTTGCGCTGGAAGTCCCACAGGAGGGTCAGCTCCTCGGTGCGGTCAGCGATGCTCACGGTGTTGGTGACGAAGACGGGGGTCAGCGTCATGTCGCCGGTCACGGTGACGATCTCGCCGATCTGATAGGTCTTGGTGCCGTCGGTCCAGCCGGTGAGAGTCTTGCCGTCGGCATATACTGTGTAGTTGGCGGGGATGGTGAAAGTCTTGCCCTCCTCTACAGTCTCGGCTGCGGGGGCCACGCCCTCGGTAGCACCCACGGTGTAGGTGACTGTGTAGGTGGTGAGGAGCTCGGAGGGATCGACTGCCTCTACGGCAAAGTAGGGGGTGTAGCTGCCGCCCGAGATGGTGAGGGTGGTGGCATCACCGCGATAGAGGGCCGAGCCGACGTTGTTTGAGTTGTGATAGCAGGTGCCGTCGTTGGTGTTGAACGTCCCTACCACTGCGCCCGAGGCGTCCTTGATGGTGACGTCGCCGCCCCATGCACATGTGCCCATGGAGACGCGCACGGGGCCGTCCACAGCTACGGTGGAGCTGAAGTTGCCCCAGCCATGCTCGTTGGAGTGATATTGGCCCTGAAGTTTGATGGCCGATGAGGCATCATCGGCGGCGACACGTGTCACGGTGCCGTCGTCGGCCACTGCGAGGCCGAAGGTGACCATGGGCTTGTCGGCTATCTCTGCGGCGGTGAGAAGATTGCCGTTAGTCAGGTCAACCTTGATGTCCTTGAAGGCGGCCTGCGCGCTCATCGAGCCGAGCAGACATGCCACTGCGAGGGACATACAGAAGTTTTTCCGATTCATAGAAAAATGGTTGGTTTTAGGTATTAAAATGGTTATAGAGTTATTGTAATTTTCTCGTGTGATGTGGAGTAGATCTAAGGATGGCCACTGTGGGATTTTATGGCAAATATAAGGCGTTTCGGCCAATAAAACAAGTGTTTAGGTGAAGTTTTTTAGAAAAACTCGGTGTGCGGTCCCGGATGTGGCATTTTTGCCTCTGATTTTTGCCTTATGGCTGGCGCGGAGGCATGACGGCGGGGCACGAATGATAACCCTCCCGCTCTGTGACAGGGCGGGAGGGTTATCGTAAAAGGTATGGATTATGGAGGCGTCTCCGCGGCTCGTCCTCAGTCTACGATATAGGTGTAGCTGAGATTCATCCTCACGTCATAGGCCTGCTCGGGGGCGTCGTCGTCGCCGAGGCGGTCGTAGATGTTGAAGCGGCCTGTGAGGGTGGTGGCACCTGTGGCGAGGTCAAAGTCGATCTTGAGATTCTCGGCGCTACACTTTTCGATGGGGGCGTCGTTGGTATAGTAGATCTGTGCCGGGGCGTCGTCAGGGAGCGCGAGGCTATAGCCGGTGGCGGTACAGGTGAGGGGCACGTTCTTGATCACCATGTCGTTGACGATCATGCCGTTGGCAAACTGTGCCGAGCCGATCATGATGTTGGCCTGCATCTTCTCGGGGAAAATGCGCATGGTGAGGTAGGGCGACCGCGAGGTGAAGGGCTCCGAGCCGCCATCGGCGTTGGTGGCGGTGAGCTCGCCCACGAGGATGGGGGCCGTGGGGAAGACGTTGATGCGATAGCGGCCGTTGATGGTGTAGTCGAGCAGGTAGACCGGGGCCAGCGTGGACTGCACGGTGCGGCCGGGCATGGCGTCGAGCCTGAATGAGGTGAATACATAGCTGCCGGCGGCGTTCTCGGGGACGATGTCGGTGCCCTTGGCCACATAGAATGATGTGTTGTCGTCCCACTCAAACTTCATGGAGGGGAGCTTGAAAGCGAGCCCAGAGAATCCGTTGGCCACCTGAATATTGGTCATGTCGACGGTGACGTTGCCTTGGAGCAGCTCGAAGAGCATCTGATATGAGGGGTTGAGCGAGTAGGCCACCTCGCCGGTCTCAAGGTCGGTGATGCGGTTGAAGCACAGCTCGCCGCCGTAGTTGAGGTAGACGTCCTGCCGGTTTTCCTTCTCGTCGATACACGAGGAGGTGGTGAGGCATGCGAGGCCGATGGCTATGGGGGCGAGTAGAGATAATATTTTTCTTGTCATGTTTTCCGGTGAGAAATAGAGTTGTGAATCGTATTGCTGTGGTGCTGATGTCACGGCTGTGGCAACAGCAGGTACAAAGGTACGAAAAAATCGGAATCGTTTGATTTAACAAAGGTTAAAGTTGGGCATAAAAAATGTCCGCGGCTCCTTTCGACAAGGCGCTTCGGACTAAAGCCATTAAGGCATTTGCGATTCGATAGTTTCACAGAACTATATCATCCAAATTAAATGTAGAGATTATATCATACTTACACAACACCAATATTTGTCTCCTCGAGGCCTACGTCATCGCGACGGCTGTCCGCTGAGCCGCATGCCTGCCTTGGCCGGGATGGTGTGATTGACTCACAGACCTTTCCTTGACCTTATGGGGCGAAGCAGTGCGGTAATGGTGCTTTCTTTCCGGGTGCAAAGTTACGTACTATCGGTCAACCCTCCAAGTCTGTGACGAATAATTAATGTTTTTTAATATAGTCCTTATGAACTTTTCTGATTGTTGATGCACCGGCTGATGTTTTTTGGGCCCGGCAATCGGATTATCGGCAAATAATCATTACATTTGCACACTATTAATAATAAACCAGAGATTAGCAGATGAGAAATATAATACTGTTTGACGACGATAAGGTGCGTGCCGCCCTCCTCCCCCTCACGTTCACCCGCCCGGTGGGAGAGGTGAGATTTGGCATCATGACGCAGACCGAGAAGTGGAGCCGCGCTCTCCCCGGCACCTATTCGTGGCAGACTCAGGACTATCTGTCGATAAAATATCCCATGACCCTCTCTGAGGGGATGGACCTGTTCATAGCCGCCCATGTGTGTCCCGACGCTGAGCTTGTGGCCGCTGTCGAGGCCCTCGGCCCCGATCAGGCCCTCGTGCTGGAGAGCGGCGAGCGTGTGGCCTACACGGGTGCCGGCACCGTCGAGGTGGCCTACAAGGGGGCTGACCCGCTGGCATTCCGTTCGGTCACCGACCTGTTCATGCGCAATGCCGAGGCCGTGAGCGCCGACTTCGCCTCGCTCACCGCAGGGCGCACCTCTCAGCCGCTCAGCGACACGTGCCGTCTGGTGGGTGACCCGGGGCTCCTCTTTATCGAGGAGGGGGCCACGGTGGAGTGTGCCAACATCAATGTGACTCATGGTCCTGTCTACATAGGACGTCACGCCGAGGTGATGGAGGGGGCGTGTCTGCGCGGGCCCATCGGCATGTGTGCCCACTCGATGGTCAACATGGGGGGCAAGATCTATGGTGCCACCACGCTCGGCCCTTACTGCAAGGTGGGCGGCGAGCTCAACAATGTGGTGATGACCGGCTTCTCCAACAAGGCCCACGACGGTTTTCTCGGCAATGCCGTGATAGGAGAGTGGTGTAACCTCGGCGCCGGATGCACCGCCTCCAACCTCAAGAATACCTATGGACCGGTGCGCCTGTGGAGCTATGCCACCGGCGGATTTATCCGCACGGGGCTGCAGTTCTGCGGCCTCATCATGGGCGACCACTCGAAGGCCGGGATCAACACCATGTTCAACACGGCCACTGTGGTGGGTGTGGGGGTCAACTTCTATGGGGCGGGCTTCCCGAGGACGTTTGTCCCCTCGTTCCACGAGGGCTCCACGGCCGGGCTCGCCGAGGTGAATATGGACAGATTTTTTGACACGGCCACCCGCATGATGTCCCGCCGCCATGTGCCCCTCACCGAGCAGGACAAGGAGATCCTCATGGCTGTGCGCGACTACGAACTCAAAGTGTGAAGCTATGCCCAAAGTATCCGAACGCGGCACACTGATGCCCGCATCACCCATCCGCCGTCTGGCTCCTCTCGCCGCTCAGGCCAAGGAGCGCGGCATCAACGTGTTTCATCTCAACATCGGCCAGCCTGACCTGCCCACTCCTCCCGAGGGGCTCGAGGCGCTGCGCCACATAGACCGCGAGGTGCTGGAGTATAGCCCCTCTGACGGGCTGCTGTCGCTGCGCCGCAAGCTCAAGGAGTATTATCACCGCTTTAATATCGAGGTGGATGTGGACGATATCATCGTCACGGCCGGAGGCTCGGAGGCTGTGCTGTTTGCCTTCATGGCCTGTCTCGACCCGGGCGACGAGATAATAGTGCCCGAGCCGGCCTATGCCAACTATATGGCTTTTGCCATCTCGGCGGGCGCCAAGATCATCACAGTCCCCTCGAGCATCGACGACGGATTCTCGCTGCCCCCGGTGGAGAAGTTTGAGGAGCTCATCACTCCGCGCACCAAGGGCATCCTCATCTGCAATCCCAATAATCCCACGGGCTATCTCTATACGATGAAGGAGATGCTCCAGATCCGCGACCTCGTGAAGAAGTATGACCTGTTTCTGTTTTCCGACGAGGTGTATCGCGAGTTCTGCTACACGGGTGCACCCTACATCTCGGCGTTTCATCTCCCGGGGGTGGAGGAGCAGGTGGTGCTCATCGACTCGGTGTCCAAGCGCTATAACGAGTGTGGCATACGCATCGGGGCCCTCATCACCAAGCACCCCGAGCTCAAGAAGAATGTGATGAAATTCTGTCAGGCTCGCCTCAGCCCCCCGCTGCTGGGTCAGATCGTGGCCGAGGCGTCGATCGACACTTCGCGCGAGTATATGCTGGGCACCTACAACGAGTATGTGGACCGCCGCAAGTTTCTCATCGACCAGATCAACAAGATCCCCGGGTGCTACACGCCGATCCCGATGGGAGCGTTCTACACGGTGGTGAAGCTGCCGGTGGACGATGCCGACCGTTTCTGCCAGTGGTGTCTGAGCGACTTCGACCTCGACGGCGACACGGTGTTCATGGCTCCGGCGTCGGGATTCTACACCACCCCCGGCATGCAGCGCGGTGAGGTGCGCATGGCCTATGTGCTCAAGAAGGAAGACCTCGCAAGGGCCATGAAAGTGCTCGCCGCAGCCCTGCAGGCCTATCCCGGGCGCACTGTCTGACACGGTGATAATCTGTAAAATATAAAATAAAAGAATCTTTTACCTGATGAAAATCTCTGCCTTGGCCGCTATCCTCGAGGCCAGAAGCAAGGGGCTTGGCAAGACTCCGCTGGCGGTGAGATTTGTCGGCACGGTGGCCGATACCCAGTTTGATGGGCTCAGGGATGGCAATTACATCAACTTTCAGGGCGGCAATGCAGTCAAACTCGTGCACCCATGATCATCGTTACATCCTGATCCACCCCCCGACCCACACCGATAGTTTTATGTTTTTTTGGGGCGGGGGGTGAGATTTGATAAGAAAAAGGGGTGGATGGTGTCAGAAAAAATTCTTAACTTTGCGTGTTAATGATTTTTGGCCCATGACAGACTCCGCAGAACTCTTCTCAGACCCCGGCAAGGCTCCCGTTGCAGCAGACTACAACGAGGATGCCATCACTACCCTCGACTGGAAGGAGCATATACGCCGTCGCCCGGGCATGTATATCGGCAATGTCGATGACGGCTCGAAGTTTGACGACGGTATCTATGTGCTCATCAAGGAGGTGATGGACAATGCCGTGGACGAGTTCGTGATGGGCTACGGACGGCAGGTGGTGATAGATGTCACCGACGAGTCGGTGCAGATCCGTGACTACGGGCGCGGCATCCCCCTCGGCAAGGTGGTCGAGGCATCGTCGCGCATGAATACGGGTGGCAAATACGACTCCAAGGCTTTCAAGAAGTCGGTGGGCCTCAACGGTGTGGGCATCAAGGCTGTCAATGCGCTGTCGACCCACTTCTACATCCGCTCGGTGCGCGACGGACAGTGTAAGTCTGTGACCTACTCGCGCGGCGAGATCGTCGAGGAGAGCCCCGTGGAGGCTACCACCGAGCCCAACGGCACGCTGGTGCGCTTCACCCCCGATGCCGCCATCTTCAAGGGCTATCGCTTCCGCCTCGAGTTTGTGGTGCAGATGGTCAAGAACTACACCTACCTCAACACCGGGCTCGCGATCCTGCTCAATGGCAAGCGCTATGTGTCCAAGGGTGGACTGCTCGACCTGCTGCGCGACAATATGACGGCCGACCCTCTCTATGACCCCATCCACCTCGTGGGCGAGGATATAGAGATAGCCATCACCCACGCCAATCAGCGCGGCGAGGAGTATTACTCGTTTGTCAACGGTGCCAACACCATCCACGGAGGCACACACCTCGCAGCGTTCAAGGAGGCGGTGTCGCGCACCATCAAGGAGTATTTCAAGAAGGACTTTGACTTCTCGGACATACGCGGTGGCATGATAGCCGCCGTGTCGGTGCGTGTCGAGGAGCCTGTGTTTGACTCTCAGGCCAAGACGCGCCTCACCAGCCGCGACGTGGGCCCGGATGGTCCCACCGTGGCCAAGTTTGTGGCAGACTATATAAAGACCGATCTCGACAACTATCTGCACCGCAACACCGATGTGGCGGACGTGATACTGAAGAAGGTGCAGGAGAACGAGCGCGACCGCAAGGCGATGGCCGGCGTGACCAAGCTGGCCCGCGAGAAGGCCAAGAAGGTCAACCTCCACAACAAGAAGCTGCTCGACTGTCGCGTGCATCTCAACGACCCCAAGGGCGACGAGGAGAAGAAACGCGCCTCCTCTATCTTCATCACCGAGGGCGACTCGGCCGCCGGCTCCATCACCAAGATACGCAATGTGGAGACTCAGGCGGTGTTCTCGCTCAGAGGCAAGCCCAAAAACTCATATGGCGTCCCTGCCAAGATACTCTATGAGAACGATGAGTTCAACCTGCTTCAGGCGGCCCTCAACATAGAGGAGGGTATCGACGGGCTGCGATATAATAATGTGATAATCGCTACCGATGCCGATGTCGACGGCATGCACATCCGCCTGCTGCTGCTGACGTTCTTCCTGCAGTT
>CAZAWC010000024.1:0-27052 GCA_964488595.1 uncultured Staphylococcus sp. | reverse complement strand
CAAACACCTTGGCCTTGGACTTGCCCACGTTGAACACACCGCCCGGGCCACCCGAGCCGGTGCCTCCGCTCATGCGGCGCATCATGAACAGCCAGAAGCCCACCAGCAGGATTATGGGCCCGAATGTCCAGAAGAATGATGAGTAGTCTGACGACTTCTCATAGTTGACATCACCCTTAAACTTTCCTTCCTGCCTCCACTTCTCTATCTGGTCCTGCATCTTGTCGGCCGAGGGGATGTCGGTGATGATATGTGCTATGGTGCCGCTGCCGGGCTTGTATTGCTCGGGGGTGAAGATCTTGGAAGCAAGCGAGTCGCTCAACAGGGCCTCGGCCTTGTCAGAGTTGGTGAAGACGGTGATTTTCTCGACACCTCCCGTGTCGACATATTCCTCAAACTTGGTGTAGGACACATCTTTGGTCAGGCTGTTGTCGTCGAGATAGAGCATCGCGAGGAGGAAGACCGTGATAAATGCGTATGCCCAGTACATACTGAACCGTATGCCGCCTTTCTTGGGTCTGGGAGGAGTGTTATTATTGGCCATAATGGATTTGCTTGGTGGGAGAGAGTGGTGGGTGAGTTAGTCAAGATCGGGGATGTCCGTGATCACGGCGTCGTTCCACAGCCCCTCGAGGTCGTAGAGCGAGCGGGTCTCGGGGATGAAAACGTGCACAAGTGTGTCGCCGTAGTCGAGCACTATCCACGATGAATTGGTATATCCGTCATAGTTGTAAGGCTTCACGCGTGCGTTCTCCAGCAGATACTCGCGCACCGAGTCTGCCACGGATGCCACATGCTGCGTGGATGTCCCCTCGCAGATGATGAATCGTGCGGCGGCGGCGCTCGGGATGTCGCTCAGGTCTACGACGGTGATCTTGCGGCCCTTACGGTCGCGGATGCCTTCTATGATGAGTGGGAGCAGATCTTTGTTGGTGTCTGTCATTCTCTTAAGTGATCAGTGATGAAAATATGAAGTGTTGTTTTGGTCTGAATTATTAACAATCATGCCATGTCGATAGTTCTCAGCCTGATGGGTCACGTGTCGGCCAGCGAGGTACCCGAGATGGCGTCGAGCCTCTGCGACAGCTCAGCGAGGAGGTCGAGGGGGAGCGACAGGGTGAGCGAGCAGGTGTTGTCGAAGCTCTGCGAGGCTATCGTCACAGGCTCTGAAGCCGCATAGCCCTTGACCAAGGTCATCACGGGATTCATGGCCAGATATGGGAACGTCACCGTGAGCGATGTCATCTCGCGCCCCTCCACAGTCCCCGCATCCTCGAGGGCGAGGCGGGCTGCCTCGCGATAGGCTGCGATGAGTCCCGAGGTGCCGAGCTTGATGCCTCCGAAGTATCTCACTACGATCACCACCACATCCGTCAGTCCCAACGAGTTGATCTGGCCCAGTATAGGCTTGCCGGCGGTGCCGGAGGGCTCGCCGTTGTCCGACGACAGCCATGTGCTCCTTTCAGCCCCTGTCATGTAGGCCCAGCAGACGTGGCGCGCGTCGTGATACTCGTTGGTGTAGAGTGCGATGGCCTCACGGGCCTCCTCGGGAGAACGCACCGGGATGGCAAACGACAGGAAGCGGCTCATCTTCTCGCGAAAGACGGCCTCTCCGCTGCGGGCTATGGTGAGGAAGCGTGCCAAGGGTTGAGACTGTGAGGGTGACGGGGTGGACCGTCAGATTATCAGCATCGAGTCGCCGTAGACGCCAAACTTATAACCTTCCTTGACCGCCTTCTTATATGCCTCCATGACCAGATCGTATCCGCCGAAGGCCGACACCATCATGAGCATTGTGGAGTATGGGAGGTGGAAGTTGGTGAGCAGGGAGTTTGTGACTGTGAAATCATAGGGCGGGAAGATGAACTTATTGGTCCACCCGGTATATGTCTTCATGTGTCCACCCATGCTCACCGCGCTTGCGATGGCGCGGAGCACCGATGTGCCGACGGCACACACCTTGTGGCCCGAGTCCTTGGTGGCGTTGACTGTGTCGACAAGAGCCTCGGAGGCTATCATCTCCTCCGAGTCCATACGGTGCTTGGTGAGATCCTCCACGTCGATCTCGCGATAGTTGCCGAGGCCGCTGTGGATGGTGATGAAGGCCTGTCCCACGCCCTTGATCTCAAGGCGTTTCAGCAATTCGCGCGAGAAGTGGAGACCAACACCCGAGGCCACCACGGCACCCTCGCGCGAGGCATAGATGGTCTGATAGCGCTCGGTGTCCTCGGCGGTAGATTCGCGTTTGATGTAGTAGGGGAGCGGTGTGGAGCCGAGTTTGAAAAGCTCCTGTTTGAACTCGTCGTGGGGCCCGTCATAGAGGAAACGCAGGGTGCGTCCTCGCGATGTGGTATTGTCTATGACCTCGGCCACCATCGACTCGTCGTCGCCGAAATAGAGTTTGTTGCCTATCCTTATCTTGCGAGCCGGCTCCACGAGCACGTCCCACAGCTTGCCGTCGGCGCTGAGCTCGCGCAGCAGGAACACCTCAATCTTGGCGCCGGTCTTCTCCTTGTTGCCATAGAGCAGGGCCGGGAATACCATCGAGTCGTTGTAGACGAAGAGGTCGCCGTCGTCAAAGAAGTTGATCACTTCCTTGAACACGTGATCCTCTATGGTGCCTTCCTTGCGGTTTATCACCATGAGCCGGGCGTCGTCGCGTTCGGGATTGGGGTGCTGGGCTATGAGTTCTTCGGGGAGTTTGAATTTGAATTGTGAGAGTTTCATTCTCGTTGTGTTTGCTGACTTGTAAACCTAAAAAACTATTCTTTGTCACCCGAGCTCAGGGGTGTGTCCTCCTGCTCGGGCATTACGATGTCGGCCTCGCGTATCAGGGCCACGGCGCGGTCCACCGTGAGGCAGTCGTCGATGGTGATGTCGCCTACCCGAGTGCGCCTCAAGGCCGTGAGATGGGCTCCGGAGCCGAGAGCTTCGCCCATGTCGCGGGCGAGCGCGCGGATGTAGGTGCCCTTGCTGCACACTATACGCAGTGTCACGGTCATCTGCGCGGGGTCGAACGATAGCAACTCTATCTCGTCGATCACGAGCACTTTGGGCTTCAGCTCCACCTCGTGCCCCTTGCGGGCCATCTTGTAGGCGCGGTGGCCGTCCACCTTGCATGCCGAGAACGAGGGGGGCACCTGTTCGATGCGACCTAGGAAGCGGGGAATCATCTCGCTGATCTTCTCGGCCGTGATATGATCCGTCGGATAGCGTGCGTCGATCTCTGTCTCGAGGTCGAATGACGGAGTTGTGGCTCCGAGCTGCATGGTGGCCACATATTCCTTCACGCCGGCCTGCAGTTGCTCTATGAGCTTGGTGGAGCGCCCTGTCACCACGATCATCACGCCTGTGGCGAGGGGGTCGAGGGTGCCGGCATGGCCCACCTTGAGCTTCTTGATGTGGAGGCGGTGCTGGATCACTCCGCGCAGGCGCTTCACCACGTCAAACGAGGTCCATTCGAGCGGCTTGTCTATGCAGAGAGTCTCTCCTGTGATGAAATCAAATGTCATGCCGGGATGATCACCAGAAGATGCACAGCAGACCAACTGCGAGACAGTAGGCTGCAAACCAAATGAGTTTGCCTTTCCTGACGATGGACAGCATCCACTTGCAGGCGAGACAGCCCACGACGAAGGCCGACACAAAGCCGATGATGAGGGGCAAAGCACCCACACTCTCGCCGAGAGCCTCACCGCTCATTATATCCTTGATGCCGAGCAGGGCCTCGCCGAGGATAGGGATGACGACCATGAAGAATGAGAACTGGGCGATGCGGTCGCGCTTGTCGCCGAGCAGCAGGCCGGTGGCGATTGTGGTGCCTGAACGGCTGAGGCCGGGGAGCACGGCCACTGCCTGTGCGCAGCCGATGATGAAAGCGTCGAGCCATGTGATCTCATGCCCTTTCTCGTGCTCCCGGGCCTCGCGTGCGGGGTTGCGGAAGTAGTATGCGAACGACAGCAGGGCGGCCGTCACGAGCAGACAGATGCCCACCGTGAGCAGCGTGCCTCCGAAGAAGCTCTCCACCACATCCTTGAAGCAGAGGCCCACTATGGCCACGGGGATGCAGGAGAGGAGTATCTTGCAGACATAGTAGAATTTGTCGTCGCGGGCGAAGGTGAAAAACGATTTGCACAGAGGCACAAATTCATTCCACAGCACAACGAGGGTCGAGAGGACGGTGGCGACGTGGAGCACCACGTCAAACTCGAGGGCGTCCGCTCCCGAGAGATCGAGCCCGAGGATGTCGCGGAATATCTCGAGATGTCCGCTCGAACTGATGGGGAGATACTCGGCGAGGCCTTGGACGATGCCGAGGATGAGGGCGTCAAACCAATTCATAGTCAGTCTTGCGGTTGGTCGGTGTTACTTTTTTTCTTCCTGTTGAACATTATGGCATAGCCCATGAATATGAAGCCTATGAACGATATCCCGGGGCCGATGATGATGCGGCGCACCGAGAAAATGTCGGGGTTGAAAGTGTCGCCCGTGGCTCCACCGGCCATGAGCAGAAAACCGACTATTATAAGGAGGCCGGCTATAGCCATGAGGCGGAAGTTGGAGGGGAGCAGGGGCATCTGTTCACGGGGCACTCTCTCGAGGCGGTCGTCCGGTGAAGTCTGTTTGTTTGCCATCTGTATGTGTGGAAAAGTGTTATTTAAATAGCTGAGAGTATGTTAACGACAGGTAACGATTGCAGGCCATCCACGAGGCCACGAGGCAGATCACCACGCCTGTTATGATCATTCCGGCCATGACGATGACGGCGTCCTTTACAAAGACGGCATCGCCGATGGCCGTGTCGATCGACGACGCACCGTAGAGTGTGGCGGCGAGAAGCACTGAGGCTATGAGCCCTGCGAAAAGCCCGTTGAGGAAATTTTCGAGCACGAAGGGGCGCCGGATGAACGACGGCGTGGCGCCGACCAGCTGCATGGTGTGGATGAGGAATCGGCGTGAATACACCGTGAGACGCACCGTGTTGAATATCAGTACGAATGACACTGCCAACAGGGCTATGGCCATGAACAGCAGCGTGACGGTGATGCTGTGGAGCGTAGAGCCAACGGTGTCGACAAGCTCGGCCATGACACGCACGTCGGCCACCTGCGGCAGCAGGCCTATGGGGGTGCAGAGGGTGTGGATGGAGTCGGGAGAGGCATGGGAGGAGAGGACATAGACCTCGATCTCGGGCGAGAACGGATTGACACCCGCGAGGCGAAGTATATCCTCCTCGTCGCCCACGATGTGCTGCCAGCGCTCGAGGATGGCTTCGGACGATGAGTAGGCCACGTCGCGCACGCCGGGGGTGGCACGCAGTCGGGCCATGAGGTCCTCTATCTCGCTCGTTGTGGTGCCCTCCGAGAGTATGGCCACATATCCCATATTTTCGCGCACGGAGTCTGAGATGCGCCTTGTTGCCAGCCCAACCATCGCCGCCAGACCGAGGATGACAAGGACCAAAGCCACCGACATCACTGCCGTGGCCCGGGTGCTGAAAAGCGGTAAGCGGAAATGTAACTTTTTGGGCATATTACTGAAAAATACGGCAAATTTACAACCTTAGCGGAGGGTTGTCAAGGTTTTTAATAAACGTTAACGTCTGTGAGCCAGCCGGGAGATGAGTATGGCGGTGACAATCACCGATCCGAGGGCCAGCGTATAGTCGCCTATCCCTATCGAATTGACGTCGAGCCCGGTGCGGTGGGCAGTGAGCACGTAGATGGAGTTGTTGAGGGCGTGGATGATGACCGGGAGCCATATCGACCCGGTCCAATAAAACAGATAGCCGAACCATGCGCCGAGCAGCACGCGGGGCACGAAGCCGTAAAACTGCATGTGGAAAAGGCTGAATATCACTGCCGTGATCCATATCGTGGCATGCGGGCCGAGGCGTCCGGAGCCGATGAGCCGCTGCAAGGCGCCTCGGAAGTAGAGCTCCTCGCTCAGACCGGCGAGTACCCCCACGATGAGTATTGAGATTATGGTGGAGCCTATTCCCGAGCCGGCGAGCATTATCTCGACCGAGTGTGCGGCGGCAGCCTCGGCCTTCTTGAGATATGCCTCGACGGTGGACAGCCCCGCAGGGAGGGAGAGATTGGCGTTCCAGTCGATGATGATGTTCATGGCCGGGATGGAGGCTATCATCACGCAGACGGCGATGAGCAGGGTGGAGGGTTTGAATCCGCGGTCGAGCCCGAGCATCGAGGCGGGGAGACTCGTCACCATCACTGCGGTGACCACTGCCGGGAGGATGAATGCCAGCATGTCCTGAATCACAGTGGCGATGCGGAGCCGTCGGGTCGACTCGGCGCCCCCGTCGCCCATCACCACTCCCATCACTATCCCGGCAATGACGAGACAGACGAGGGAGATGATGAGAAAGTAGAAGATTCGGCTCGCATATGTGTGGCGGTATGGGATGGTGTTCATGTCCTGTCGAGATAAAAAGGTGATGTGAGTTGGAGGTATTGTGACGTGTAGCGGTTGTCGAGGTCGCGGATGGTGAGGGTGGTAAGTCTGCGGTCGATGGCCCCCGGAGAGACATGCCAGAGCGTGCGCGACGGCGGTCGTCCGGCACGGGTGGTGACCGAGCATCTCTCCACGATGCCGAGGCGAAGCAGTTCGAGGCTCAGTTCTATCTCGTCATCGCGTGTGGCGGGGGCTATGAACGCAAGGCTGTCACTGGGGCCGAGTGTGCAGGCCGCAAGGTCGATGAGCGTCCCGACGCCAAACTCGCTCCCGTGTCTGGCCAGCGCGCGGGTGGCGGAGGGGGAGCGGAGCGCCTCGTTGAAAAACGGAGGGTTGGAGATGATCAGCGTCGGTGTGTCACCCTTGCGGGGCGGGAGGGTGATCTCAAGTATGTCTCCCTCCACTATCTCTATCATCCCGCTCCATGGCGAGGCGGCCACATTGATGCGCGCATCGGCAGCAGCTCCGGGGTCAATCTCAATGCCGGTGATGGCACATCCGGGCGAAACGGGGGCGACACGCTGTGCCGCCATGAGGGCAAGCAGGCCGGAGCCGCAGCCGGCATCTATGATGCGCCCGCACCCCTCCACCGGGGCCCAAGCGCCGAGGAGCACCCCGTCTGTACCTATTTTCATGGCCGAGTTGTCGTCGGTCACGCAAAACTGTTTGAACTGAAATTTTCCCACGGAAAAATAACGGCGCGAAAGTGTTAAAAATTATTTTGTACTTATCATAAAAATATTTATTTTTGCCATATCAAACCATCCCGACTATCCCGACCATGCGTCCCGTACAGTTACCCCTTGAATCCCGGCGCCCCCTGCCGTTCTATCTCGCTGCGGAGGAGTGGCTTGCTATGCGGCCGGGCGACGACGAGTATTTTTTCGTGTGGCAGGTGGACCCCACGGTGATCATCGGGCGCCATCAGCTGCTGGAGCGCGAAGTGGACACTGACTATTGCCGACGCAACGGGGTTGCCATCGTCAGGCGCAAGAGCGGGGGTGGGGCCGTGGTGGCCGACCGTGGCAATCTGATGCTGTCTTACATCACGCGCTCGCCCGACGGTGTGGAGTCGACCTTTGCACGCTACACCTCTATGGTGGTGGCCTCGCTTCGTGCCCTCGGACTCGATGCCACGGACAATGCCCGCAACGATATTCTGATAGCTGGCCGTAAAGTGTCGGGCAACTCCTATCTGAGTCTGCCGTCGGGAAGGAGCATAGTCCACGGCACCATGCTCGTCACTGTAGACCCCGACCTGATGGGGCGCGTCCTCACCCCCTCGGCCTCGAAACTCAAGAGCCACGGGGTAGAGTCTGTGCGCTCGCGCGTCACCACTATAAGCAGCCATCTCCCAGACCTGACCCTGAGTCGCCTCGCTGACCATCTTATGGCCACGATACCCGACGGCGAGCCATATTGGCTCACAGACGAGGATCTCCGTGAGATAGAGGCTATCGAGAGCACCTATCACACACCCGGATGGATCGAGGGAAAGAATCCGCGCGGCACGCTGAGAGCCGGTGGCAGGATAGAGGGTGTGGGCGAGATGGATATTTACCTCACTCTCGGTCACGGCCGCATCGAGGACGTGGACTTACGGGGCGATTTTCTCGACACCGAGGATGCCAACGCATTTGTGGGCCGAGTCCTCCGCGGATTGCCGCTCGACCGGCACAGGATTGCTGACTCTCTTGACGAAGCCGGGATAAGCACTGTGGTGCCGGGGCTCACGGGGAGCATATTCGCCGACAGGATTTTTGCTCCCGACGATACAAAATTAGAATGAAAAACTGAAGATATATTGATATACCACCATGGAAAACCTTAAAGTTACCCCTCTTCACTCCCGTCATCTTGAGCTGGGGGCACAGATGAGCCCTTTCGCAGGGTTTGACATGCCCATCCAGTATAAGGGGATTGTCGAGGAACACAACGCCGTGCGCCAAGCGTGCGGAGTGTTTGACGTGTCGCACATGGGCGAGGTCCTCGTCCGCGGCATTGAAGCCGAACTGTTCGTCAACCGATTGTTTACCAACGATATCACCACCATTCCCGACGGGAAGATACTCTACGGGATGATGTGCTACCGCCACGGCGGTGTGGTGGATGACCTGCTGGTCTACCGCCGCTCGCGCACGGAGTTCCTGCTCGTGATCAATGCTGCCAACATAGCCAAGGACCTCAACTGGATCCGTGCCAATTCTGCCGGATATGCCGTGGTCATCGAGGACCTCTGCGACAATTATGCCCAAATAGCTGTTCAGGGGCCGGAATCAGAGTCGGTGATGCGCGATGTGCTGGGCCTCGAGTTGGGAGAGATGGAATTTTACTCGTTTGCCGACCTCAAGTATGATGGGGCCAATATCATCGTGAGCCGAACAGGCTATACCGGCGAGGACGGTTTCGAGATATATGGACCCGATGCCACTATCGTGGCTATGTGGGACAAGCTGATAGCCTCGGGCAGAGCCGTGCCGTGCGGCCTCGGGTGTCGCGACACGCTGCGCTTTGAGGTGAGCCTGCCGCTCTATGGCGACGAGCTGACCGATGACATCACTCCGCTTGAGGCCGGTCTGGGCTACTTTGTAAAGCTCGACAAGCCCGACATGTTCCTCGGCTGCCGCTCGCTCACGGCACAAAAGGCCGAAGGAGTGAAACGCAAGCTCGTGGGGCTCGAACTTGCGGACAAGGCAATTCCACGTCACGGGTATGAGGTGCTTAACGACGCTGACGAGGTGGTGGGCCATGTCACCACAGGCTACCGCGGCATCTCTGTGGACAAGAGCATAGCCATGGCGCTCGTTGATGCACCGTATGCCGCTCAGGGCACCGAGCTCAAAGTGCGCATCCGTCGCAAGACATTCCCCGCCACGGTCGTCCCCAAGAAATTCTACAAGAAATCATACAAGAAATAACAACATCTTCATTACAAATACAATAATACTTACACAGATATGACTACTTACTATTCACCCACCCACGAATATGTCCGCGTAGAGGGCAACACAGGCTATATCGGCATCACTGAGTATGCTCAGCACGCTCTCGGCAATATCGTCTATGTCGATATGCCCGAGGTGGACGACGAGGTGGAGGCCGGCGAGGAATTTGGCGCCGTGGAGAGCGTCAAGGCGGCCAGCGACCTCTTTGCCCCTGTCAGCGGCACCGTGGTCGAGGTCAACGAAGCCCTCACCGACAATCCCCGCCTGCTCAACGAGGATCCTGTGGGCAACTGGATAATCAAGGTGGAGCTCAGCGATCCCTCGCAGCTCGACTCCCTCATGGACGAGGCCGCTTATAAGGCCAGCCTTAAATGACGGGAGATATGTCAGCCTACATTCCACATACTCCGGCAGAGATAGAGACGATGCTCGCCCGCTGTGGCGTGGAGAGTGTCGCCGACCTCTATGCCGATCTTCCGGCCGGTGTGAGCCGTAGCGTGGACTACGGCCTCGGCGAGCCGATGACCGAGGATGAAGTCCGCGCATATTTCGAGAGACTGGCGCGGGAGTCTGTGCCCCTCACCTGCTTTGCCGGCGCGGGATGGTATGACCACTTCGCCCCGTCGGCCATAGCCAATCTGCTGGCCCGGTCGGAGTTTCTCACCGCCTATACTCCCTATCAGCCCGAGATCTCGCAAGGCACACTTCGCTATATCTTCGAGTATCAGACCATGATGGGCGAGCTCACGGGGCTCGATGTCTCCAACGCCTCGATGTATGACGGCTCGACGGCTCTTGCCGAGGCTATGATGATGTGTGTGGCCGCCGCACGTAAGCGCACGCGTTTTCTTGTCAGCGCCACTCTCAATCCTCTCTACCGCAGGGTGATGGAGACGTATGCCGGCTATCACGGCATCACGCTCGACACTGTGCCTGAGAAAGATGGCGCTACCGATCTCGATGCCATGCGCGGGATGCTCTCTGCCGGCGATGTGGCCGGCGTGGCGCTTGCGTCGCCCAACCGTTACGGCATCCTCGAGGACTACACCGGAGTGGCCGACGACGTCCATGCCGCCAAGGCTCTGTTGGTGATGAGCTCGCCGGCCTTTGACCTCGGCATTATAAAGTCTCCCGCAGAGTGGGGGGCCGATATAGCTGTCGGCGAAGCACAGAGTCTCGGCATGCCGCTGTCGTTCGGAGGCCCGGGCCTCGGATATATGTGCTGCACCAAGCCACTGATGCGCAAGTTGCCCGGCCGAATCGTCGGGGAGACTGTCGATGCTGACGGGCGCAGGTGCTATGTGCTCACCCTTCAGGCCCGCGAGCAGCACATACGCCGCGACAAGGCCACGTCCAACATCTGTTCCAATCAGGGACTGATGGCTCTCTATGCTGCGGTCTATCTGTCGCTTGCCGGCGCAGCGGGTCTGCGCACAGCCGGAGAGTGGGGATGCAACCTCGCTCACAAGCTGGCCGATGATCTGTGTTGCAAGGGCGGATATGTGATGAAGTATCCCTCCCGACCGTTCCTCAACGAGTTTGCAATCGAGGCACCCGACTCTCAGACGCTCGACAGGTTGATGAATATGGCTGTGGACGCCGGCATACTCCCCGGCGTCAGGCTCGACGACCGCACGCTGCTCATTGCCGTTACGGAGCGTCGCACCATAGCCGAGGCAGATCAATTAGTGTCAATCGCCCGCCGTGCCGCTCAGGCCGAGGGGGGCAATCTCTGAACAGCCCATGAAAACAAAACAGTACGACAAACTCATATTTGAGCTCTCGGCCCGAGGACATCGCGGCCTGAACCTGCGTTCATGGGCCGCCGACCGGCCTGTGGCGGAGATTGATCCCAAACTGTTGCGTGCCACACCGCCACAGCTCCCGGAGGCGGACGAGCCGACGGTGGTGCGTCACTATACCAACCTCTCGACATGCAACTTTGGCGTCGACACGGGCTTCTATCCTCTCGGGTCGTGCACCATGAAGTATAATCCCAAGATCAATGAGGAGGTAGCCTCCATCCCCGGCTTCGCGCGGCTCCATCCGTTGCAGCCGGCATCCACAGTGCAGGGTGCGCTCAAGGCCTATCATGCGCTCGAGCGGAGGCTGAGTGAGATCGGGGGAATGGCCGAGTTTACTCTCAACCCCTATGCCGGGGCCCACGGTGAGCTGACGGGCCTCATGATCATCCGCGCCTATCACAAGGAGCGCGGTGACGACCGGCGAAATAAAGTGATAATACCCGATTCGGCCCACGGCACTAATCCTGCCTCGGCCGCCGTAGCGGGGCTCAAGGTGGTGGAAGTGAAGTCGCGCCCCGACGGAACGGTGGATGTGGATGCACTGCGTCCGCTGCTTGACGACACGGTAGCCGCCATGATGATGACCAATCCCAATACGCTGGGCCTCTTCGAGAGCGCTATCCCGGAGATTGCAGCCATGGTCCACGACTGCGGGGCGCTGATGTATTACGACGGTGCCAATCTCAACCCTCTGCTCGGTGTCGCAAGGCCGGGCGACATGGGATTTGATGTGATGCACATCAATCTCCATAAGACATTCTCCACCCCTCACGGCGGTGGCGGCCCCGGCTCGGGTCCGGTGGGAGTGTGCGAGCGACTGCGCCATCTGCTCCCCGCCCCGAGGGTGGTGTGCCGCGACGGAGTCTACTCGGTGGATTGTCCGGAAGGCACCATGGGGAGCGTAAGCTCTTGGCTCGGCAATTTTGCCGTCGAGCTCAAGGCGCTTGCCTACATCCTCACGATGGGCGACTCGATAGCTGATGTCGGTCCGATGTCAACTCTCGCGGCCAATTATATCAAGGAGTCGCTCAAGGATGACTACCTGCTTCCAATCCCCGGGGTGTGCAAACACGAGTTTGTGTTTGACGGTCTGGCCGACAAGAGCACCGGTGTGACGACCCTCGATGTGGCCAAACGTCTGCTCGACTACGGCTATCACGCGCCGACCATCTATTTCCCGCTGCTTTTCCACGAGTCGCTCATGATAGAGCCTACCGAGACCGAGAGCCTCGCCACCCTCGACGGATTTATAGCCGCCATGCGCTCAATCGCCGCCGAGGCCCGCGAGACACCCGATACAGTAAAGACAGCTCCGCATGACACCCCGATCGGGCGTCCTGACGACACGGCTGCCGCAATCAACCCGAAGGTGAGATATGAATTTAAGTGATATACTGATAATAGGTGCCGGCCCGGGCGGATATGAGACTGCTGCCCGGGCCCGGGCACTCGGGCAATCTGTGACGCTGATTGAGCGTGATGAGCTCGGGGGCACTTGCCTCAACCGTGGTTGCATCCCCACCAAGACCCTGTGTCGTGCTGCCGAGGTGGCCCGCACAGTGGCCTCCGCAGGTCTGTATGGCATTTCCGCCGGGGCTCCGGCTGTTGATTATGCGGCCGTCTCGGCCCGCAAGGATGCTGTGGTGAAGGAGTTGCGCGACGGGGTGGAGCAGGTGCTGAGCGGGGTGAATATCATAAGAGGCGAGGCAGTATTTGAGGATTTGGACCGCGTGCGTGTCGGCTCTGACATTTATACCGCCCCCCGCATCGTGGTGGCCACAGGGTCAGCCCCGGCATTGATACCCATACAGGGGGCCGAATATGCACTCACCAGCGACGGCGCTCTTGCCATGACCTCTCTGCCCGAAGCGGTGACCATTATCGGTGCCGGGGTGATAGGCATGGAGTTTGCATCGGTGTTCGCCGATTTCGGTTGCAAGGTGACGGTCGTTGAGGCGGCCAAGGAGATTCTTCCACCCTTTGATGCCGAGGTGGCCAAGCGTCTGCGCATGTCGATGAAGCGCAGAGGCGTGGAGATAGTCACAGGGGCCTCGGTCACGGCGATTACTCCAGACGGCGAAGTGCTCTACTCAGCTAAAGGGAAGAGCAAGACCGTCCCCCCGGCCACTGTGATAATGGCGGTGGGCCGCAGGGCGGTCATACCCTCCGGACTCGTCGAGGCCGGTGTGCGCCTCACTCCTCGGGGGTATATCGAGACCGATGAGAGAATGTGCGCCGCTCGCAAAGGGTCAACCGCGCTTTATGCTATAGGTGACGTCAACGGACGCTGTATGCTGGCTCACGCAGCGGTGGCTCAGGGTGAGGTGGTGCTTGGCGAGCGTGAGGTTTGTTCGCCTGTCCCATCGGCCGTATTCACCCATCCCGAGGCCGCCATGACAGGGCTCACCGAGGAACAGTGTGTGGCGCAGGGAGTGGATTTTAAGGTGCTCCGCGCCACGTTCATGGCCAATGGCAAAGCCCGTGCCATGGGCGAGCCGGAGGGGATGGTGAAGATGATAGTCAGCGAAAGTGACGGAGGAGTGCTCGGATGCCATATCGTCGGCCCGCATGCCTCCGATCTGATAGCCGAAGCCAATCTCGCCATCACATCGGGTCTCCCTTACACCGCTATCCGTGCCTCCATACACCCACACCCCACGCTCTGCGAGATAATGCGCGACCTTCACTGAAGCGGGTGGTGTCAAAAAAATTTCGGTCTTTGCTGCAAAGTTCGTAACTTTGCACTTTAAAATCTTTAAAATTATGGAAAGAACGGGAGCAAATGCCCAGCCGGAAGTGATAGACATGGCGGTCGATAAGCTGTGCGACTTCGACACCATGCAGCATGTGTGTCCCCGACGTGACAATGTGGGCGACCCTCTCCTCTCCAACACCACCGTGCGGCGGATAGTGAGACTGGCATGCGGGCTGATGTTTCCCGGATTCTGGGACGATGAGGCTGTCTCGTCCTCCGAGCTGCGATCGCGCATGATGATGGACTGCTACGAACTGCGCCGACTGCTCAACCACCAGATATGCGCCGCCCTTTGGTTTGCCGATACCAACTGTTCGCGTTGTCCCGACTCCGTAGAGACCGAAGCCGAACAGGCCACGCTGCGATTCATCGGGCAGCTCCCCTCTCTGCGCGCGGTGCTCGACACGGATGTCGACGCCACCTTCCTCGGCGATCCGGCCGCTACGTCGTCCCACGAGGTGATAGTGTGCTATCCCGGCGTGCGTGCCACCATGAGTCACCGCATAGCCCACTGCCTGCTGCAGCTCGGTGTGCCGGTGCTCCCCCGCATGATAGCCGAACAGGCTCATTCTGATACCGGTATAGACATCCATCCCGGAGCCACGATCGGCAAGTCGTTTGTCATAGACCATGGCACCGGCGTCGTCATCGGCGCGACTGCGATCATCGGCGACAACGTCAAGATCTATCAGGGCGTCACGCTGGGAGCACGCAGCTTTGTCAAGGATGAGAATGACAATCCCGTCAAGGGGATAGCCCGCCACCCCATTATAGGAAATAATGTGGTGATTTATTCCAACTCCACCATACTCGGCCGCATAACAGTGGGCGACGGAGCAGTGATCGGCGGCAACCTGTGGGTGACCTCACCCGTGGCACCCGGCGAAAAACTTGTGCAGTCCAATCCCGAGAATTTCCGCAAGATGTGACTCGTCGGCATCCACGCCGCGTGACAGGGTTAAGAAGAAAAATATTGTTTTTTTGTTTGTAAGGATATACCGAATATGGCTTTTGAATTAGTTGCCAAGACTCTCAAGGGTCTGGAAGATGTGCTCGCCGAGGAGCTCCGCGCCCTCGGGGCGGCCAATGTGGCCCCCGGGTGCAGGATGGTCTCGTTCGAGGGTGACCTTGAGGTGATGTATCGCGCCAACGTGTGGAGTCGCACGGCGTTGTGCATACTCAAACCTGTCTACAAGTTTATCGCTTCAGACACCGATTCACTCTACGAACTCGTCAAGGAGTATGACTGGGGCACGGCGCTGAGTCTGGGCAAGACATTCTCCATCGACGCCACCATCAACTCGCACGTGTTCACACACTCGCACTATGTGGTGTATCGTGTCAAAGACGCTATAGTCGACTGGTTTAAAGATCGTTATGGCGAGAATAAGCGGCCCAAGGTGTGTGTCGACGGTGAGCCGGACGTGAAGATCAATGTCCATATCGACGGCGAGCGCGTCACCATCTCGCTCAACTCGTCGGGCGAGTCGCTCCACAAGCGCGGATGGCGCACCGGACAGACCGAGGCTCCGATCAGCGAGGTGCTCGCCGCAGGTATTATCCTCAAGAGCGGCTGGCGCGGCGATGCTCCGTTTGTCGACCCGATGTGTGGTTCGGGCACATTCCTTGTCGAGGCGGCCATGATTGCTGCCGACATAGCCCCCGGCGCATATCGCAAGAGCTGGGCGTTCGAGAACTGGCGCGACTTCGACCCCGACCTGCTCGAGCAGGTGATGAATCTGCGTCCGCGCCGCGTCGATCTGCCTTACCGCATATATGGCGGTGACATCTCACCCAAAGCCATTTCGATAGCTGAGGCCAATGTCCTCTCGGCCGGTGTGGACGACATCGTGAGTCTGCGCACACGTTCCCTGCGTCAGTGGGAGGAAGCTCCGTGCCCCGGAGTGGCCGGTGTGCTCGTCACCAATCCGCCCTATGGCGAACGCATCAATCCCGAGGACCTCGGAGAGCTGTATCATCTGCTCGGCATGAAATTCAAGCGCGTATTCACAGGGTGGCACTCGTGGGTCATCTCCTCCAACATGGAGTGTATGGACCGCATAGGACTTACCCCTTCCATTTCGGTCGACATGCAGAACGGCGGCCTCGACTGTGTGCTTCGCGAGTATGTGACCTTTGAGGGCACCAAGGCTGAATTCCGCCGTCAGGGTGGCACGGTCAAGAAGGACCGCACCGACGAAGATGCCGACAGACATGCCCGACGTCCCCGAAAGTCGGACGAGGAGTGGCGCCGTGAAGCAGGCAAGAAGGGGATGGGTGGACGCAAGAGTGACCGCCGCCGTGAGGTGTCGCCCCGCGATTCTCATCACAAGGGTCCCGAGAAGCGCTCTGCCCTGAGCGAACTTTACAGGCCGAAGAAGGGTGGCTTCGCACGCAATGAGGAGACACGCCGCCGCTTTAAGGAGGAGACCGCCCGCCGCAGCGAGGCCGAGGAGCTGCTGTCACGCCGTCGCAACGCCCATCTGCTGGACCAGCTCGGCTCGGCTCCGACAACCCCCTCCATTCCTCCGTCCGAGGGACCATTCATGCGTACCCGCCGTCGCTGGAAGCGCCCCGGCACAGACAGCACATCAGCCGAGAGTGCCGACAACAAAGACTGATGGATCAGACTCCACACTGTCATCTGCCAAATATAACTTTTAACCAGTAACAATCCTTATAACAATCATATAACCATGCCCAACAGAATCCTTTTGCTCGGCTCGGGAGGCCGAGAGTGTGCCATCGCCTGGAAGATCGCGCAGAGCCCCGTCCTCGACAAACTTTTCATAGCTCCCGGCAACGGTGGCACCGACGCCTATGGCGAGAATGTAGCCCTGTCGCCGCTCGACTTTCCGGCTATCGAGAAGTTTGTGGCCGACAACGATATAGACATGATCGTGGTGGGCAATGAGGATCCTCTCGTGGCCGGCATCTATGACTATTTCGCGTCCCGCCCCGGATCGCCGCTCATAGTTGGGCCGTCACGCCTCGGCGCATCGCTCGAGGGGAGCAAGGATTTTGCCAAGCAGTTCATGGCCCGTCACGGCATCCCCACGGCGGCATACCGCAGTTTCACGTCCGAGACATTGGCCGAGGGCGAGAAGTTTCTTGAGACCCTCCGTCCCCCTTATGTTCTCAAGGCTGACGGCCTCGCTGCCGGCAAAGGTGTGCTCATCATCGACTCGCTCGATGAGGCTAAGAAATCGCTCCGCGAGATGCTTGGCGGCATGTTTGGCGCATCGTCGGCCACGGTGGTCATCGAGGAGTTTCTCAAGGGCATAGAATGTTCGGTGTTCGTGCTCACCGACGGCAACGGCGGATACCGCATACTCCCTGTGGCCAAAGACTATAAGCGCATCGGCGAGGGTGACACCGGTCTCAACACCGGTGGCATGGGTGCCGTGAGCCCTGTGGCATTTGCCGACGAGGCATGGATGCGCAAAGTGGAGGACCGCATAGTCCGCCCCACAGTCGAGGGTCTCAAAGCCGAGGGCATAGTCTATCGCGGATTCATTTTCCTTGGTCTCATCGATGTGGAAGGTGAGCCGATGGTGATAGAGTATAACGTGCGCATGGGCGACCCGGAGACCGAGGTGGTGATGCTCCGCATAGCCTCCGATCTCGTGCCCCTGCTCCGTGCCGCCGCTCAGGGCGATCTCGCCGACATGCCGCTCGAGGTGGATCCCCGCTATGCTACCACCGTCATGGTGGTGTCCGGCGGCTATCCCGGATCTTACCCCAAAGGTAAGGTGATAACAGGGGCCGACTCCGCAGCGGAGGGGTCTGTCTACTTCCACGCAGGCACCAAGAAGGATGAGAACGGCAATCTTGTCACATCCGGTGGCCGCGTCATAGCCTGCAGCGCTTATGGCGACAATCTCGACGATGCGCTTGCCTCGAGTTTTGCCGGCGCGCGTACCATCGACTTCGATGGTAAGTATTTCCGCCGTGACATCGGCGCCGACCTCAAGGCTATCGAAAATCAGCTGTGACACGTCGGGAGAAACATTTCACCAACGTATTGCGCTCGAGGGGGGTGGGGCTGCTCATCGCCCTCACCGGCGTGTGGATGCTGTGGCATGCCCTTGAGTCAGGGCGTATCCCTGCGCTGCCCGGGGGCAACTCCTATGCCGTCAGCCTCCCCGGCATCTGGTGGGGAGAGTCTGAGACGCTCTCCTTTTGCCTCTCGGTTGCCGGACTGTTTGCCACAGCGGGTGTGATGGTGTGGATCAACCGCCAGTTCAATCTGCTCCGCACCATGTCGGTGTTTTTCACGGCTTTCTTCGTGTTCATCTGCTGTACCATCCCTGTGGCTACGTCGCGGGCAGGAGTGCCTGTGCTACTGGCACTCGTGGTGATGCTGTGTGTGTGGCTGATGTTCTCCATCTATGCCACACGAGCCAGTTCGCGGCGGGTGTTTCTGGTGTTTACCCTCCTCTCGGCGGGCGGTCTGGTCGATTATGGATTCCTGCTCTATGTGCCTGTCTTTCTGGTGGGACTCGGACAGATGAAGCTGTTTCGGTTCAAGAAACTGCTTGCCGCCATGCTCGGCCTCATCACCCCTCCGTGGATAGTCTACGGCCTCGGATTGGCCGATAGTGTCACGGTGCCATACTTTTATTTCACTTCACCCTCGCTGATCCGCTCTTTGCCGGGGGGCATACCTTTTGTGGCCGCAGTGGGATTCTCCATATTCACGGGGATAATGTTAGGGTGTGTCAATCTGTTCCGTATCCTCGGATTCAACGCCCGGGCGAGGGCCTACAACGGGTTGCTCTCGCTCGTGGCCCTCTCTACAGTGATATTCGCCCTCGTCAATTTCACTCACGTGTGGCTCTATGTGCCCCTGCTGTGTGTGGCAGAGGCTTTTCAGGTCGGACTCTTTTTCCGCTATTTCGCCAACCGCCGCGGGTATATCCCTGTGCTCTGCCTGATGGGGGCATATGTCGCACTGTATCTGTGGCAACTCTCTGTGTGATACTGTGATGAAGATAGCCGTCGATCCCAATATTCCCTTTATTGATGCTCCACTGAGATCGTTGAGCGGCGTGGAGATCACCCATGACCTCACTCGCCCGTCGGTGATGGATGCGGACGCACTCATCACCCGCACTCGCACACGCTGTGATGCTTCGCTGCTCGACGGGAGCCGGGTGAAGTTCATCGCCACCGCTACTATTGGCACAGACCATATCGACCTGCCTTACTGCGAGTCGCGCGGCATCACAGTGGCCAATGCCCCCGGATGCAATGCTCCTGCTGTGGCACAGTGGGTGCTCGCGGCTGTCCGCGACACCGGTGGGTATGAGGGGCGCACACTCGGGGTGATAGGAGCAGGTAATGTAGGGTCTATCCTCATCCGCTGGGCCGAGGGGCTTGGGATGCGTGTGTTGGTCAACGACCCGCCGCTTCAGGCGTCGGCGCCGGACCGATATGCGTGGAGCGACTTGCGGCAGATAGCCGCGGAGGCTGACGTGATCAGTGTCCACACCCCTCTGACGCGCGGGGGCGCACATCCCACATACCATCTTGTCAACGATGAGTTTGTCGACATGCTCAGACGTCGCCCCCTGCTGCTCAACGCCGCCCGCGGGCCGGTCACCGATACCCGTGCTCTGCTCAGAGCCCTGCGCGAGGGGCGGGTGTCGGCCTTGGGAATAGACTGCTGGGAGGGTGAGCCCGAGATAGACACCGCCCTGCTCGGGGGCGCCCGGTTTGCGACGCCACACATAGCCGGATATTCACGTGAGGGGAAGATCCGCGCCACTCAGATGGTGCTCGACTCTCTGTCACGGCATCTCGGCCTGTCGCATCCGCTTGCTGCCGACGCACCGGCCATCAACCCCGTGCCCGAGAGAGTAGTGGCCGGGGATATAACCTATGATATCGCGGCCGACACGGAGCGATTGAAAAACTGCCCCTCGGGATTCGAGGAGCAGCGTAACCGGTATGACCTGCGCCACGAACCGGGTCAGAACAGCAGCGCGATCCTGTAGACCACAAAGGCCACCGCCCAAGCAAGCGCGGTGTTGTAGACCACCGAGAACAGTCCATACTGAGGATTGCCAGTCTCCTTGACAATCGCCGTGATTGTGGCTATGCAGGGGCAGTAGAGCAGCACGAACACCATAAAGGCCAGCGCGGCGGCAGGTGTGAAGTCGGGGCGTCCCGTCGCGGGATTATCCTCGCGCAGTGTCGATGCGAGCGTGTGATCCTCCACCTCATCATCGCCTGTGTACAACACTCCGAGTGTCGACACCACGATCTCCTTGGCCGGGACACCGGCAATGGCGGCCACGGTAGCCTTCCAATGAAACCCTATCGGCTCCATTATGGGATTGACAGCCTTGCCGATCATCTTCAGATAGCTGTCGTGTGCAGGATCTATGCGCGAGTCCTCGTTGGACGTCAGAGTTGCCTCCTCGCCGGAGTGAAGCGGGAAATAGTCGAGCGCCCACACAGCGATGCTGGCCACGAGGATGATGCCTCCCATCTTGCGGAGATACTGCTCAGCCTTGCCCCACATGTGCCGCAGCGTAGACTTCATGGTGGGGACACGATAGGGTGGGAGCTCCATGACAAAGGGGGTCTCGTCGGGCCCGAACCAGAATCTCCTCAGCAGACGTGCGGTGACCCCCGCCATGAGTATACCGAGCAGATAGATGCACATGAACATGAGGGTGGCATGCGTGGGGAAAAAGGTGCCGATCAGCAATACATATATAGGTATGCGCGCCGAGCAGCTGATGAAAGGGTTGATGAGGATAGTGATGATGCGGCTGGAACGGCTCTCGATGGAACGTGAGGCCATGATGGCCGGCACAGTGCATCCGAATCCCATCACCAGCGGGATAAACGACTTGCCGTGCAGACCGAGACGGTGCATGAGTTTGTCCATGATAAAGGCTGCGCGCGCCATGTAGCCCGAGTCCTCCATGAACGAGATGCACAGATAGAGGATGAGGATGTTGGGGAGAAAGACGATCACACCGCCCACTCCGCCTATAATGCCGTCGGCGATGAGGTCCTTGAGCCATCCCTGCGGCATATATTCGCGCACCATGTCGCCGATCCAAGCCACAAGATTCTCGATCCACTCCATAGGGTAGGATCCCACCTCGAAGGTGGCCCAGAATATGAACGTCATCACCGCAAGGAAGATAGGGAAGCCAAACAGCTTATTGGTGACGATAGTGTCGATGATATGGGTGGAGTTGACCTTCATCTCGGCCTCGTTTTTCTCCATCGTCTCGGCCAGCGCACCGGCTATGAAGCCATATTTGGCATCGGCTATCGAGGCGGTGAGGTCTGACGTGGTGTGAGTGCGGTCATACTTTTCCACCTGACTGTCACGCATGGCGATTATCCTGTCTCCGTCCGGCAGCCTCTTTATCTGATCAGTCACTTCGGGGTCTCCCTCGAGCAGTTTGATGGCAAGATAGCGGGGCGAGAAGTGGCGCCCGACGGTGGGATGCTCCTTGAGGGTGTCCTTGATGTCGGTGAGCAGCCCCTCGATCTCCGGGCCGAGGCTCACATGCACATGACGCACCGATGGCTCCGTGCCTTCGGCCACACGTATCACAGTGTCAAACAGTTCATCTATCCCCCTGCCGCTTTTGGCCGCCGTGGGCACGATGGGCACACCTATCATCTCGCCGAGCGCGTGGTAGTCGAGCCTGATCCCCTCACGCTCCAGTTCGTCATACATGTTGAGGGCTATCACCATCGAGCGGTCCATGTCGATCAGCTCGGTGGTGAGATAGAGGTTGCGCTCGAGGTTTGATCCGTCGATGACGTTTATTATCACGTCGGGCGTCTCGTCGTGCAGGAATTTGCGCACATACAGCTCCTCGGGCGAGTATGATGCGAGCGAATAGGTGCCCGGGAGGTCGACGATGCGGAATGTATAACCCTTGTGATGGAACGTCCCCTGCTTGGCATCGACAGTGACACCGCTGTAGTTGCCCACATGCTCGTGGGCGCCCGAGGCTATGTTGAACAGCGACGTCTTGCCACAGTTGGGGTTGCCGATCAGGGCCACATTGATCACGTGGCTGTCATGGTGGGTTGCGTGGTCGCGGGGGGCCACCTCGGCGCCGGGTGCAGCGGGGTCGTCGGTCGTCCGGGTGTGAAGCATCATCTCATCTGTCTCGCTTCCGCAGGGGTGCACTTCCACCAGCTCCGCCTCCGAGCGTCGCAGCGACACCGTGTAGCCCATTATCTCATATTTCACCGGGTCGCGGAGCGGGGCAGCCATCAGCACCTTGATGTCACGCCCTTTCACAAACCCCATTTCTATCATGCGTTTGCGAAAAGCACCGTGTCCCAGTATCTTGACCACAATCCCGGTCTCTCCCGTCTTAAGTTCAGATAGTCTCATGTCGATGTTCCTCTTGAAACATATATTTTTTCAATGTGCAAATTTCACACTTTTCTCTCATCCGTGCAATACCCAAAAATAGTGAAAAACGCGATAGGAGCGACAGCGTCCAAAAGATGGATTTTGACTACGAGGCAAAAAAAATGTGGAAAAATTTGGCTGATAAAAAAATTCTGTCTAACTTTGCAGCGCAATTCCAGAAATGGTGAGCATAGCTCAGTTGGTTAGAGCGTCGGATTGTGGTTCCGAAGGTCGTGGGTTCGACCCCCACTGTTCACCCCCACTAAATACAACCTTTAAGTTAAGTTCCCAAGGATAGGCGACTCGTGAGAGTCGCCTATCTTGTTACAGGTATCTGTAATTATTCATCTGTCTACAATATATCGCCCGGCAGAGGCGTTATATTCATGGATGCCCGAGATTGATGCGGGTGTCTTTCTGAACATTCAACACATTATATTTCTTACCCAAAGTCAAGTCTGCCTATGACAAAAATTTCTACTCCGTCACATTCATCCACAGGGGGGGCCACTCTCGAAGTCCGTGAACCCGCCGCAGCCCCCCGCCGCTCCACCCTCGAGCGGATCCGTCAGGTGGCCCGTGCCTACACTATGCTTTCGTCGACCCTCCCTGTCGGCGGCATGATACTTAACTGATGTATATAAGGGCCTGCTGAATGATAGCAATGATTTTCATCGCAGGGCTGCTTGCCGCAATAGCGGGGGCAGCCTTGCTTGCCTTGCGGCGCATGTCGGCAACCAAGGCTCAGGCTGAGCGCGATGCCGCCGCACGTGCCCTCGAGGCCGAGCGCGCCATAGCGGCCGCGACTGCCGAGGCGGCATCGCTGAGAGCTGAGGCGAGCGCCCTGCGCGAGCGTCTGTCCGACGCTGAGAGCAGAGTCACATCCCTGACGGACCGACTGATGGATGCCGAGGGGCGCTGTGCTGCCGCAGGGGCCTCGCTGAGGCGGTTTGAGGAGGAACGCGGGCGCAATGACGAGATGCTGCGCTCGCAGTTTGCCAACCTTGCCACCGAGATACTCAACTCCAACTCGTCGCGCTTCAAGGCCGAAAGCGAGGAGCACCTGTCGAGGCTCCTCAACCCTCTGCGTGACAATATTGACGATTTCCGCAAGGCGGTCACCGAGGCCTACACCGCTGAGGCACGCGAGCGCTTCTCGCTCGAGAAGGCCATAGCCTCTCTGGTCAATGTCAACGACACCATATCGCGCGAGGCGCGTGAGCTGACGCAGGCCCTCAAGGGCAACAATGCCGTGCAGGGTGAGTGGGGCGAGATGGTGTTGGAATCCATCCTCGAGAAGAGTGGTCTGATACGCGGCGAGGAGTATTTCGTCCAGTCCACGCGCAACGCCGAGGGGGAGACCATGATCAAGGAGGACGGTGGCGTGATGCGCCCTGACGTCGTGGTGAGGTATCCGGACGGGAGGTGTGTGGTCATCGACTCCAAGGTGTCGCTGAAGGCATTTCTCGAGTATGCCAATACGGACGACCGAGCTGTCGCAAAGAGTGCAGGCGATCGCCACGTGGCCTCAGTGAGGAGCCATGTCGACAAACTGTCCCGCAAGAAATATCAGGACTTCATCGGGGCCGACCAGCTCGACTTCGTGATGATGTTCATCCCCAACGAGCCTGCCTATATGGCGGCGATGCGTCTCGACGGAGCGCTGTGGCAGTATGCCTACGACCGTGGCGTGCTGATAGTGTCGCCCACCCATCTCGTCTCCGGACTGCGGCTCATAGCCCAGCTGTGGAGCCGCGACAAGGTGACACGCAATGCCATCCGCATCTCGGAGGATGCAGGGAAGATGTATGACAAGTTTGTGGAGTTTGTCAACGATATGGAGAAGATTGACAAGGCCCTCGCATCGGCACAGAAGACCCACGCCGAGGCCATGAAGAAACTCTCGACCGGACGCGGAGCGCTGGTGAAGCGCGCTTCTGACCTGAAGGCGCTCGGCATCAAAGCCTCGAAACAGCTCAATATGACAGCTGACGAGGATCCATCCCCCCTCTCTGACACAGACACGGGCGAGTGAGGCTCAATACTTTTTTATCTTTTTCTATAGGTCTGCCGACTTCGGATGCCGGATAATCGGGAGGAATGGTTATATTTGCGGTTGAAAGTCAACAACCGTAATAAGACACCGCTTATTTATACCATTTTATACCATGAAATCCATCTCGATTATCTCGACATTTGCTGCGGCGGTCATTTTGCTGGCCTCGTCGCCCTCGGCACAGGCAGAGACTGTCAATGTGTCCACACCATCGTCGACTTTGCTCCTCGATGCCACCGAGGGGCAGCCATTGAGGATATTGTATTACGGCTCTCATCTCACCGCCACCGATGCACAGGCCCTGATAGAATCGGGGCAGGGGATAGGTCGCGAGGCTTATCCGGCCTATGGTGTGCAGCCTATGGGAGAGGCTGCGCTGAGTGTGACCCACGCCGACGGCAACCGTAGCACTGTGCTCAGGGTCGAAGGGGTGGAACGAAGCCAATCCGACGATGGCGCTACGGTCACGACGGTGAGGATGAAGGATACCATCTATCCACTCTCTGTGGCTGTCAACTATCGCACATATCCCGGCGATGAGGTGATAGAGACGTGGACCGAAATCACCAACGGCGAGAAGGGGACGGTGACGCTCAACCGCTTCATGTCAGGCACGCTTCCCGTCCACTATGGCGACGTGTGGCTGTCGAGCCTCTACGGCACATGGGCCAACGAGACGCAGCTCACCGAGGAAAAACTGCCCCATGGCGTGCGCATGATAAAGAACAAGGATGGCCTGCGCAACTCTCACACTGCACATTCCGAGGTGATGCTGTCGCTCGACGGCAAACCTCAGGAGAACACCGGCCGAGTCATCGGCGCGGCCCTTTGCTATCCCGGCAACTATAAACTATTCGTGGATACCGACGACTCGGACTATCACACTCTGTTTGCCGGAATCAATGAGGAGAACTCGGAATATCATCTGCGCAAGGGGCAGACGTTCACCACCCCTGCGCTGGCTCTCTCATACTCCTCAGAGGGGCTCTCGGGTGTGAGCCGCAACTTCCACCGCTGGGGCCGCAAGCACAGGCTCCATGCTCCCGACAAGGAGCGCAAGATTCTGCTCAACTCGTGGGAGGGGGTCTACTTCAGCATCGACGAGCCCGTGATGGAGGGAATGATGGAGGATATCGCTAAGCTCGGCGGCGAGCTGTTCGTGATGGACGACGGATGGTTTGGTGACAAATATCCCCGCGATGTCGACAATTCTTCGCTCGGCGACTGGGTGGTGGACACACGCAAACTCCCCCACGGCATCCGCGGGCTGCTTGACAAGGCCAAGGAGAAGGGTGTGAGCTTCGGCATATGGATTGAGCCGGAGATGGCCAATACCACCAGCGAACTCTATGAGAAACACCCCGACTGGGTGATAAAATGCCCCGGACGTGAAGTGACTCAGGGGCGCGGCGGCACACAGGTGGTGCTCGATATGTCAAACCCCAAGGTGCAGGATTTTATCTTCAATATGGTAGACACTCTCCTGACCAACTATCCGGAGATTGACTATATCAAGTGGGATGCCAACGCTCCGGTGATGGACCATGGCTCGCAGTATCTCACAGCCGACAATCAGAGTCACCTCTATATAGAGTTGCATGAGGGGCTGCGCAAGACCCTCGACCGCATCCGTGCGGCTCACCCCGACGTGACCATTCAGGCCTGTGCCAGCGGCGGCGGTCGTGCCAACTGGGGCATCCTCCCGTGGTTTGACGAGTTCTGGACTTCGGACAACAATGATGCTCTGCAGCGCATCTATATGCAGTGGGGCACGAGTTACTTCTTCCCCGCCATAGCCATGGCCTCCCACATCTCTGCGTCGCCCAACCATCAGACATTCCGTCGCATCCCCACAAAGTTTCGCGCCGATGTGGCGATGAGCGGCAGGCTGGGGCTCGAGATGCAGCCACGCGATATGAGCGATGAGGACAAGGAGGTGTGCCGTCAGGCGATAGCCGACTACAAGACTATCCGCCCCATCGTGCAGTTTGGCAATCTATATCGCCTCTATTCCCCCTTCGAGAAGCGAGGGGTGGCCTCGCTGATGTATGTGACGCCAGAGAAGGACGATGCCGTGTTCTTCTGGTGGAAGACCGAGACGTTCATGAATCAGCAGCTCCCTGTCATCCCTATGGCCGGACTCGATCCCGACAGGCTCTACACTGTCACGGAGCTCAATCGCATTGACAATGATCCACTTCCTTACGAGGGGAAGAGCTTCACCGGCAAGTACCTGATGGAAAACGGCCTCGAAATGCCGCTTACATACAGGGTTGATTATCACAAGAATACGGACTATTCATCAAGAGTCCTGCGCCTGACGGCCAAATAAGACAATAACTCATCAAGACAGTAGGCTCCTCATCGAATCGGTCGATGAGGAGCCTACTGTCTATCAATCAGTCGCTTATATGCCGGAAAGTATGGTGCATTAAGAAATAGAAGTGTTAAAATAATGTTAAAATACGCGCGGGGTATTGTGTAGTCCGGGAAATGGTTGTAACTTTGCAGTGCAAAAGCGAGGGACACAGGTCCTAAGCCAAGCTAAAAAGAAATAAATGCTGGCGATTTAGTGTAGAGGCCTAGCACGCCGCCCTCTCACGGCGGAAACCCGGG
>CAZAWC010000023.1:0-27136 GCA_964488595.1 uncultured Staphylococcus sp. | reverse complement strand
TTTGGCGTGGAACCTCTGCCCTCAAGCCCGGAGAATGCATAGGGAATGGTGTGCACTCTCCGGGCTTTTTTTGTGCTTGGTGATGGTGGGATTTGGGGGTTTGGGGAGAATTGTTTAACTTTGCATGATTTTTCCCTCAATTACTGAAATTTAAAAAATTGAAATTGTAAATGAAACCTGCATTAATGATACTTGCTGCCGGAATGGGCAGCCGATATGGTGGTCTGAAACAGCTGGATGGTGTTGGGCCTCAGGGGCAGACCATAATGGATTACTCCGTTTTTGATGCCATCCGCGCCGGATTCAACAAGGTGGTGTTTGTTATCCGTAAGGATTTTGAACAGGATTTCCGCCAGAAAGTCCTCAGCAAGTATGAAGGTCATATTGACACTGAGGTTGTATTTCAGAGTGTTGACGCTCTCCCCGAGGGTTTTACTGCTCCTGAGGGTCGTACCAAACCCTGGGGTACTAACCATGCCATAATGATGGGTGCTGGAGTTCTGAAGCAGCCCTTTGCTGTGATCAATGCTGATGACTTCTACGGCCGCGAGGCTTTCAAGGTTATGGCCGACTATCTGTCCAAGCTGCCCGAAGACTCCGCAGACAAATACTGCATGCTGGCATATCAGCTTGGCAACACAATGACTGAGAACGGTTCCGTAAGCCGCGGCGTGTGCAGCGTTAATGATAAAGGTTACCTGACTGGCGTTACAGAGCGCACTGCCATCAGCTTTGACGCAGACGGTAAAATCACTTTCACGGATGAGAACGGACAGATTCAGCACCCTGCAGCTGACACCCCCGTATCCATGAACTTCTGGGGATTCACCCCTGACTACTTCACCCACAGTGATGAAGCATTTGTAAAGTTCCTGCTCAAAAACATAGACAGCCCCAAGGGCGAATTCTATATCCCCTCTGTGGTTGACAATCTGATACAGAGCGGCCAGGCTACAGTTGAAGTTCTCCGCACAACATCCAAATGGTTTGGCGTAACCTATCCCGAAGACCGTCAGGGAGTGGTTGATACCCTTGCCGCACTGCACGCCAAGGGTGAATACCCTGATGTTTTCTTTCAGAAATAATAAATGGAATTTAAGGTAGAAGCAGTCTGCCGCGGCACAGAAGCCCGGGCCGGGAAGTTCAGCACTGATCATGGTGAGGTTCTGACTCCCATATTCATGCCCGTCGGTACGTGCGGCTCTGTGAAAGGAGTTCACACGGAGGAGCTGCGCAGTCAGGTTAAGGCTCAGATAATACTGGGTAATACTTACCATCTTTATCTGCGCCCGGGAATGGAGATTATGCGCCAGGCCGGAGGGCTGCACAAATTCAATGGCTGGGATCGTCCCATCCTGACAGACAGCGGTGGCTTCCAGGTGTTTTCACTGTCTGACAACCGTAAGCTTACAGAGGAAGGCGCCAAATTCCGCAGCCATATTGACGGTTCAAAACATCTCTTCACCCCTGAAAAGGTGGTAGATATTCAGCGTATTATAGGCTCCGATATCATGATGGCTCTGGATGAGTGCCCTCCCGGCACTTCAGACAGGGCTTATACCCGCAAAAGTCTTGACCTGACCAAACGCTGGCTTGAACGCGGATGGAAACATTTCCAGGAAACCGAGCCGCTTTACGGTCACAGTCAGAGCCTTTTCCCCATTGTCCAGGGGTGTACTTACCCGGATCTCCGGGCAGAGGCAGCTGAGCATGCCAAGTCCTTAGGGGCTGACGGTTATGCCATTGGCGGCCTGGCCGTTGGCGAGCCCGCGGAAACCATGTATGACATGATTGAAGTGGTGAACGCCATCCTGCCCACAGACCGTCCGCGTTATCTTATGGGAGTTGGTACTCCCATCAATATCCTTGAAGCCATAGACCGCGGAGTGGATATGATGGACTGCGTGATGCCTACCCGCAAC
Organism: uncultured Staphylococcus sp.; assembly: GCA_964488595.1. GTDB lineage: Bacteria > Bacteroidota > Bacteroidia > Bacteroidales > Muribaculaceae > Duncaniella. The sequence continues at coordinate 25,214 of CAZAWC010000023.1, read as the reverse complement.
GGGCGCAACGGTATGCTCTTCACCCCTGAGGGCACAATGAATATGCGCAATGCCAAGTGGGCAAATGACTTCTCTCCCTTATGGGCGGACAGTCCGTGTGTGGTTGACCGGGTTTATACCAAGGCTTATGTCCGTCACCTCTTTGCGGCCGATGAATTGTTGGGAATGCAGATTGCCTCCATTCACAACCTTGCCTTCTATCTCTGGCTGGTTGGTCAGGCTCGTGAGCATATCATTGACGGCAGTTTCCCGGAGTGGAAAAAGGAAATGGTAGGCAAGTTGGGGCGGCGTCTGTAAGCATGATTGATAATTGATTATTGACGGTTAAAGTGTTCAAGATTCTTGACAGATACATCATCCGTAAGTTCTTAGGAACCTATATCTTTGCCATCATTCTGCTGCTGGCAATTGTGGTGGTGTTTGACATCAATGAAAAGCTTGACTCATTTGTCAAGGCCCCGCTCAAGGCCACAATCGTTGATTATTTTCTGAACTTCCTGCCGTATTTTGCCAATCAGTTCTCCCCGCTGTTCACCTTCATTGCGGTCATCTTCTTCACCTCCAAACTGGCCGGCAACAGTGAATTCATTGCCATGTTCAGCAGCGGAATGAGCTTCAGGCGTCTGCTCAGACCCTATATGTTCTCTGCAGCTGTGATTGCTGCGGCCACATTTGTGCTCAGTGCATATGTCATTCCGCCTGCCAATGCCAAACGCATCAATTACACAAACACTTACGTAAAGAACAAGCGTGTTGATTACGGTTCGAACATCATGCTGATGGTGGCTCCGGGTGAAATTGCATACATGGCAAGTTATGATAACATTTCCCGCACCGGACGTCGTTTCTCTCTGGAAAAATTTGACTCCACCAAGCAGATGGTCTCCCGCGTCACGGCCACAAACATACACTGGGACACCCTGTACACCTGGCGCCTGTATGATTATGTCAGAAGAGATTTCAGGGACGGCCGTGAAGTGATAACCCGCGCCCATGAGCGTGACACATCCATAGCCTTTGAGCCACGCGACTTCCTCATTTCAGAGGTAGACCATGAGACCATGACTTCCCCTGACCTGAACGAGTACATCCGCAGGCAGAAGCAGCGCGGTGTGGCAAATATTCAGAGCTTTGAGGTGGAACGTGAACGACGCATTGCCATGACCGCTGCGGCTTTCATCCTCACCATTATAGGCATGACCCTTTCCGTCAAGAAAGTCAAGGGTGGCATGGGGCTTAATATAGGTATTGGACTGGTATTGAGTTTCAGTTACATTCTCTTTATGACCATTACCCAGACCTTTGCCATCTCCGGACTCACAAGTGCCTTTGTGGCCATGTGGATTCCCAATGCCATATATACTGTGATTGCGGTGGTGCTGTACCGCCGCGCATCACACGGTTAATTGATAGAATTTTAGCTTTAAATCATATACATGAAACACGGTTTTTTCAGAGTAGGCTCAGCCAGCCCGGCTGTCAAGGTTGCTGACACGGTTCACAATGTTTCAAATATCATAGGACTGATGGCCCGCGCGGCAGATGCCGGCGTGGACCTTACAGTATTTCCTGAACTGTGCGTGAGCGGCTATACCTGCGGAGAGCTCTTCCATAACCGCACTCTTTTGGACGGTGTGGAGACAGGTCTGAAAACAATTGCCCAGGCTTCCGCCGCTTATCCCGGTTCCGCGTTTGTGGTAGGCGCCCCGGTGGAGCTTGACGGCACTCTGTATAACTGCGCCGTGGTGATTCATGACGGTCAGATTGCCGGCTATATTCCCAAAACTTATCTGCCGGATTATAACGAATTCTATGAAACACGCTGGTTCAGGGCTGCTCCCCGTGAGCCACGTACCCTCAATGGCAAACCGTTTGAAGCCGGAGCTCTTTTCTCTTTCAAGGGCGTAACATTCAGCGCGGAAATATGTGAGGATTTGTGGGTTCCCATGCCCCCGAGCAGTCGCACGGCCCTTGCCTCCGCAGAGGTGATTGTCAACCTCAGTGCAAGCAATGACCTGATTGGGAAATACTCTTACCTGAGAAGCCTTGTGTCAGGACAGAGCGCACGCACTGTCAGTGCTTACGCCTATGCCTCAGCAGGATTCGGTGAAAGCTCCACTGATCTTGTCTTTGACTCCAAACTCATAATATGTGAGAATGGCCGGGACCTGGCGGTTTCTTCCCGCTGGGAAAGCGGCAATACTCTGATGTGGGCGGATGTGGATATTGAAGCTATCAGACGCGACCGCCTCCATCTGACTTCCTTCAGCGTATGTGCTGAGAGGGAAGGCGCATGCGGCCGCCCGGTGACCGTACTCCCCTGCTCCATCCCTGAACCTGAAAACTGGACCCTGGAGCGTTACGTTGACCCCAGGCCCTTTGTTCCCTCATCCGGACGCGACCTCCGCGACCGCTGCGAAGAAATAATAAATATTCAGGTGGCCGGACTGGCACAGCGCCTCAATGCCATTCACTGCAGCAAGATTGTGGTGGGTATTTCCGGAGGCCTGGATTCCACCCTGGCTCTGCTTGTGGCCACTCGTACATTTGACAGACTGCAGCTTGACAGAGCGGGAATAATCGGAGTAACCATGCCAGGTTTCGGAACAACTGGACGCACTCACTCCAATTCCCTGAAACTAATGGAATACCTCGGTGTTACGGCCATGGAGATACCGATTGCGGAAGCTGTGACGGTTCATTTCCGGGACATCAACCAGGATCCTGAAGTAACAGATGTCACATACGAGAACAGCCAGGCTCGTGAACGCACGCAGATTCTGATGGACCTTGCCAACAAAGAAAACGGACTTGTACTCGGGACAGGTGATTTGTCAGAACTTGCTCTGGGCTGGGCCACATATAACGGTGACCACATGAGCATGTATGCCGTCAATGCAGGAGTCCCCAAAACCCTGGTCCGCCATCTGGTAAACTATTACTCCAAGGAATGTGCCACTGCAGAGCAAGCCGCTGTTCTGGATGATATTCTTGACACCCCGATAAGTCCGGAACTCATTCCTGCAGCTGCTGACGGCTCCATCGCACAGATTACGGAAGACCTGGTGGGTCCGTACGAACTGCACGACTTCTTCCTTTATTATACCCTGCGTTACGGTTTCACACCCAAGAGGATTTATCTGCTGGCACGTGCAGCCTTCAGTGAATCTTACAGTGCGGAGACCATTAAGAAATGGATGCGCACTTTCTTCCGCCGCTTCTTCAATCAGCAGTTCAAGCGCTCATGCATGCCGGACGGTCCAAAGGTTGGCAGTGTCTGCCTGAGTCCGCGCGGGGACTGGCGCATGCCCTCAGATGCTTCTTCTGCTCTGTGGCTGTCTGAATGTGATAATCTTGTGGATTAATAGTAAATCCCCCCAAAGAATATTATTATCGCGGAAGGATAATCCGGTCACCTAATTCTTTTAACAAGGTACGCTGCAGTTCCTTGTACTGCACAATCTGCTGCATAAGTTCAGCCGAGCCTCCCTCATCCGCAGGGTCAAGTTCTGACAGCCGTGCATTCAGGTCAATGAGTATCTCGTTGAGGATGGCGTTGCGCAGTTCATTCACAGCACGGGGGACAAGATAAGCCAGGAGGTCTTCCTCGCTTTCCACATTACCTGTGCGGGTATATATCTTGGAGAGTGTATATTTTTCAGATACAAAGAATGTGGCGGCTTTTCTTATAAAATCATCCGGACTGTTGAGGAGGCGGTTCTGTACGTAATTGGAACTGTAAGCGGAAATTTTGTTGCGTCTGTACTCCTCAATTTCAGCCACAAGGGCAGCGTCGGCCTGCTGAAGGGCATCAATTCCTCCACCGCGGGAGGCAGTTGCAGCGCGGCCTGCTGCAAGTTTCTCAGCACATTCGGCATCAACTGTATCAGTAAATGTTTTCAGATCGGCCTGATACCGCGGCTGGAAATCCATTATTGCATCATAAAGACGTTTGAACGGTTCATAAGTAAAAGTTATGCCGTCCACATCAAGTTCCGCATTGATGATGTCAATGACTGTTGCAGGCACGGTCAGCCCGTGCTCATTTACAATCTGTCCCACTGTCTTAAACCCATACCTCACAGCATATCGGAGCAGAATTGCTTCATATGGTTTGAGTTTGTTGGGCGACAGATCAACAAGTTTTTCCGGAGCTTCCTCCTGTTGTTTCTGCGGCGCGGTTGCAGTTTCATCCTGAGCTTTATTTTCAGCTGTTACTGAAGGCTTGTCCTCCCTATGCTGGACTTCCTGAATTTCACGCTGCTGCTGTTTGCGCAGTTCCTCGTAACGTTCCGCAGTGAAAATTGTAAGCTGGCTGTTGATTACTTTTTCAGGTACGCTGAAAAGGCGTGAACACAGAGATATATACTCCTGCCTCTTTACCGGTTCCGTAACCCAAGCCACACTGCGGAGAATTGTGTTGAGGACCTTGGCTCTGCCTGTTGGATCATCAGAGCCTACCTGACGCAGAAGTATATCAGCCATAAAGGCTATGATATCCGTTTCATGGGAGGCCATGTATTCCTCCACTTCAGATGAGCTGTGATTCTGAGCAAAGGAGTCCGGGTCATCACCCTCAGGAAGAAGGAGAACCTTCACGTCCATTTCTTCAGCCAGCAGCATATTGATGGCTCGTAAGGAAGCCTTTATGCCGGCTGCATCCGCATCATATATAATGGTGACATTCCTGGTGAATCGGCGTATGGCTCTTATCTGTCCTTCTGTGAGGGATGTTCCTGAGGATGCAACAACATTCTCCACCCCCGCCTGGTGCATGGATATCACATCCAGGTATCCTTCCACCAGAATTGCCTTGTCTTTACGGGCAATAGCCGGCTTGGCCTGATAGAAGCCGTAGAGTTCAAGATTTTTGCGGTAAATGAGACTTTCAGGAGAGTTGACATATTTGGCAATGTTCTTGTCTGTACGCATGGTGCGTCCGCCAAAACCTACCACACGTCCCGCCACAGAATGTATGGGGAAAATCACTCGGCCGCGGAATCGGTCATAAAGATTCTTTTCTCCGTCTCTTTCTGTTTCAACCTCAAGTCCTGTGGCAACAAGTTTATCTTCAGCAAACCCTGCCTCCATGGCTGCCTTGAGCAGATTGTCACCTCTGTCAATTGCATAACCGAGATGAAAGCGTTTTATCATGGCATCACTCACCCCTCGGTGCCGCAGATATGCCATGGCTATGTCCTGGCCGTCATCAGTCTCTGTCAGATTGTGCTCAAAATGGAGCATGGCAAACTGATTGACTGCAAAGAGACTTTCACGCTCGCTCTGAGCGCGTCGCTCCTCTGAGGTCATCTCCTTCTCTACAATCTCAATATTGTACTTGCGGGCAAGATACCGGAGCGCTTCCTGGTAAGACATCTGCTCATGCTCCATGATGAAATTGACGGGAGACCCGCCCTTGCCGCAACTGAAACACTTACAAATATTACGTGCTTTGTTGACAGAAAAGGAAGGAGTCTTTTCATTATGGAACGGGCACAGACCTTTATAGTTGGCACCGGAACGGCGCAACTTTACAAAGTCGCTCACCACCTCCACAATGTCAGCGGTTTCAAGAATACGGTTTACTGTTTCCTGGTCAATTCTTGCCATGCTAAAAAGGAGAAGAGAGAAGATGAATCGGTTTAATGAGTATCAGCAGCCGGAACCTCAACAAGATGAACATTGCTGCGTCCCAACCGTGCACTGAGATAAGAAACAAGACGCTCCCGGTTTTCTCCGCTGAGTCTTCCGTGAATCTGAACCAATGCCACGGTGGAGGTGTCAGTGCGTGCACTGTCCTGCGGGCAACAGAAAACAATCTCACTTATACCCAACTCTTTTATTTCCGGATACAAGGCTTTTATTTCCGGAGCAATCTCATATGAAGCCCCGGCCAGGAATCTCTCGCTGTCAAGCAGTGAGGTAAGTGAGTCAATTGTATTCTGCTGACGGGTAATTGTACTCTGTGCCACTGAATATACATTTGCTGTCCTGCTCAAAGCCGTTTCAGCTTCACCACCCTGGAAGATACGCAGACGTGTACCCTCCAGTCCATAATATTTCAGTCGTGATGTCAGAGCCAGGTAAAGGGAATCTGCCGGGAGGGACTTGCCTATGAGGGAGAGTGTAAGAGTGCGCTGCCCGTCCTCAACATTCATCTGCTTGCTCAGCACCTGAGTGTCCGGGAAATTACACTCCGCGCGTACAAATTCATCTGCGCGTACGTTATACTTGTTATTCTGAATCATGCGGTAAGTGAGGTATATACTGGGCAGCATTGTCAGAATGGCTGCTGCATAAACCACACGCATGACTTTACGGGAACGGGCGGTGGGAGCCACCTCGTGTCCCTTGTATTTCATTATCTTGACTCCGATAAAAGTGGCGAAGGCAATGTAAATGGAGTTGATAAGGAAAAGATATGATGCTCCGAGGAAGTACTGCACCTGCATTGTTGCCAGTCCGTAACCGGCAGTACAGAGGGGAGGCATGAGGGCTGTGGCAATTGCTACACCGGGAAGTACATTTCCTTTATTAGTGCTTCCGAGCGCAATTATACCGGCCGCGCCGCCAAAGAATCCAATCAGAACGTCATATATTGTGGGAGATGTGCGGGCCAGAAGTTCACTGTGTTCCTCGTTTACGGGTGAAATGAGAAAGTAGACTGTGGCTGTAATGATGGAGAACACAGCCGCAATCATCAGATTACGGAGACAGCGCTTGATTAATTCAAAATCATGGATGCCCACCCCGAGGCCCAGACCGATGATGGGACCCATAAGCGGGGAAATGAGCATGGCGCCGATAATTACAGCCGTGGAATTTGTGTTCAGGCCCAGTGATGCAATGAATATGGCAAAAACAAGAATGAGCAGATTGGTGCCGCGGAAATTGACTCCGTCACGAATATTCTGCTCTGCGGTTTCCTGTGTAACTAACTGGCCGTTGAATGAAAATAAGCGTGGAAAAATATCCAGAACTTTCTGAACGTACTTATTGCTCATATGGCATTGATCACCTTTAAAAGTTAAAGTGCCGCCCGGAAGACAGCCTCCGGGCGGTCACATTTATTCAGATTTATTATCAAAGATACTTGGCAAAGTCTGCATTACGCATGTCTCCGGTTTCATTGAAGGCATTGTGGAATGCAAAAGCTGCTTTGAGCGTGTGGGGTGTCTGACCGCCGGCACCTAACTTGAGGTATTCTTTCAGCAGGGGACGGTAATCAGGATGAGCGCACTTGTCAATGATTTCATGAGCACGTTCAACGGGATCCTTGTGACGGAGGTCTGCAATGCCCTGGTCTGTTACCAGGATATCCACTGAGTGTTCTGAGTGGTCAGGGTGTGCCACCATGGGAACGATGTTACTGATTGCTCCGCCCTTGGTGGTGGAAGGACAACTGAAGATGGAGATATATGCATTACGTGTAAAGTCTCCGGAGCCACCGATACCGTTCATCATCTTGGTACCAAGAACGTGAGTTGAGTTTACACTGCCGAAGAGATCTGCCTCAAGAGCTGTGTTCATGGCAATGACACCGAGTCGGCGGATGATTTCAGGGTTATTTGAAATCTCGGCGGGACGCATCAGGATCTTGTCATGGAAGAACTTCATGTCTGAGAAGAGTTCTTTCTCTGTCTCATCAGAGAATGTCATGGAGCATGTTGAAGCAAATGTGCACTTGCCTTTTTTGAGGAGTTCAAGAACTGCGTCCTGAATAACTTCTGTGTACATCATGAAGTTGGGAAGTTCCTTGCTCTCACCCAGGTCATACAGCACAGCGTTTGCCACGTTACCCTCACCGCTCTGCAGGGGAAGGAATTCCTTGGGGAGACGTCCGGCCTTGTACTCACTCACCAGGAAGCGGACAACATTTGAGCCAATGAGCTTACTTGTTTCATCCACTGCGGTAAAGGGCTTGACGCAGTCATATGAATTGGTGTGGACAATTCCCACAATTTTATCCGGGTCAATTTTCAGCACGGGAGAACCGGCGCGGTCATCGGCGCGGAAAATGGGAATTTCACGGCGGTAAGGGGGATCAAGGGGCATGTAGATGTCATGCATTCCGTACAGGCTCTGGGGCAGTTTTTCATTGAGCTCAATGAAAATTTTCTTGGCCATTTTGGCGTAAGTGGGAACATTACCCACACCGCAGCCAAGCACTACGGTTCCGTCAGGTTCAATATGTGCAGCCTCAATGATGGCAAAGTCAATGGGACCGTAAGTACCGTAACGAACTTCCTGAGCCATCTCTGACAGGTGACGGTCAAAATAATGACAGTCATGTGCATTGATGCGTTTTCTCAGATCAGGAACATTCTGATAAGGAGCGCGCATGTTATATGCGTTGGCACGGGAAAGGACACCGTCCACATGGTCAGAGGTGGAGGCACCGGTAAAGAGGTTGATTTTAAAAGGGCGACCGGCTTCATGCTCACGCACTGCCTTTTCTGCAATTGCTTCAGTTATTACCTTGGGAGTGCCGGGAGCAGTGAATCCGGACAGGCCGATGGTATCACCGTGAGAAATCATCTCAGCGGCCTCTTGGGGGGTTATGACGTTGAATGCCATTGTTTTGTGATAATGATTAGTATTTTGTGTATAGATTATTCAGTAATTTTTTTGTAATTTTGCACAAAAATAATCAATCCTCTCCAAAAGGACAAATATTTTTGATTATGACATCAGAAAATCTCACCTCAGAAGCCGCAGGTTCTGAGAAGAAAATATATATAGAAACATATGGCTGCCAGATGAATGTGGCGGACAGTGAAGTTGTTGCCTCCATAGTTCAGATGGCAGGCTATAATACCGTTGACAATGCTGCGGAAGCAGATGCCATCCTCATAAATACCTGTTCCATACGTGACAATGCTGAGCAGCGCGTTGGAGCCCGTCTGAGAGAATTGGGAGCAATGCGCCGCAAACGCGGAGGCAAGCTCATTATCGGCGTAATCGGATGTATGGCAGAGCGTGTAAGAGAAAATCTCATCAATGATTACGGAGTTGACATTGTGGCCGGCCCGGACTCATATATGGATCTTCCGGCTCTGTTTGCATCAGCCGAGGCTGGAGAGCCTGCTGTTTCCGTGGAGCTGAGTACTACGGAAACTTACGGAACTGTGGTACCTGTCCGAATTGGAGGCAATGCAATTTCAGGTTTCATCAGCATAATGCGCGGATGTAATAATTTCTGTTCTTACTGTATCGTACCTTACACACGAGGACGTGAACGCTCCCGTCCTGTGGAAAGTATCATGCGTGAACTTGATGACCTTTCCGCCAAGGGGTACAAGGAGGTAACACTGTTGGGACAGAATGTCAACAGCTATAAGTACGGAGACACAGATTTTGCGGACTTACTGGCCGCTGTTGCAGAGCGTGTGCCCCACATGCGCGTTCGTTATACAACATCACATCCCAAGGATATGAGTGACAAGACAATTGCCGTCATGGCCGCTCACCCCAATATCTGCAGGCATGTTCACCTCCCCGTGCAGAGCGGAAGCAATTCTGTGCTCAAGGATATGAACCGAAAGTACACACGTGAGTGGTATCTTGACCGCATAAATGCCATACGTAAAGCCATGCCGGATGCTGCAATCAGCACTGATTTATTCACCGGATTCTACAATGAAAGCGAGGAGGATTTTCAGCAGACCCTCTCCCTGATGGAAGAAGTGGGATTTGATTCAGCCTTTATGTTCAAGTACTCAGAACGGCCGGGCACCCTTGCTTCACGCACAATGAAGGACAATGTGCCTGAGGACGTTAAGATTGAGCGGCTGAACCGCATGATTGCACTGCAGAACAAACTCTCAGCAGAGTCCAACCGTCGTGATATCGGTAAGGAGTTTGAGGTACTTGTGGAGGGCGTGGCCAAACGCAGCAAGGAACAGATGGTGGGCCGTACCAGTCAGAACAAGACAGCAGTGTTCCCGCGCGCGGATCTCAAGGTTGGTCAGTATGTGCGTGTGCGCGTGGTTGATTCCAGCTCAGCAACCTTAATATGTGAGCTGGTATAAAGATATAAAACTTATCTGCGCCGGAGTTCCCAGAAGGCGATTGCAGCCGCAGCTCCCACATTGAGGGAATCCACAGTGTGGTGCATTGGAATCCTTACTGTATAATCTGCAGAGGAAATGGTTTCCAGTGCAAGCCCGTCACCTTCATTTCCCATAATTATACCGAGACGCGGTTCAGCTTTCAGTTGTGGCGAGTCCAATGGAATGGATTTGTCAGTGAGAGCCATTGCCATTGTTTTAAAGCCATACTTCCGTACCTCTGAAGCATTGTCAACCCATGTCCACGGCAGGAGAAACACAGATCCCATTGACACACGCACACTGCGCCGGTTCAAGGGATCACAGGAAGTACGCGTCAACACCACAGCATCAATTCCGAGTGCAGCAGCAGAGCGGAATATGACACCGATATTGGTATTATCCACAACAGAATCAATGATTACAATTCTGGAAGCACCATCACAGACAGACTGCAAAGACGGAAGTTCAGGGCGTTCCATGGCACACAAGACCCCACGACTCATTCTGTAACCGGTCAGTTTTTCCAGAGTATCAGCTGTCCCGGAGAAAACAGGCACCTGAGGACATGAGGCAAGAAGCGGCTGTGCATCTCCTGTTATATGTTTCTGCTCACACAGGAAAGAAACGGGTTTATAACCGGCTTTAAGCGCAACAGCAATAACCTTGGGACTCTCAGCAATAAATAAACCCTCGTCCGGATTTTTCCTGTTTAACAGTTGGCGCTCAGTCAGGGAAGCATAGACTGCTATGCGGGGATCTTTAATATCTTCAATAAGAATTGTTTCTGCCATAATCATTCAAAAAATAAATCACGGATAACGCTGTCAGCCATCAGCCAGCTTTCCTCAGGAATATATAAGCGTGAACCGTCTATACGGACCAGGTTTTCATCCCTGAGACTGTAAGCACGCCTGCATAAATCATCTGCCCTCTGAGGAGAGAGTGTGCTTAAATCCAGACCCTCAGCGCAGCGCAGACGAATCATTATCAAATCGTTCAGCCTATCAATTTCGGTTTCATCTTCAGTACGGAGCGTTGAATGACAATCACTGCAATATGATTTCAAATCAGGAATGTTATACCTGCGTACTCCATCTGCCGCAAGACTGTGGGCACCCGGACCGAGACCAAGATAAGGAGTAAAATTCCAGTAAGAAGAATTATGTGCCGAACGATACCCGGGACGCGCAAAATTTGAAATTTCATAATGCTCAAATCCAAACCGGGAGGAAACAGAACACAGAAGAGAATACATTTTTAAGATTGTATCCTCATCAGTCTGCGTTACCCTACCCTGCCTTAACTGCCTTTCAAGCAATGTTCCGGGTTCATAACTGAGAATGTAAGCAGACAGATGTTCAATATTCTCAGAAAGTAACAGATTGAGAGATGTTTCAAAAGACTCTAAAGTCTGCCCCGGAAGCCCGTAAATCAGATCACAACTGATATTGCAGAAACCGGCAGAGCGCAGATTCCTGATTGCTTCAAGTGCCTCTTCTGAAGAGTGACGGCGCCTGACAGCCTGCAATTCAGAATCCACAAGCGACTGAACTCCCATACTGACCCTGTTGAATCCCATCTTTAACCAATTCTCCGCACGAGAAGCACTGACATCCTCAGGATTGACTTCAATTGTAAGCTCAGAGGCGGTGGAAGGAAGAGAGTCAATTATTGTCCTCAGTTGGTTATCAGAGAGAGCTGAAGGAGTTCCACCTCCAAAATAAATGGTATTTACCCTGTGGTCGCCAAGTTCATTTTTTCTTGAAGAATATTCTTTCAAAACAGAACGAACATAAGAATCAGCCAAGTCCATGCGTGCCAGAGAATAAAAATCACAGTACGCACATTTGGCGTGGCAGAAAGGAACATGAACGTAAATTCCGGCCATCTGTCAATATTCTTTCAGATAAATACGTCCGCAGATATCCTTGCAAGCGCAGAACTGACAGTGGGAGATATCATCAACCTGCCTGAATGGGACATCGTAATCAAATATTTCAGAGAAAAGCTCCTCAAGCAAAGGGCGGAACTGGGCTTCAACCTCAGGAGAATATGCGTTTATTTCCTTTCCGGCAATCTCCAGCGGCTCAATCTGCTCATACCGGGCTATTTCCCGGATGGAATGAATGACAGGCTGAATGTTGATATTTTCAACCATATCCTTATAAGCCTGGCAGTAAGTGAGTACCTGGAAGATACCGGCCTTCTTGTAATCACCGGCAAACAGAGCGGCATAATTGTCCGCCTGAAGTTCATCAGATCCGGTCTTGAAATCAATAAATCTCTGACCGTTTGCCGTATAATCCACGCGGTCAATGCTCATCCACCAGTTAACGGAAATATCCGGAGTAATATTCCATCCACCCTGTCTTATCCTGAGCTCCTTGTTCCTGTACACAAAAGAGTTTCCGTCAGCGCAATATGTATTTAACTCAGCGATAAGGTCAAGACGGACAATCACCTTAAGCTCCTGGGCCATTATTCGCGCCTCTGTGGGCAAGTCTCTGATGGACTTATATTTCTTATACCTGTTCAGAGCACGGATACAGACCTCAACGGCATGCTCTATTGCAGCATCATCATCAATAAGACGCTGCAAAGCCTGTGCATCCACGCGGCGGTCAGAGAGATTTTCAAACATGAACTGAATTGTCTCATGAACCAGAGTACCCATTTCAGCAGCATTCATGTAATCCACCACTTCATCCGGTTCACGGAGAGAGCGGACGCGCTGGAGGTAAAATTTCATGGGACAACTCATGTAATCCTTAAGTGCTGTGGCAGACAGGAAGCGGTTACCACCGGTGCGGTATCTGTCCAGAAGCTGCGCCACCTTTCCTTTCTTTTCCACAACAAGCACGCGCTCATTATCAGCATGTCCCATAATATTGACAGAGGAAAAAGACATGTTTACGTCAGGAACCAGGTACCTGAGCTGTGTTACATATCTTGAAACCTCAGACCGTCCGGTTTTGTCACTGCGGGCGTCATAAAGCAAGGTAACATTACGAGCTCTTGAAAGGAGACGGAAAAAGCAATAAGCATAAGACTGCTCCAAAGCATCCGGAGCCGGGAGCCCGTAAGCAGCCCTGAGAGCTGCCGGAATCATTGTCTTGGAATATTGCTTGCGCGGGAACACGCCCTCGTTCATTGAAAGGATGACCACATTCTCAAAATCAAGCGCACGAGTTTCCAGCACACCTAAGAGCTGGAGACCGCACAGCGGAGTGCCCTCAGTCTGGATGGTGGTACGTTCCAGCAGACGCAGGAAAAGATAAAGGAAAGTACGGTCCCCCATCTCAATACGGTGAATCTCAGCTCCGGTGGTTATGGCTGCAACCTCACGGGACAGACGCGTGATTATATCCGACTCAAAGCGGGCCTGTTCAGTACCATCCTTTTCCAATCCATCCAGAAGCCATGAAAAAAGATTGAGCAGATACCGGGCAGCCTCAGCGGCTGTTCCGTTCTCGCTTACCACAGACAATAGTTCCGGGAATTCAAAACCTTGCCCAAGCAGTTCATCAGGGTCAATGTTATACATTTTATTGGCACTGATATAATCAAGGACTTTCTGGGCTTCTTCTCCGGCAATCAGGCGTATATGAGGGTGATTGAGAACAGCCGCCACATCTTCAAAATAAAAATGCAGTTTACCCCTGATTTTTCTTGCCCTCTGATGCATAAGAACAATTGAATGTAAGAGAGTGGCAAATGAAGTTGTGCGGAAGCTCATACCCATTGACACATTGATATTGTCAAGTTCCTCCGGCAAGGAAAACATCAGGGGCATGAGCATGTTCTGGTCCGGTATAACGATGGCAGTATTGATGGCGTTATGCCATTCAATTTTTTCACAGTTCCGGAGAGTGTGAAGAATATCTCCTGCAGCCTTGGCCTGAGCAATATTGGAAGGAACAGAAGTGACCTCAATCTGAGGCTCATCTTTTGAAAGATTAATCTCAAAATCTTCAGGAGCAGGGAATTCCTTGCTGAACTTCACAATCTTACTGAGTGCAGGAATGTGAGAGCCAAAACGTTTCACCGGCGCCATATCCCAGAAGAAAGATGCAATACCCTCTTTCTGAAAGCGTTTGAGAATGAGCATTTCCGCTGCGGACAAATCATTGAATCCGACAAAGGCATAGACCAGGCCGTGCTTGCGTGCACGTTCAATCACAGGCTCCATGCTCTCAAGGGCAAGGCGGTACTGATAACCAGGGCTGGCGGCATTGAGCATGTCAAGCTCAGAGTGGAACTGGTCAAAAAGCTCATCCAATACTTCCCACAGATAAATGAACTTATGCCCCAAAGTGGCATTCTCATCATTACCTACATGAAGCCAGAAACGTTCCGCCTCCTGCGTCAGTCTGGATTCACCCCAGACCCTGCGTACAATCTCCTTCTGTTCATCCGTGAGATAATCTGCCTGAATCTCTTTGAGGTCATGAAGGTTCTTGAAAAGAGAGGCTGCTGAAACCAGATTTTTATCAATCTCATCAAAATCAGACAGAATTATATCACCCCAGAAAATGAAGGAATCAAAATCACGTGTCATTTCCGGAGTACCACGCCTTGACATCACCTTGCGGTATGCGTCAAAAAGGACAAACCTCAATTCATTTGTACCAAGCTCAGGACGTACAGCAATGACATTAAGCAGGGAACGCATGGTCATGAAACGGGGCATGCGCCCCACTCCCTTCATGCTTTTCTGGACATAACTTTTGAGGAAAGCACCGGCACGCTTGTTGGGAACCACATAAATTACGTTCTCATGGAGAGGATGCCCCGGTCTTTCCGCAGCGTAATAATCAACTATCTGTGATAAGAAATTGGTATTATCCATTACCGGCTGAATTATTTGCGCCGTATAAGTATGATGGTCCGCACGGCGAGGTCAAAGAAAATAATCTTGGCATTACCGTTACCTGCTATATCAAGACGCGCACGGTCAAACAGATCAATGAGTTCAAGAACGTTCTTTTCATTAATGAACGGATAAAACTTGCTCAGGAAAACAGCCTCCGCGTTATTGAGAGTGAGGAGTTTCTGCTCGGACAGGTGCATCAGAAGACTTTCACGCATCAGACGTGTACAGTATTCAATGAAGCGCATAGACGGTTCACGACCTTTAGCTGCCAGTTTCTCGCTCCATTTGCGCAGTTCCGTCACCTTCCTGGCATACGCTTTACGCATCAGATCTGCAAACAGATCAAGATCCTCCTGACGCTCTGCCCCAGACAACAGCTGTTTGAAAGCAACATTTACATTTCCACCGGAGATTAAAGTGGCTTCCTGAGCGGCTGCAGCGTCAGCGCCGTGATTCATCAGAATCTGTTCAATTTCCTTGTCTGAATACCGGCGGATGACAACACGCTGGCAACGAGAGTAAATGGTGGGTAGTACCTCACGGGGACGGTCAGTGGTCATGATGAACAGAGTGTCCTCATATGCCTCTTCAACCATCTTGAGCAGTTTATTTGCAGTGGCCTCATGCATGCGCTCCGGGAGCCAAAGCAGAACAGTCTTGAAACTTGAACCCCTGGTTTTGAAAGTCACACGACGGAGCAGTTCGGCACCCTCATCCACATTTATCTGAGGCTGACCGTTTACATTTCCCATCTGTTTAAGCCACAGCTCCATATCCATGTACGGAGACTCCGTGATGAACGAGGTGAAATCTTCAAGATAATCATTACAGATTGTAGTACGGCTGTTCTTCTTCAGCAGCGGAAAACTGTAAATGGTATCCAAGTGATTGAAAGACTGAGCCTGCAGGCAGGCCGGGCAGCGTCCGCAACTGTCTCCGTTCTGACGGTCAGTGCAATGGATATAAGCCGAGAGTGCGCGAGCCAGCATGAACTTACCGCTTCCAGCAGGTCCCTCAAGCAGAAGAGCGTGAGGCATATGACCGCCGTCTACCAATTGGCGCAGCCTCTCCTTTTCCTGCTCATGTCCCGGGATATCAGCAAATCTCATTTGGCCGGCGGAGTTGTTGTACCGTGTTCTGCCACATACTCCCTTACTTCCTGGAAAAGGCGTGTGGCGAATACAAAGTCATTGAGGGCTTCATTACCCGTGTTATATATCTTGGACATATCCCCAACCCATTCACGGTAACCTTTGTTGATGAAAATTATGTTTTCACCAATTCCGAGGACACTGTTCATATCATGGGTGTTGATGACCGTTGTGATATTATACTCATGGGTAATATCACTGAGGAGCTCATCTATGAGAATAGAGGTCTTGGGGTCAAGACCGGAGTTGGGTTCATCACAGAAGAGATATTTGGGATTGAGTGCAATGGCACGGGCAATGGCCACACGCTTCTGCATACCTCCTGAAATTTCAGACGGATATTTTTTCTCAGCGCCCTTAAGATTAACTCTTTCCAGACAGAACATGGCGCGTTTTTTGTTCTCCTCATAACTGTTACGTGTGAACATCTTGAGGGGAAACATTACGTTACCAAGTACAGTTTCCGAGTCAAAAAGCGCAGATCCCTGAAAGAGCATGCCAATTTCCTTACGGAGATTATGAATGGCCTGAGAGTCCATCTTCAGCAGGTCTTTACCATCAAACAGAATACTGCCCTCTTCAGGACGGACCAGCCCGACCAGGCTCTTCATCAGAACGGTCTTACCACTGCCGCTCTGTCCAATAATAAGATTGGTCTTGCCGGTATAGAATGTGGCGTCAATACCGTGGAGAACGGTTTTGCCGTCAAAGGATTTAACCAGATTCTTAACTTCAATCATTGCAGCAGGAGTTTTGTAAGGATTACATCAAAAAGAAGAATGAACACACTGCTGCTCACAACACCTTCAGTACTGGCCTTGCCCACTTCCAGGGCACCGCCTTTGACATAATACCCGTAAAAGCTACTGGTACTTGCAATAATGAAAGCGAAGAACAGACTCTTTATCAGACCATACCAGACGTACCATTCAGAGAACATGGCCTGCAGACCGTACACATAACGGCTCACGGGAATAAGGTCCGTGAATAACGCCACTCCGAATCCGCCTACAAATGACGTGGCCATACAGATTACCACCAGCACCGGCATAAAGAGAACAAAACCCAGAATTTTGGGCAGCACAAGATAATTGGCAGAATTAATACCCATTATCTCGAGGGCGTCAATCTGCTCAGTAACACGCATGGTGCCAATTTCAGAAGCTATGTTGGAACCTACCTTACCTGCCAGAATAAGACAAAGGATGGAGTTTGAGAACTCAAGCAGGGTGATGTCTCGTGTGGCCAGGCCGACAGAATACGCCGGCATCAGAGGGGAACTGACATTGAGCTGCATCTGGATGGTGATTACCGCTCCGATAAAGACAGATATAATGAGTACAAGAGGAATGGAGTCAATGCCGAGCTTGACAATCTCAGATACGGTACGCTGCACAAACACGCCAAAGCGGTCCGGCAGGCTGAAGACTCTGCGCATGAACAGGCAGTATCGCCCGAACGTTTCCAGGGAATTTGTTATAATCATTCTCTTTTATGTTTTCAACAATGAGGGGCAAAAGCCCGCTTTCCGTGCAAAATTAGCATTTTTTCCTTAATGACCCAAATCCTTTTACTTCTCTGTTTGGGTAGCTCAAAAAAAAATTGTAATTTCGCACCTGAATTTTTTAATGATGTTCAATTTATGTTAGTGATAGGTATAGCCGGCGGAACCGGGTCAGGCAAAACCACCGTTGTAAATAAAATTATCAACAGCCTTCCGGCTGGGGAGGTGGCCGTGATGCCACAGGATTCTTACTATAAAGATTCCAGCCATATTCCCCCTGAGGAACGTTCAAAAATAAATTTTGACGAGCCCGCCGCAATTGAATGGACACTTCTTGTGGAGCATCTGCGCCAGCTCAAGGAGGGAAAAACCATTCAGATGCCCACATATTCATATCTGACATGCACACGTCAGGAGGAAACCGTTGAGGTAAAGCCTTCTGATGTGGTGATTGTGGAAGGTATTCTTGTTCTCACAGACCCGGTTCTGAGAGAGATGCTTGATATCAAGGTGTTTGTTGACGCAGACCCTGATGACCGCCTGATACGCGTTATAGCACGTGACTGCATAGAGCGCGGCCGTACGCCTGAGATTGTTATTTCACGTTACCAGGAAGTCCTCAAGCCCATGCACTGCCAGTACATTGAACCATCAAAACGATATGCAGACCTGATTGTACCGCAGGGCGGTTCAAATACAGTGGCTGTAAATCTGCTCACTGATTATATTGAAAGCCGGCTTCGCCGAGGCACTCTGCGCGGGGTGACACCGGAAACTTTCTGCTGATGACTGAGGCTGAGGAAATAGAAATTGAGAAGGCCGAAATCCGGGAGGATCCGCGTGCAGTTCTCCGTACTGACAATCTTGTCAAGAAGTACGGAGCTCGTACTGTGGTAAATCATGTGACCATTAATGTGCGCCAAGGTGAGATTGTTGGTTTGCTCGGTCCAAATGGAGCTGGGAAAACCACCACGTTCTACATGACCACGGGCCTAATTGAGCCTAATGAGGGTAAGATATTCCTGGATGATCTTGACATTACCAAATATCCGGTTTACAAACGTGCCCAGATCGGTATCGGCTATCTGGCTCAGGAGGCTTCAGTTTTCCGCAAGCTCAGTGTGGAGGATAACATCCGTGCTGTTCTGCAGATGACAAAACTCACAGAGGCTGAACAGAAGGAGAAACTGGAAGCTCTTATTTCAGAATTCCGTCTTGAGAAGGTGCGCAAGAATTTGGGCGACCAGCTCTCCGGCGGTGAGAGACGCAGAACGGAAATTGCACGCTGTCTGGCAATTAATCCCAAGTTCATCATGCTTGATGAACCTTTTGCCGGAGTGGACCCCATTGCGGTGGAGGATATTCAGAATATTGTTTATAAACTCAAACACAAAAATATAGGTATTCTGATAACGGACCACAACGCACAGGAGACACTCCGAATCACGGATCGTGCATATCTTCTTTTTGAAGGGCGTATCCTTTTCCAGGGGACAAGTGAGGAACTTGCACAGAATCCGGTGGTGCGTGAAAAATACCTCGGACGTGAATTTAAATTTTACCGTAAGAAAATTGAGCTGTAATGTCACCCTTTGATCCGTTTCTTTACATATTACCGCGCGGAGTGGCTATAGGCGCTTTGATATCAGCACCTATGGGCCCCATCGGCATGCTGGTAATTCAGAGAACGCTCAGCAAGGGGCGCTGGCCAGCCTTCTTTACAGGCTTGGGCGCTGCTCTCAGTGACCTGGTTTATTGTCTTCTCACGGGCTTCTGTCTGTCATTTATCACTGGGTTCATTGACAGGCATCAGCTGATGATTACCATCTTCGGCAGTATTGTGCTGATTCTGTTCGGTATTTTCCTTTATCGTAAAAAACAGACAGGTGTCATAAAGAATAATTCCGTCAACGCCAATAATTTTTGGAGTGATTTCGGGACGGGGTTTCTTTTGACATTTTCCAATCCCCTGATACTGTTCTTTATAATCGGACTGTTTGCCCGATTCAATTTCATCCTGCCAGAATTTAATATAGAACATTACTGTGCAGGGTATCTGTCAATATTTTTAGGCGCCATTGCCTGGTGGTACGGTATCACCCTGCTGGTTAGCCGACTGCGCAGCAAACTGAATGTCAGGACGGTGGGAATCATTAACAAGGTTATCGGTATTCTACTCATTGCCATGGGTGTTTTCGGAACCATTACGGCACAATATAATGGCTAAGATACTTTCAGTACCCAAGGTTCCGGAGCTGGCGCTGTACTCAACAGCGGATGAGTTGTTGTACTGTCTTGATTGCACAGGGGTGCGCGGATTTGTGGACTGTGTCAACTGGGCCGATAAGTTCCCGTATCGTCCGTCAGTGTCCTTTACCATGGCTCATGACGGTAAGAAACTGTATGTGGATTTTACCGTACGCAGCCGGCAGCTCAGAGCTGTTAACAGTAATAACCAATCCCCCGTGAGCCAGGACAGTTGTGTGGAAATTTTTCTGCGCCCACGCCCTGATGGGGAATATTGGAACTTTGAATTCAATTGCATAGGAGCAGTCAACGCCTCACACCGTTTCCGGAAGCCCGAACCCGTGCGCCTGGATGATGCTGAAATTGAAAGAATAAGCCGTTTCCCATCCTGTGGCTCTCAGCCTTTTGAGGAACGTGACGGCGTTTTTAACTGGAACCTGCTGGTCTCCATTCCTCTTGATATGATGAGAATTGACGGTGATGGGCCGTACAGAATGGAAGGGAATATATACAAATGTGCTTCAGCGTCCCGGGCTCCTCATTATCTGAGTTGGAACCCCATTGAGACTGAGGGACCGGACTTCCACCGCCCTGAATTCTTCGGGGTGATTGAACTTTTATAATATGAATAATCTTTCAGAACTTCATGATAGCTGGGATGCCGAACATCTTTGGCACCCCTATACTTCAACTACCAATCCATTACCTACATACAAAGTTGACCGTGCTGATGGCGTAAGGCTTACTCTTTCTGACGGGCGTGAGCTGATTGACGGTATGTCTTCATGGTGGTGCGTTATCCATGGTTATAACAATCAACGACTTAACAATGCGGCCAAGGCACAGCTTGACCGGATGAGTCATGTAATGTTTGGTGGTATTACTCATGAACCGGCTATTGAGCTTGGTAAAATTCTGCTTGAGATGGCACCCCCGAGCATGTATAATATCTTTTACGCAGACTCAGGAAGTGTGGCAGTGGAAGTGGCGATGAAAATGGCAATTCAGGCTGCAGTTTCCCTGAGTGGGAATCCCATGAAAACCAATTTTGTCACCATTGCGCGTGGTTATCACGGAGACACATGGAATGCCATGAGCGTTTGTGACCCGGTAACTGGGATGCACGGTATGTTTGGGTCTGCTCTTCCGGTGCGTTTCTTTGCAGAAAAACCTCGTTCAAGATTTGACGGTGAATGGGACCCGGAAGATATTTCTTCTCTGGAGAATATTCTTAAAGAACATTCTGATGAGATTGCGGCACTGATACTCGAGCCTATTGTGCAAGGTGCCGGAGGCATGTGGTTCTATCATCCGGAGTATCTGAGGCAGGCACGGAAACTCTGTGACAAGTATAAGGTTCTTCTGATATTTGATGAAATAGCAACGGGCTTCTGGCGTACCGGGCGTAAGTTTGCATGGGAACACGCAGGGGTTGAACCTGACATTATGTGTATTGGTAAGGGGCTGACAGCCGGATATATGACTATGAGTGCTGTTCTGACCACAAAGGCTGTTGCGGATGCCATTTCCGCCTCTGAAGCCGGTGTGATGATGCACGGGCCCACTTTTATGGCAAATCCTTTGAGTTGTGCTGTGGCCGTTGAGTCTGCAAAGATGCTGGCTGAGCAACCAATGGAGCAGATTATCAGTCATCTGGAAATGAAACTGAAAGAATACCTGGCTCCTGCATCCGAGCTCCCTAATGTTGATGATGTACGTGTTATTGGCGCTATAGGGGTGGTGGAAATGAAGCGTAATGTCAATGTGGCAAAGTTCCAGAAAGCTTGCACTGCACGTGGAGTATGGATAAGACCTTTCGGAAGAAATGTTTATATAATGCCACCGTATATTATATCTGACTCTGATCTTGAAGTGCTCTGCTCTGCCCTTATAGATATAATCAAGGATGAGGGAAACTATTGAAAACACTCTGAGTCAGCTGCGTGAGAGCTCAAACCTGAGGGTCATTCCGGATAGTGCTCCGGAGGGCATAATTGATCTGAGCGGAAATGATTACTTGGGAATAAACGCCAGACCGGAGTTTCAGCATGAGTTTCTGGACAGTGAAGAAATACGCAAAATTCCCTTGGGGTCAGTTGCGTCACGTCTGTTGGCATCTGATCAGAACCAATATGCCATGCTGGAAGCAGATATTGAAAAAGCTTACCGGCGCCCTGCCCTGCTGTTCAACAGCGGTTACCATGCCAATACCGGTATTATAAGTGCTTTAGCGTCCAAGGATACCATTATTATTGCCGACAAACTGGTTCACGCAAGTATTATTGATGGAATCAAGCTCAGCGGCGCTTCTTTTGAACGCTTCCGGCACAATGATTATGAGCATGCGTCACGTCTGGCGCACAAGGCGGCTGCATCTGGAAAAACTGTTCTCCTTATTGTTGAATCAGTTTACAGCATGGATGGTGATACTGCTGATATTGAAGCTCTTATCAGAATCAAGAAAGAAATTGGCAATGCACTGCTTTATGTTGATGAGGCTCATGCTGTTGGCGTTTGTGGTCCCTCAGGACTGGGTCTTTGTTACGGTAAATCCGAGGTTGATTTTATAATTGGAACACTCGGAAAAGCGCTTGCTTCCAGCGGAGCATATGTGGTATGTGAACAGGCTTTCAAGGATTACCTGATTAATCGCGCACGCTCACTGATTTTCAGCACGGCACTTTCTCCGCTGCAAGTGGCATGGAGCCGTTTTACATTCAGAAAAGCGCTCGGTATGGAATCCGAACGCGCTCGGCTGCGGGTTCTCGGAGAGCGACTCAGTTCCCTACTTGAAAGTGAGCACACCGGGCATATCCAACCTTTTATTCTTGGCACTCCGGAAAAAGCCCTGGCTGCCTCAGCGCATCTCAAGAATAACAGATTTAATGTATTACCCATCCGCGTTCCAACAGTTCCCCCAGGGACAGACAGGCTGAGGTTCAGCCTCTCGGCTGCTTTGGATATGAGCGCTCTTGATTCACTTGAAGTTGCTTTTAAAACCTTGAATTTATGAACAATAACAATAAAAAGTTAAACAATGAGTATAGTCGCAGGCGTGCGCAGAGGCCCCGCTCTATCAGTCAGACCACTCGCGCTGCCGTCCTTTATGCTGTAATACTCATAGCCATCTTTACATCTGTTGTTGCCTGGTGTGACCAGAACCGGAACAATGATTTTGAGCCGGTAAATTCGCCTCTGGATTCCCTGATGATTGTTGAGCTTCCTGACGGCCAAGCCGCTCAGGACATCCGCTATCTGGGTTTTAAGGTTTCTTTCAACTCCACGCATCATCAGCCCAATTATGTGGCATGGGAACTCACACCTGAAAAGGTGAATGGAGATGAGCCTCGGCGGTCCAATTTTGCTGCAGATGAGAATGTTGAGGGCTGCGCTACTCTTCAGGATTATCGCGGTTCAGGATTTGACAGAGGCCATATGGCTCCGGCTGCGGATATGAAATGGAGCTCTGTTGCAATGGATCAGTCACACCTCCTGACCAATATATGCCCCCAGGTTCACAGTATCAATGCTGGTCAGTGGAATTCTCTTGAACAGGCAACTCGGCGCTGGGCTCTCAGAGACAGTCAGTTGGTTATTATTGCCGGTCCGGTTCTGTCTGACAGAATGCCCCGAACGATTGGTCCTTCCGGAGTGACCGTGCCTGAACGTTTCTTTAAAATAATCTTGGCGCCGAATGCCAATCCGCCGCGTGCAATCGGATTCATCGTTCCCAATGCTCCCGTTCATGATCAACTGGAGAGCATGGTTTACACCGTGGATGAAATAGAAGAAATTACGGGGTACGACTTTTTCAGCTCTCTGCCTGATAATCTTGAGAATAACATTGAATCCTCTGCGGATTTCCGAACTTGGGCACGTCCTAGTAACCGTTAAAAATTATACTTCATGGATGCAAAGATTTATAATCCCGAAGATACAATATGTGCCATTTCAACTCCGGCAGGAGTGGGAGGAATTGCAGTAATCCGTCTCTCCGGTTCTGATGCCCTCAGGATTGCTTCTCAACTTTGGAAAGGGAAGAAGCTCACTGAGGCGGCGTCCCACACGGCGCATCTGGGGGAAATTGTAAATCAGAGCGGTGAAGTTATTGATCAGGCTGTAGCCACAGTATTTCGTGGCCCTAAATCTTTTACCGGGCAGGATACTGTTGAGTTTAGCGTACATGGTTCAAGATGGATTCAGAGGGAAGTGCTCAAGGCACTCATTTCTGCGGGAGCACGTCTGGCTGAGCGCGGAGAATTTACCCAGCGGGCAATGCTTAGCGGTAGAATGGATCTGGCTCAGGCAGAGGCCGTGGCTGATATAATTGCCTCTGAATCAAAAGCGGCACATCGCATTGCAGTTTCTCAGGCCAGCGGGGAATATTCACGGCACCTCAGTCTGCTGCGCTCCAAACTTGTTGATCTTGCATCCCTCCTTGAACTGGAACTGGATTTTTCTGAGGAAGATGTTGAATTTGCATCCCGTGAAAATCTCAAACAGCTGACAATTGAAATCAGGAATGAAATAACCCGCCTCCTCAATTCATTCAAAAAAGGCACTGCAATTAAGAACGGGATACCGGTTGCAATAGTCGGCGCAACCAATGCCGGAAAATCATCACTTCTCAATGCCATTCTGGGAACTGACCGTGCCATTGTCAGTCAGATTCATGGCACAACCCGCGATACAATTGAAGAAACAATTGAACTGGGAGACTTTACCTTCCGCTTCATTGACACTGCGGGAATACGCAGAACTGATGATGAAGTGGAGCAAATCGGTATTGAACGCTCACTTCAGGCACTCAATAAAGCGCAGATAATCATAGCAGTAATTGATTGCGCAGCCCCTGCTCCAACAGAAATTCTTGACCAAATCAGGCAAACGGAACATAATCCTGAAATCATCCTGGCACTCAACAAGACCGACCTCCCTCACACTGAACAAACCCGCATGGAGATAGAGGAAACCGTAAAGGATTCAGGCGCACAAATTCTGCCCATCTCGGCCAAAAATCAGACCGGGATAGATACTCTTACGGAGAAACTGATACAATATGCCCGGCGCGAATTAGACACATCAGAAAGCCTGCTTGTAACCAATCAGCGCCATGCCACAGCACTGGAGCAGGCACTACTCTCGGCAGATGCAGTACTGACAGCATTGGACACAAACCTGCCCGGCGACCTAATCGCCCAGGACGTACGCCAGACCCTCCATCACCTCAGCACCATCACCGGCCAAATCCCCACCACAGAAATCCTCACCACCATCTTCTCCCGCTTCTGCATCGGCAAGTAATTAGTTGATTATTAATGATTTGTATTGACAGTAATTGACTGTTACTGAGCGATAAAACTTAATACATTCAAGAACGCCTAATG
>CAZAWC010000022.1:0-27343 GCA_964488595.1 uncultured Staphylococcus sp. | reverse complement strand
GTGATGCCACCGGCCTCGCCGGCGATCACGTTGGCGTTGCGTATATAGTCGAGCAGCGAGGTCTTGCCGTGGTCCACGTGGCCCATGACGGTGACGATCGGGGGACGGGCCATGAGGTCCTCCTCACGATCCTCCTCCTCGTTGCCTATGGCCTCGGCCACCTCGGCCGAGACATATTCGGTCTTGAATCCAAACTCCTCGGCCACGATATTGATGGTCTCGGCGTCGAGGCGCTGGTTGATGGACACCATGACGCCCATGCTCATACAGGTGGCTATGACGTTGTTGACAGGCACATCCATCATCACGGCGAGGTCGTTGGCCGTGACAAACTCGGTGATCTGCAGCACCTTGCTCTCGGCGGCTGCCTCGGCTGCCGCCTCACGGGCATGGGAGGCAAACGCCTCGCGCTTCTCCTTGCGCCACTTGGCGCCCTTCTTCTGGCCCTTGTCCTTGGCCGTGAGGCGTGCGAGGGTCTCCTTCACCTGCTTCTGCACATCCTCCTCGCTCACCTCGGTGTGGACGGGCTGACGGCTCTTGTTGCGGTCCTTGGGATTGCCGCCGCGACGGTTGTCGGAGGCCTGATTGCCACCGCGACGCTGCTGTCCGTCACCTCCGCGGCCATGATTGTCGCGGGGCGAGTCAGAGGTCTGGCTGCCGGCTTTCTCGATGTCCACACGCTCCTTGCCTCCTATGCGCTGGCGCTTCTTGCGCTGGCCGGGCTGCGACGAGGCTCCCGCAGCTCCGGGCTGCGAGCCGCCGCGGCGGTGGTCATCCTTGCCCTTCTTCTTGGGGCGGGTAGACTGGTTGAGCGAGGCGAGGTCTATGTGGCCCACCACCTTGGGGCCGGCCATCTGAGGCTCGGGATTGACGCGGAACACCTCGGGCTCGGCCTCCTTCTTCACCTCGGGGGCAGGGGCGGGCGCCGGAGCGGGCTCAGGCTTGGGTGCCGGAGCGGGGGCGGCTTCCTTCTTCACCTCAGGGGCAGGAGCGGGCGCAGGGGCGGGAGCAGGCTTGGGGGCGGGAGCGGGCTCGGCCTCCTTCTTCACCTCGGGGGCAGGGGCCGGAGCAGCCTCCTTCTTCACCTCGGGCTCGGCTTCCTTCTTCACCTCGGGGGCGGGCACAGGGGCCGGCTTCACCTCGGCGGCGGGGGCCTCAACAGGCTTCACCACAGGCTTGCCGGGGGCGTTGAGGTCTATATGGCCCACCACGCGCAGCCCCGAGTGGCGGCGGCTGTCCGCGGTCTCCTCAGCCGGCGCGGCTTCGGGCTTGGCGGCGGGGACGGCCTTCTCTTGGCGCATCTTGTCCGACTTGGCCTTCTCCTTGCGGTCGGGCTGAAAGGCATCGAGGAGAATGTTGTAGGCACTCTCATCAAGGCGAGTGTTGGGGTTGGCATCTACGGTGATACCTTTTTTCTGCAACTGCTCGACCACTGTGGGTATCGAGACATTAAATTCTTTAGCGGCTTGACTTATCTTGATTCTCGGCATATTCGGGACTTGGATGAGAGTAATCGGGGAGAGAGGTGTGAGGAGAGGATATGTGTGGTCACTGAGGGCGTGTCATCATGCCTCGGGTGCGGGAGCGTCGGTGCCGGCGGGGGCATCGTCCTCCTCGTCAAACTCAGCCTTGAGGATGGCGATGATATTGTCGACGGTGTCCTCCTCGAGGTCGGCCTTGTCGATGAGCTCCTGACGGGGTGTGCGCAGCACCTCGCGGGCGGTGACGCAGCCCATGTCCTTGAGGGCGTCGATCACCCAGTCGTCGATCTCGTCCTTGAACTCGTCGAGATAGATGTCGTCCTCCACCTGCTCGGGGGTGTCGCGATACACGTCGATGACATAGCCTGTGAGCTTGGAGGCGAGCTTGATGTTCATGCCACCCTTGCCGATGGCCAGCGACACCTCCTCGGGGCGCAGGAACACCTCGGCCTTGCGGGCCTCCTCGTCGAGATGGATGCTCGAGATCTTGGCCGGGCTCAGGGCGCGCTGGATGAAGAGCGAGGGATTGTTGGTATAGTGGATCACGTCGATATTCTCGTTGTGGAGCTCGCGGACGATGCCGTGGATGCGCGAGCCCTTGACACCCACGCATGCGCCCACGGGGTCGATGCGGTCGTCATAGCTCTCCACGGCTATCTTGGCACGCTCGCCGGGGATGCGGGCCACGGCCTGGATGGAGATGAGGCCGTCGGCTATCTCGGGCACCTCGCGCTCGAACAGGCGGCGCAGGAAGGTGTCGCTGATGCGCGACACGGTGATCTTGGGGTTGTTGTTCTTGTTGTCGACGCTCGAGATCACCGCCAGCACTGTCTCCCCCTTGCGGAAGTAGTCGCCGGGGATCGACTCGCTCTTGGGCAGGAGGAGTTCGTTCTTCTCCACATCGAGCAGCAGTGTCTCGCGCGACCATGTCTGATAGACCTCGCCGCTCACCAGCTGCCCCTCGAGCTCCTTGAACTTGGAGTAGATGGCCTCCTTCTGCAGGTCGAGGATCTTGGACTGGAGCGTCTGGCGCAGATTGAGGATGGCGCGGCGGCCGAAGTCGGCGAAGAATATCTCCTTGGTGTGCTCCTCGCCTATCTCCACGTCGGGGTCCTCGTCGGCGCGGGCGTCGCTCAGCGATATCTGGAGATTGGGGTTGGTCACCTCACCGTCGGGCACCACCTCGAGGTTCTGGAATATCTGCACGTCGCCCTTGTCGGGGTTCATGATGACGTCGAGATTCTCGTCGGTGCCAAACATCTTGGCGAGCACGTTGCGGAACGACTCCTCGAGCACGCTGACCATGGTGGTCTTGTCGATATTTTTCAGCTCTTTAAATTCGGCGAAACGCTCCACCATATTGGGAGCTTCCTCTTTCTTAGCCATGTCTCTGTGTATATACGGGTAGTTATATTTTGTTCACTGTGATGCGGGGGCCGGCAGACCCGCCGGGGAGAGTCACTTGAAGTCGAAGTGATAGGCCACGCTGCGGCAGTCGGCCATGGCGAGGGTCTCGGGCACGGCCACCATGCGCGGACGCTTCTCGCCCGGCTCCTTCACCTTGCGCGTCACCTCGACCGTAAAGGTCATGGCGGCGGGGTCTACGGCGGTGAGCACACCGGTCAGCTTGCGGCCGTCGGCGGTGAGCACATCCACGCTGTCGCCCAGATGCTTGTCATACTGCTGGGGCACCTTGAACGGAGCCGACAGCGACGCCGAGCCCACCTCGAGCGAATAGTCCTCGCGGTCGCGGTCCAGAGCCTCGTCTATGCGGCGGCTCACCTCGGCACAGAAGTCGAGGTCCACACCCGTGGGCGAGTCGAGCTCCACCACGATGTCATTGTCGGCGCTCACGCTTATCTCGGTGACGAATACGTCCGTGCCCTCTATGGCCGAGGCCACCAGTGCCTCGATTTCATGCTTGTCTATCATATCGCATATATAAACAACCGGAGGAAGCGCTGTGGCCTCCTCCGTGACTTTCCACTGCAAAGATACTAATTATAGTGCCCATACACAAAAAGACCTCCCGCGGAGGAGGTCTTTTTAACACTATTTACCAATTATTAACTTCAATCTTTCCTGTCCATCGACCTCCATGCACAGACTATGTAGGCGAGGACAAAGGGGATGATGAGCGATACCCACGACATGGCCTCGAGCGTGAAGCGGCTCGACGAGCTGTTGTAGATGGTGAGCGACGACGAGGCGTCGAGCAGCGAAGGATAGTAGGGGGTATCGGCATAGCCGGCCACCCAGAACAGGCTCATCACCACGAGCACGGTGCCGATGCCGCTCCACCACACCCCCGCGGTCCACACCTTGGAGAGGGCGGTGCGCGTCACGCCGTAGAGCACCATCACCGTCCCGGCGAGAAACGCTGTCAGCGCGGCGGGCAGCGACAGGAAGTTGTGGAGATACTTGTAGTCCTCGGGCTCGAACACCGACCGGCCCCCGTCGAGACCGCCGTCCACCACCGTGCGCATGCCCGGCGACGTGAGCAGCAGACCAGTGAAGACGAGGAAGAACACCACAAACACCACCCCGTTGACCAGCACGCGCCGGCGGTTGATGAGGGTGAAGGCATCGTCGTCCGTATGGTTGTTGATGAAATAGAGTGCGGCCTGCGTGCGGCCCAAGAACAGCACCGCGAAGCCCAGCACCAGATTTTTCCAGCAGAAGATGGCCTCGAGGCCGTGGCCCGGCGCCCACTGCGAGATGACCGGCGAGCCGGCATCGAGGATATTGCCCTTGGCCACGGTAAACTCCGCGCCGAAGAAGAACATCGACACCGCCACCCCGAGCAGGATGGTGCCCACGGCGCCGTTGATGAACAGGAAGGCGTCATAGGTGCCGCGCCCGAACAGATTGCCCGGCTTGGAGCGGAATTCATAGCTCACGGCCTGAAGCACGAAGCTCAGCAGGATCAGCATCCACAGCCAGTAGGCTCCGCCGAAGCTGGTGGAATAGAACAGCGGGAACGAGGCGAAGAATGCGCCGCCAAACACCACCAGCGTGGTGAAGGTCAGCTCCCACTTGTGGCCGAGCGACGACACCATGCGCCGCTGGGCATCCTCGCTCCCGGCGCTGAACAGATAGGTCTGTCCGCCTTGGACAAACAGCATGAACACGAGCAGGGCGCCCAGCACTGAGATGAGCAGCCACCAGTATTGTTGAAGAGTCGCGAGTTCCATAGCGTCAGTCCTCCTCGGGTTTGTTGATTTGTTTTACCATAATAGTCATTTCAGCGGCCAGCAGGGCGGTGAACACTGCGGCAAAGAGCCAGAAGGTGAGGATCACCGAGCCCGACGAGATCTCCGAGATAGCGGCGCGCGTGGGCATGAGGTCCTGTATGATCCACGGCTGGCGTCCCACCTCGGCGGTGATCCATCCGGCCTCCGAGCATATCCACACCACGGCCACCGAGAGGATGGCCACCCACTGCCACCAGCGGGCCTCCCACAGCGAGGGGCGCTTGTAGACGCTCCACAGGGCCACCAGCAGGAACAGCATCAGATAGCCTCCGGCCAGCACCATGATGTGAAACGAGTAGAACGTCATCCCCACCGGGGGCACTGCCTCGGCGGGCGAGTCGAGATAGCCGTAGCCGAAGTAGGGATAGTTCTCCCTGATGCCGGCACGCGCCTCGGCCATGGCGGCGGTGTCACCCTCGGTGAGGGCGCGGTCGAAGGCGCGCAGGGCCTCGTGCGACAGGCGCCCGCGCTCTATGCGCTCGGCATAGCTCACGGTGTTGACCTCGGCGCCGTCGGCGTCCATGCCGCGACCCTCGATGAGGTCATTGATGCCGGGCACGAACGAGTCGGCGTCCATATTGGCCAGTATGCTGAGCCCCTTGGGGATGCCAATCTTGAAGAGGAACGGAGGGGCCGACTGCGAGGGGTCGGTGCGGTCGTAGGAGGGGTTGAGGATGCCCACGCCCACCAGTTCGGCGCCGCGGCTGCCGTCATAGAGCCCCTCCATGGCTGCGAGCTTCATGGGCTGCACGCGGGCCACGTCGACAGCCGAGCTGTGGCCGCTCCAGAGGGTGAGGAGCATGCCGGCGAGCCCCATCCATGCGGCTATCTTCACCGAGTCGAGGGCCATCTGCCTGCGGCGCCCCTTGAGCAGCAGCCACGCGCTGACGCCACACACGAACACGGCGGCCAGCACCCAGCCGTCAAAGACGGCGTGGCAGAACTTGTGGACAGCCACCGGCGAGAGGGCCACGGCCCAGAAGTCGTCCATCACGTTGCGCATCTGCGCGGGGTCAAACTCCATGCCCACAGGATATTGCATCCAAGCGTTGGCCACGAGAATCCACAGGGCCGAGATCGAGGCGCCGATGGCGGTGAGCCATGTGGCGGCAAGATGGAATCCGGG
This sequence comes from uncultured Staphylococcus sp., assembly GCA_964488595.1. Taxonomy (GTDB): domain Bacteria; phylum Bacteroidota; class Bacteroidia; order Bacteroidales; family Muribaculaceae; genus Duncaniella. Next base: position 21,482 of record CAZAWC010000022.1, on the reverse strand, counting down.
GCTCACCTTCTTCCACCCGAAGAACATCACGGCGATGAAGGTCGACTCCATGAAGAACGCCAGCAGACCCTCTATGGCCAGCGGCGCGCCGAAGATGTCGCCGACAAACCACGAGTAGTTGCTCCAGTTGGTGCCGAACTCAAACTCGAGGATGATGCCCGTGGCCACCCCGACGGCAAAGTTGATGCCGAAGAGCGTCATCCAGAACTTGGTGGTGGCCAGCCACTTGGCCGAGCGGGTGCGATAGTAGATGGTCTCCATCACGCCCACTATCACGCTGAGGCCCAGCGTGAGGGGCACGAAGAGCCAGTGATACATCGCGGTGAGCGCAAACTGCCACCGCGACCAGTCGACTACGGTTAATAAATCTTGCATAGCGGTATCGTTTAGTAATTCAATGATGATTTAAGGATATGTGTCAGGGCGATGTGCGGTCGATGAGGGTGTGGCGCACGGCCGAGGCCCGCGATGCGTCGTCGGGATAGTCGCGCTCCAGTATGTCGGGGAAGAAGAACAGCTTCATCACCAGAAATATGAACGCCAGCTTCACCAGTATCAGCACCCACAGCTTGCGCCCCACTGTCATGGAGCGGAAGCCGTCGACGTAGAGCGACGCCACACTGCGCAGGAAGCTCATGACTTGGCGAAATAATAGTCGAGCACATCGCGCGCGGCCGTGAACGAGCTCTGGCGGCAGTCGAGCACGCGCGCCTCCTTCTCGGCCAGCATGCGCTCTATCTCGGGGTTGCCATAGAAGTGGGCGCGAAGCTGCTCGTTGATGGTCTCATACATCCAGTAGCGGGCCTGCTCGGCGCGGCGGCGCTCGAAGTAGCCGTTGGCCTTGACAAACTCAAAGTAGCGGTCTATCATGGCCCACACCTCGTCGATCCCCTGCTCATAGTAGCCCGAGTAGGTGAGCACCTCGGGGGTGCGCCCCGAGGCGGGGAGCGGGAACAGGTGGAGGGCGTTGCTGAACTGGGCTTTGGCCAGCTGCGCGCGGGGGATGTTGTCGCCGTCGGCCTTGTTGATGACGATGCCGTCGGCCATCTCCATGATGCCGCGCTTGATGCCCTGCAGCTCGTCGCCGGTGCCGGCCAGCTGGATGAGCAGGAAGAAGTCGACCATCGAGTGGACGGCGGTCTCGCTCTGGCCCACACCCACGGTCTCGACAAAGATGTTGTCATAGCCCGCTGCCTCGCAGAGCACTATGGTCTCGCGGGTCTTGCGGGCCACGCCGCCGAGCGACCCTGCCGACGGGCTGGGGCGGATGAAGGCGTCGGGGTGGACGGAGAGCTTCTCCATGCGGGTCTTGTCGCCGAGGATGCTCCCCTTGGTGCGCTCGCTCGAGGGGTCGATGGCCAGCACTGCGAGCTTGCCGCCGCGCTTGAGGACGTGCATCCCGAAGGCGTCGATCGACGTGCTCTTGCCCGCGCCCGGCACACCGGTGATGCCTATGCGCCGCGAGCGTCCCGAGTGGGGCAGACACTTCTCTATGACCTCCTGAGCCAGCGCCTGATGGGCGGGCACGAGGCTCTCCACGAGTGTCACCGCACGCGACAGGGTGGTGACATCCCCCCGGAGGATACCCTCCACCATCTCCGAGGGGGTGGGGAGGGCGGCGCGGCGGCGCGGACGCATGTAGGGATTGACCACGGGGGGCTGGGCCACACCCGAGTTGACGGTGAGGCCGGTATATTCGGCCGAGTTTTCGGGATGATTCATGGTATAGCTGGCGTGTTGGGTGGTTATCAACGCATCTCGGCCACCACGCGCACGGTGGTCGACGGATGGTCGGGGTCGTTGGCTATGATGCTGATGCGGGCGTTGAGCAGCTCGCTCGCCTTGATGCGTGAGGGGTCCACGCGCACACTCACGCGGGCCTTCTTGCCCGGCTTGATGCGGGTGTCCTTCATGGTCACCTCCACGGCGGGGTCGGCCGAGGATATGCGGCGTATGATGAGGGTGCTCTTGCCACGGTTGATTATGTCGAAGGTGTGCACCGAGGGCTTGGCGGTGCGCGAGATGGCGCCGAGGTCGACGGCGGTGGTCGAGGTGTCGATGACGGGCGCCTCGGCGCGCTCGCGGTCGGTGAGCTTGCTGAAGTCCTCGCTCACTATGGCCACGGTCTCTATCTTGACCGGCGCATCCCCCTGCGAGGGGGTGAAGAGGATCGAGTCGGTCACCACGCCCCAGTCGGGGGCCAGCGGCGTGTGGAACACGGTGGAGAGGATGAACTGCTCGCCCGGCGGGACGGCCGCGGGCTGCACTATCACGTTGATATACTTCGGTTTATAGTTGACCACGGGGCGGATGGTGTCTGCCGTGGCGTTATATCCCTCGACATACTGTCCGGGCGATGTGCCGCTCAGCACCTTGCCATAGGGTATGACGAGGGTGCGCATCCTCGCCGCCCCGGCATCGTGGGGGAAGCGCGAGCGCAGCGTGTTGCCCGAGCCTATCACCGTGCCGCGGATGGTGAGGCGCGTGCGCACGGGAGCGGCCGAGCAGTCGACGGTGATCTGCTTCTGGAATCGGCCGGGGCGCCCCTTGGGGTCGAAGCCCACGCGCAGCAGGGCGGTGTCGCCCGGGGCCACGGGGTCGGTGGAGTATTCGGGCCGGGTGCATCCGCAGTTGGCACGCGCGCTCAGGATGGCTATAGGCTCGGGGCTGTCATTGACCAGCGCGAATGTACAGTAGACGGTGCCCATCTCCTCGTCAAAGGCACCGAAATCATGTGTGGTCTCCACCCACCGGGCGTCGGCCCGTGCGATGGAGGGGACTATGACGGGGGCGATGAGGGCCCACATCAGGGCTATGGCTATGCGCAGCGACATATGCTGTAAAGGGAGTGAGTCTAAGGGAGTGGGGTGGGGAGGATTATTTCTTTTTCTTGTCGGGGATCACGACGCCCGAGAAACGCAGCTTCTCGCGCTTCTTCTGCGAGGAAAGCTGCACCTTGACCTCGCGGTTGACCTCGCCGCTGAAGGTGGACGGGTTGAAGTGTATCACTATCTCCCCCTTCTCGCCGGGCTTGACGGGGCGGGGCGAGAACTCGGGGCGCGTGCATCCGCAGCCGCCGTTGGTCACGGTCACTATCCCCACGGGCTCGTCGCCGGTGTTGGTATATGAGTAGCGGACGGTGACGGTGCCTGCGGTCGACTTGACCGTGCCGAAGTCTACCGTCTTCGAGTCAAAGGTGAGCTCACCCTTGGCCCACGCGCCGGCGGCCACAAGGCCGAGGGCAAGAGCTATGATGGCTTTTCGCATGGCGGAGTTTGCTTGAATGGATTAAAGATGATATTCCACCCTGCAAATATACAGAAAACTCCCCGTCTGTCCAAATTCCTGCGGACAGACGGGGAGAGATATTTCCGGGCGGGACACACCCGCGGGGGTGAGGATTACTTCTGGATGTCGGTCACCTCGACGTCAAACACGAGGGTGGCGTTGGGGCCGATGCCGGCCTGAGGAGCGCCATCCACGCCATAGGCGAGCTCGCCGGGGATCATGAGCACATAGTGCGACCCCTTCTTCATCATGGCGAGACCCTCGCCAAATCCGGGCACTACCTGACGGGGCGAGAACACCACGCCCTGATCGTTGCTGTCAAAGACGGTGCCGTCGATGAGCTGGCCCTTATACTTGACGGTGGCACGGCCATTCTCGCCCACGGGCTCGCCGGTACCCTCGCTGATCACCTTGTAGGCCAGACCGCTCGAGGTCACCTTGACGTCGGCGTCGGCGGCAGCGGCCTTCTTGATATACTCGGCGCCTGCCTTGGCGTTCTCCACAGCCTCGGGAGCCTCAGCCTTGGCCTTGCGCTCGGCCTCCTGCTGGGCGGTGTAGTATTCCATCATCTTCTCCTGAGCCTGCTGTGCGAGGGTCTGGAATTGCTGCTGCACGGCGCGGAGCTCGTCGACGTTGACAGAGTCGGCTGCAAAGGCCTTGGCATAAGCCTCATAGACCTTGGCACGGTTGACAGGGATACCGGCCTCCTCATAGCGCATCAGCTGGCCGGCCACCTGCAGACCGATCGACAGGCCCGACAGATAGCCCTGCTGGGTGGTGTCGGTCATGATGACCTGCTTGATGCCGCGGAGGATGTCGTCCTTGCGCATCTTGGCCTTCTCCTCCTCGGGGAGGCTGGTATTGTAGTCGGCGGCCAGACGCATGCCTTGGCTCTCGCCGAGCGACACGGAGAGTGAGTCAGCAAAACTGTTGGAGACGCCGGTCGAACCGTTGTCCGAGCAAGAGGCGGTGACTCCGAGGATGGCTGCGGCCACGCCACATGCCAAAACAATCTTTTTCATTGTCAAAAAATATGGATTAAATAAGTTATTTATGGTTTCACTTCAATGAGATCAATGGTGAAGTCGAGCGCCGCACCGCCGGGGATCACCCCGCGCACACCTCTGTCGCCATAGCCGAGGGTGGAGGGGATCACTATGCGATAGCGACCGCCGGGCTTCATCATCTTGAGTCCTTCGTCAAATCCGGGCACCACTCGCCCCAGTGTCAGGGAGATAGGGGCCTCCGTGGCGTCAAACTGCGACCCGTCGCTGAGACGGCCCGTGTAGCTGACCACGACGGTCTGCCCGTCGGCGGGCTCGGCGCCCTCGCCCTCGGTGATCACCTCAAAGACCAGCCCCGAGGGGGTGGTGACAGCTCCCGGCCGGCCGGCAGCCTCGGCAATAAACGCCGCCTGCGACTCGTCCGAAAACTCGCGGGCCTCCTCGGGAGCCACCTGCAGGTCGATGAACTCCGCTGCCTCACGCGGCGTGAAGCCGAGCTCGTCGCCCCTGATGGCGCCTGCCAGATAGCGCCCCACGGCCTCGGTGTCGACGGTGAGCCCCATCTGCGCCGCCTCGCTGAGCGAGCGCTTGATGTGGCCCGCCATCATAGCCCCCCGCAGATAGCGGTCGGCAAGAGAGTCGGTGGCAGTGTAATAGTCGGCAAACCCGCGGGCCATGCTCTCGCGTTCGGCCGGCGACACGGTCTCGGGGACAGCCCCCGAAGCCCAGTAGACGGCCAGCGCGCGTGCCAGCGAGTCTGACGTCTCCGCCCCGCGTGCCGCCAAGGCGAGCACCGGAGCGAGGAGCACCAAGAGCAACAGTCGGCGTGACGTCATAATACGCGCAGCAGCTCTACGTCAAAGATCAGGGTGGCGTTGGGGCCGATGGGGCCGGCACCCTGCGGGCCATAGGCCAGCTGCGATGGGATGAAGAGACGCCACTTGGAGCCGGCCTTCATCAGCTGAAGGGCCTCCACCCATCCGGGGATCACCTGTGTGACGCCGAATGTGGCGGGCATGCCGCGGTCTACCGAGCTGTCAAAGACAGTGCCGTCGATGAGCTTGCCGGTGTAGTGCACCTCCACGCGGTCGTCAGCCTTGGGCATGGGACCGTCGCCCTCGGTGATCACCTCATACTGCAGGCCCGAGGGGAGGGTCTTCACCTCGGCACGCTTGCCGTTCTCCTCGAGATACTGCTTGCCGGCAGCGGCATTGATCTCGCCCATCTTGGCGGCCTCAGCCTTCTGCTTCTCCTCGAGGGCGGTAAAATATTTCTGTATTTCGGCCTTGGCGTCGTCATAGCTCATCTTGGGGGTAGCCCCGTAGAACACGGCAGACACGCCGTCGGCAAAGTCCTCTACGTTGATGGTTTCAATCCCGCTCGCACGGAAGTTGTGGCCCATGCTCAGGCCCAGTGCGTAGCTGATACGGTCAAGTTCTTTCTGTTCCATAATCGAATTGATGATTGTTGGTGTGATTGTTGAGATTTGTGTTGTTATTCTTTCGTGGATAGCGGGTTGAGGCTTCGCGGGAATGATTCAGGATGCAAAGTTAGATGATTTTTCCTATGTTTCTCGCTTATTTTAATTAAAAAACTTAAAATTCGGTGTCCTGTCACCGACAGCAAGACCAATCCTCGCTCCACGATCGTAATTATAACATTCCACACCCCAAAAAAGATTCCGGGAAGAGCAGATTCCACCCTCCCCGGAATACAGGTTGATTATAGTCTCAGATCGACAGGATCATTCCACCGCGGCGACTATTTCACAAGGAATTTCCGATCTTTGGAGACGACGACCGCACCGTGCACCTTGGCAGGGTCGATTCTACGGCCGGACAGGTCATAATACTCACCCGGCACAAGATCCTCGGCATCTACTTCCGTGATGGATGTGTGGATGGGATGCTTCACCACAATGGTATAGTCGATCGGTTCATTGGCCGGAACGGTTGCATCGGCGTTACTGAGCACGAACTTTATTCCGGTCAGCTGCACGAGATATTCACCTGCGGCAAGCGACGGGTCGGCAATCAGCCCGATGGTAAACAGCTCATCCATAGGATTGCCCGACTCGTCATCGTCATAGAAATCCTCGTTGTTGGTCGAGTCTGCTATGATCCTCAGGTCTACCCCGTCGACGATATTGCAGGCGATAGAGTGTGTGGGATGGGCACGTTCCGAGAGAAATATATCGTCCACCTCGGCACGCCCTTGCCTCACCTGATTGACCCGGAAGCCCTCGGGAAGCAACAGCTCCATGTTGAACGCTGTATATTTCAGGTTGTCATCGTCATGCTCATAGATCGTGATGTAGTTTACAGTCTCTCCATCGGCCACAATTGTGGGAAACTCGGCCCACACATGCAGATTCTCCGACGTTGTGGTTATGAAGTCGGCCTTTGCCGCCATGAAGGAGGTCAGGGCCCAAACCATCAGAATTAGTTTTCTCATTTCTTGCTTCTTCTTAAACGGTTAACATTAGAGGTGGATTTCTTAGGCCCCAAATATATGATACGTGTCGACGTGGCGTCCTGTGCATCAATTTTAGAGTCGCGGGTCACATCTGCATTCCGCAGCGCGGGTGCGGTCGCCTTGCCGGTATAGTGGTTGCGTATCACCACCACATCATTAGCGTCAACAACCCCGTTGCGGTCCGAGTCGCCGAGCAGAATCTTCAGCTCTGCCTCATCCTGACGATTGCCCGCCATATCCACGGCTATGATCAGGAAGTCGGCACCCTCCAGCGTGGTCGGGGAGGTGTAGGTGAATCTATCCTCCTCAATGCCGGTCTTGACAAGCTGCCAGTCCGTTGACCCGGCAGGCAGCAGGTAAAGGTCATAGTGCCAGATGCCCGCCCCGGTGTCGGAGCCCGTCACGGTAAATTCGAAGGTCATATCATCCTCTGTCGACATCTCTACGATCTCGGACTCAGGCTGCGAATCATCAATGATATTGGTCCACACCGGCGTGTCAATCGGCGCATTATCATCAAAGATTATCGTAGCCTTGTTGTCAATCTGTGTTCCGTCAGCGAGGCCGTCGGCCAAATCGACCGTATAGGTCAGATACCCTATGCCTCGGCCCGTGTCGTCGTTGACAGGGAGCACGCCATCCTCGGCCCATCGGCTCTCCTCGAGCTTCATCGGATCGAGCGTACGGATGCTCCATGTGGCCATGCCGGTCCCGGAATCGAAATTGTAGGACAGCTCGGCGATCGAGTTAATCTCGGGACGCATGTCAAGGGTCTTGACAAAACTTCTGTCGTGCGGCAGATCGACTTGCCTGTCACCCATAATCCACTTGTCGGGGCGCATGGATTCGAGATCGAACAGATTGCGGTCCAACCGGTTTGTCACAACAATCCTCGATGCGGATGCTGTCGCTATCGCCGGATCATTCTCAAACTCGATCGAATAGCCAAGTGTCTTGACACTCTTGCCAATGAAGTTGCTTCCGGAGGGTGAGAGGTAGCCGTGCATGTCATTCGGATCGCCCGACTGGAGACTCCCGACCGTCACATCACCCGTGTCTTTCTTCGGACGTGATGCCGGCGGGATCCGAGAGGCTAACCAATAATTGCCGGCACGGAACCAATGATAACACGACTCGAAGAAGCCCAAAACACCGTCGGGGGTCGTGCCTGCAGCCAATAGCTCCTCTGCAACGCGCAGACACTTCATGTCCTGCATCATCTGCTTGTAAATCGGATGGTCTTCCACGGCTTTTTGGTCCGCCACCAAGTATCGGTACTTGTCCAGATTGATCTTGCTGTCACCAATTCGGGCTTCAAGAACTATTTGTGATTCACGTCCGCTCACACGTGAGGCATACTTCAATCTCCTCACAAGATGCAGGACATTGGACCTCGCGTTTCCCGAAGCCTCAAGATCGTAAACTGCCTCAGTGCCATCCTGAATGAACTCAACCATCTCATCTGCCGTGACCGGCGCACGCATCACACTGCCTGCGGTGCCTGAGTTCAGCTTCCTGTAGGATTCCATGCAACAGGCCATGTCGATGAGTGTGAGATGAGTCCCTCTGAATGCCACATATCCATCGGGAATGGCATAATCGGTCTCTGCAAGCCAGCGGGCCTCACGGCTCAACGGTTCGCCTGTCCAAGCCCTCAGATGGATCATGTCGTGTGGCTCAGTGACGAGGCCCAACGTATAGGTTTTGGATTCATATGGCGCAAGATAAGGGATAAATGCCGGCAAATACACTCCGCTATAACCTGACCCTAAAAGATTGTCCGTTTCATACTGGATGGTGAGGTCATTCTGCTCGGGGTTAAGGATGCCGAAATTCATCAGGCCTACAAGATTCCCCGGCCTGCTGTCTCTGACTGCGAAATTGACAGGCACGCACCATTCACCTGTATTACCGTTGTTGGTGACCGTTATCATCACGTCAAAGGGGGTGGCGGGTATTCTTGAGATCTCGATTTCGGCAGTGATTTCGCCCGGCTCGCGCGGCTCTATCGTCACCGACCCTACCGAGGTCACAGTCTCCTCACAGCCCTTCTCCGAATCCTCAAAAACGCCCACAAGTTTATAGTCACCCACGGCCAGTGGCTCCTCATCAAGATTGAAGTATGCTATCAGGGCATAGTTATCTTCAATCGTCCAGTCGGTGGCAGCTCTCTGCGTATCGCCCGATTTCAGCGATAGTGATTTCAGGTTTGTAAAGCCGTTGCCAAAGACCTTGACATACAGCATATCTTCGCCTGAACTTTTCTCGGGGCTGTTTTCAAGCATGGCAAACTTGCCCACATGTGCGAAGTCTACGTTGGCAGTCGTCTTATCATTGCCGGCTATATCGTGAACACCGACATAATACATCCCCTGCTCGTTGATGGTATGGGTTACATATCTGTGTGTTGCGTCGGCTCCTGACAGTTTGCCTATCTCTTTGCCCGAGGGTGAATAGACCTCTATCATACCGCCCCGGTCAAGGCGCAGGGATATTGAGTCTCCGATCTCACCTTCGAAACTGCGCCAAGTGATTTCGTTCTCCCTGATGCCTGTGAGATTGTTGCGGGCATTGTCGGTGAGCGGGGCTATGTTTTCAACCGATCTCGACACACGCACATCCATATATGTGCCGGAGTGCATCGTAAATCTGCTCTCCGGATCATAGAACCTTATCATAAAATCATTGCTCGCATACACTTTGGGCACCCCGTCCTCAATGACAAATGAATACTGCGTGCTCCTGAACGGCTGCGGGTCCACTTCAAGCATCGAGAGGAGACTGAATGGATTGGCCACTCGTTCAAGATCCACATGTCGCAGGGTTGCGTTATTGTCATTGATCCAGTAATCGTATGATTTCACACCCTCGCCGCCGAGCGGTGTTTTGATGAACCAAGCCGTGCGGACAGGCGTGGCAAATCCGTCGGGACTCGCAAGAAAGGCCGTGACGGAGTGAACACCCGTGGGAAGAGCGGACAAGTCGCAATCCATGTGATAGACATTGCCCGACGGGGTCAATGCGAGCTCGCCCTGAGGTATACCGTCCACTGCATAGAAGCCTCTCATTCTCGCAAACTGGCTCCGGGAGGGGACTTTAATAAACATTTCATCCCTTATCCCGAATATGCTTCCGCTTGGATTGACGACTATCATCCTCAACTGATGCAGACCCGGCGGTATCTGATCCATGTCAAGGTCAATATGAGCGATGCCGTTATCGCCCAGACTGAAGTCCACACACGTGGTTGGCGTGCCGTCTATCTCTATTCGGGCCGTACATTCCTGTCCCACGGCGACAGACGGAATCTTCAGAAAAAACCTTGATGCGGGCGCCGACTGTACCCCGTCGGCCTCAGCCACCACATGGAGTGTGTGAAATCCGTCGCTCAACCCGTTTGCATCAATTTCAAAAACTCCCGGCATGAACGGGTGCATCTCCGGCTCACGGTCAAACCAATAGTAACCACCCGTCTGTGCCTGCGTCGCCACCGGGAGGCACGCAGCCAGCAGCATCAACAGTCGGCCGACAGGGGTTAACTTTCTGATAAATCTTTTAAACATAATCAAAACAGCGAATTTATTTTCACTCACCCTTGACCTCGATATCTACCGAAAGTTTACCGTCTGCTGTAGTCTTTGATGCAACTTGAAATTTTGAGATCTGAGGGTTGGTGGTGGCAGGATCAAAAGGCAATGATCCACCGTAAAGACCTATCTGCGTTCCGTCATCACCCAGCCACTCAGCCGCATATTCATCTTTCAATTCATAGAATCCTGTGTTTTTGAACGGGTTGATGTCTGAAGAAATCTTTGTAATATTCACCCCCGAGCCGTCATTAAAATTCCCTACGGCCCCAGCCACCACACAATTTATCATGTAAGTCCCTTTTGAGCCCCAAACATCTACTACAGAATTATCAGTATAATGAACAAAGCAGTTTTTAAGGACACACTTACACAATGCAACGAATCGGTAAATTGTCTGCGTTGTAGTATACGTGGCTGAACGAATGATACAATTATTTAACGTGAAATTATTCCAGTCAGTTTTTGCAACAAAATCATCAAATATACACCCTTGGAATATAGCCGAGTCACAATGTGGGTATTGATAATCATGCGTTCCATAGCCATAACTTTTAAAGATACAATGGATAAATTTGCCGTCCTCTATCCATCGAGTCTCCCCACCCATGAAATTTTTCACAAACTGACATTTCAGGAATGTTGGATTTTTTAACGTTGAGGACAAACTGCAATCTTCGAGCCTCAGACCCTCCATTGTCAGATAGTTATTCACGTCACCGTCGGGGCTTCCAAGTTTGAAACTCCCCGTCAGGATTGTGGGATTCTGCTCAAGCATCATCCCTGCCCCGCGGACAGTGATACCCTTTTTGATGTCGGTGCTTGCGAAGGTACCGGACGAAAGGGTGATGATATCACCGTCCTCCGAGGCTGCATAGGCCTCCTTGAAGCCATCGCTGCCATAGAAAGTAGTGATCTCGCCCTGATGAGAAAGGATAGCAACGGTTGACAACTGTGCGTTGCTGGTCAGTGCAACAAGGAGCATGACCAAGAAAAGCGAAAGATTCCGCATAGTATTGGATTGGTTTAGAGTCTGCAACCCCTCCTCCCCGATGAGCGCAATGGTGAATGATAAACGTAAAAAAGACGTGGGAGTCTGTATCATTGCTTGTTCCACCACCAAAGGCTCTCGCATTGCCTATCACAGGAGAACAAGCAACGAAGAACCCACGCCGATATGAAACAGCGATGAAACATCGGCATACGTCCGACGAATCCCTATTTCACATAGAGACTCCGACATGTGCCTTGAACTGCTAAGTACATATCTACCGGGTTATCGTTGCTACTGTCCTTCCTGTGATCAGAATTTGCGAGATTCTTGGTGGTCAGGTACAGAAGCGTCAGATAAACGCCTTTAAAATCTGCTTTACACCCTCGTCAGCCGATATGGCGGTGCCTCTGCACCATCGGGTGACTGTCTGCGGGTGAAAAAGAGATGTATTTGGTTGCAAATGTACAAATATTATGCTACACGTGCAACTTTTACCAAAACAAAAAAAACCGCATTTCGCTGTGCAATAATTCGCGAAATAGCGATGAGCCACCCCTTCTACGTGTCCGGTCATTCTCACCCCATACAGGTGAGAGTCGGCGGACCGTTCAGGCGGGGGTGAGGGTGGCGCCGGAGGGGGTGACGGTGAGGGTGGCCTCGGAGCCGCAGAGCATGGGGATGTTGTGGTCGACGTGGCCGATGGCGGCGCCGTAGGCTATGGGATAGTCGTAGCCCTCGGTGATGCGGTCTATCATCTGCTCCATGCTCTCGTTGTCGCGGTCGGGGGTGTAGTCGGTGAACCGCCCCACGATGAGGCCGCCGAGCGAGGCGAGCACGCCGCTGAGACGGAGGGTGTAGAAGATGCGCTCCACCTTATATATCGGCTCGGCTATGTCTTCGACAAAGAGGATGGAGCCGGGCCGGAAGGGGGAGTAGGGGGTGGAGAGGAGGCCGGCGGCCACGGCGAGGTTGCCCCCGAGGAGGGTGCCGGTGGCGGTGCCGCAGCGGTTGAGGGGGTTGCGCCCGAGGCTGACGGCAGGGTTGTGGCCGCGCAGCAGGTCGAAGAGGCGGCGGGTGTCGGCGTCGGCTCCGCGGTGGGTGGCGATGTGCTTGCACATGGGGGCGTGGATGGAGGCGATGCCGTTGGCGTTCATCAGGGCGTGGAGGGCGGTGATGTCGGAGTAGCCCACGATCCACTTGGGGTCGTCGCGCAGGGGGAGGCGGCTCAGGCGCTCTATCAGGTGGACGGCCCCATAGCCGCCGCGGGTGCAGATGATGGCGCGCACGTCGGGGTCGAGCAGGGCGGTCTCGAGGTCGGCATAGCGGTCGGCGTCGGTGCCGGCATAGGTGCCGTGGCGGTCGAAGGCGTGCTCGGCGGCATAGACGGTCCAGCCCTGTTCGGCTATCACGGGCATGGCCTGATAGACCACCTGAGGCTTGATGATGCTGGCGGGCGAGAGGATGGCGATCTTGTCGCCGGGGCGGAGCGGACGGGGGATGAGTGTTTCCAAGAAAGATCTGAATTTTTTTCTTTGCCGTGTGGGGGCGGGGTAGGGTAGGGGAGAGGAGGCGGGGGTCAGACGGTCTCGACGGGTATGCCGGTCTCGGCGGTGATGCGGGCGGCGATCGCGTCGAGCTCCTCGCGGCTCACCTTCTCGAGATGCTCGGCGGGGGTCTTGCGGTCGATGGAGTAGAGCATCACGCTGCGGGGCGAGATGGCGCGGTAGGCTTCGATCAGGGCGTCGATCTCGGCGGGGAGGGTGTTGTCGATGCGGGCGCCCTCATAGCGGCCCCTCACCAGCAGGGTCTGCACCACACACTGCCCGGCAAACTGACGCAGCCCGTCGATGATCTTGGCGGGGGTGAGCGACGGCTGTGTGGGGCGGTCGAGGAGGCGGAATGTGGGGGTGAGCGCCGAGTCGAGCTTGAGGATATTGTTGTCGACGGTGCGCAGGGCGGCGGCCACGGCGGGGTCGAAGATGCGGGTGGAGTTGCTGAGGACGCTGACGCGGGCCTCGGGATAGAACTCGTCGCGCAGGCGCAGGGTGTCGGCTATCACGCCGGCAAAGTCGGGGTGGAGCGTGGGCTCGCCGTTGCCCGAGAAGGTGATGACGTCGAGCGGCTCGCCGGCCTCGCGCATGGCGCGCAGCCTGTCGCCGAGCATGCGGGCCACCTCGGCGCGGGGGGTGAAGCCGGTGGTGCCGGGCCCTTGGGCATTGAATCCGGCCTCGCAATAGAGACAGTCGAAGGTACAGACCTTGCCGTCGTCGGGGGTGAGGTTGACGCCGAGCGACACACCCAGCCGGCGCGAATGTATCGGCCCGAAAATCGTGGAATGGAATAATACTCGCTGCATAGTCCGCAAATTTACACATTTTCGCTTGCTTATTGCAAAAACTTTTGCCATATTTGCATTATTATAACATCTCATTTCCCTTCCAAAACCGCAACCCATGAAAACCGCAAGCCAGTTTTTTGACATCTTCATGGAGACCACCCGTGCCTACCATGACACTGACAATGTCGACGCTCCATTCACCAATCCCTATCCCGCCGAGAGCATCGAGGGGGTGATGGCGGCCAAAAACCGCATCGATGCCGTGCAGTGGCACCTCGAGGACATCATCCGCGATCCGGCCATCGACCCCGTGGAGGCGCTGGCGCTCAAACGCCGCATCGACCGCTCGAATCAGGACCGCACCGATATGGTGGAGGAGATCGACACGTATTATCGCGAGAAGTTTGCCGACGTGACTCCGCTGCCCGATGCCACCATCAACACCGAGTCGCCCGCTTGGGCCATCGACCGCCTGTCGATCCTCGCCCTCAAGATCTATCACATGGCCGTGGAGGTGAACCGCCCCGACGCCTCGCCCGAGCACAAGGCCAAGTGTGAGGCCAAGCTCAACATCCTGCTGCAACAGCGCGACGATCTCATCGCCGCCATCGACACTCTCATAGCCGACATCGCCGCCGGACGAAAATATATGAAGGTCTACCGACAGATGAAGATGTACAACGACCCGGCGACAAATCCGGTGCTCTATAAAAAATGATACTTCATCTCGCGCCGCGAGAGTGAAAAATCCCCGTGGGGATGCCCGCGCGGCTGCAAATATTCGATTCTCAGAGGGTCAAAATTAGCTTAATCCGTTGTAAATCAACGAGTAGGACTAAATTTTACCCTCTTGGTTTTTGCGCCGGAAAAATTTCTGTGCCCGTGGTTTTATTTTTTTCATTAACTTTGTGCACATGAATCATATACAATGGCTCACGGATGGCACCGCGATGCCTCCGATCGACACCCCCCTGCTCGAGAAGTGGATCGAAAGCGTGGTGAGCGCACACGACCGCATCACCGGCCCGCTGACTTACATATTCTGCGACGACCGCAAGATACTCGAGGTCAACCGGGAGTTTCTCTCTCACGATTATTACACGGACATCATCACCTTCGACTACTCGCGCGGACGGCGCGTGAGCGGCGACATGTTCATCTCGCTCGACACCGTGGCCACCAACGCCCTTGCGGTCGGTGACACCGCCGACCGCGAGCTGCATCGCGTGATAGTCCACGGCGTGCTCCACCTCTGCGGCATCAACGACAAGGGGCCCGGCGAACGCGAGATAATGGAAATGAACGAGAATGCCGCCCTCGATATGCTCGACCAACTAAAACAGACCTCCGGCCATGCGATTTGATTATGACGTGATCGTGGTGGGCGCCGGCCACGCGGGATGCGAGGCGGCCCACGCGGCAGCCCGCCTCGGGGCTGAGACGCTGCTCATCACCATAGACATGAACAAGATAGCCCAGATGAGCTGCAACCCCGCCATCGGGGGAATAGCCAAGGGGCAGATAGTGCGCGAGATCGACGCCCTCGGCGGCATGACCGGAATAGTCACCGACCGGGCTTCGATACAGTTCCGCATGCTCAACCGCTCGAAGGGGCCTGCCATGTGGAGCCCCCGCGCGCAGGCAGACCGCATGGTGTTCTCGCTCACATGGCGCTCCATCCTCGAGCAGACTCCCCGCCTCAATATCTGGCAGGACTCCGTGGCGCGTCTCATCGTCGAAGACGGGCGCGCTGCAGGGGTGGTGACGGCCCTCGGCGTCGAGTTCAGGGCCCGTGCCGTGGTGGTGACGGCGGGGACATTTCTCAACGGACTCATGCACACCGGGCCGGTGAAAATCGAGGGCGGACGCGTGGCCGAGCCCGCCGCCCGTGGCCTCACCGAGCAGCTGGTGGAGATGGGCTTCCGAGCAGGGCGCATGAAGACCGGCACCCCCGTGCGCATCGACGGCCGGTCGGTCGACTTCTCGCTCACCACCACACAGGAGGGTGACGACGACGGCCACAAGTTCTCATACCTCCCCGACGTGAAGCGCGTGCTGCGCCAGCGCCCCTGCCACACGGTCTATACCAACGCCCGCACCCACGAGATACTGCGCGAAGGGCTCCCCGAGTCGCCCCTCTACAACGGACAGATACAGAGCATCGGGCCCCGCTACTGCCCCAGCATCGAGACCAAGATAGTGACATTTGCCGACAAGGAGGAACATCAGCTCTTTCTCGAGCCCGAGGGTGAGACCACCACAGAGTATTATCTGAACGGATTCTCATCGTCGCTCCCCATCCGCATACAGTTTGAGGCGCTCCAGACCATCCCGGCGCTGCGCCATGTGCAGCTGTTCCGCCCCGGCTATGCCATCGAATACGACTATTTCGACCCCACACAGCTCCATCACACGCTCGAGACCAAGCTGATCGGTGGGCTATATTTCGCCGGGCAGGTCAACGGCACCACCGGCTATGAGGAAGCCGCGGGGCAGGGGCTTGTGGGCGGCATCAACGCCGCCCTCTCGGTGGTCAGCCCCGGCGAGACATTCACGCTGGCCCGCGACGAGGCATATATCGGCGTACTGATCGACGACCTTGTGACCAAGGGTGTCGACGAGCCATACCGCATGTTCACCTCGCGTGCCGAATACCGCATATTGCTGCGTCAGGACGACGCCGACATGCGCCTCACGCCGCGTGGGGCCGCCATAGGACTGGCCACGCCCGAGCGCGTGGCGGCCATGGAGAGCAAACGCGAGCAGCGCGACAGCCTGACCGAGTATCTGCGCACGGCCTCAGTGTCGGCCGCCGAGGTCAATCCGTGGCTGGAGTCGCTGGGCGAACAGCCGCTGCGCCAAGGTGTGAAACTCGAGGCCCTGCTGCTGCGTCCGCGCGTCACGCTCGCGTCGCTGGCCGAGGCTGTCCCGGCCCTTGCATCGTTCATCGACACCCACATCGAGGCCGGTCGCCGCGAGGAGATAACCGAGGCCGCGGAGATACTGCTCAAATATCAGGGATACATCAAGCGCGAGCGCGACAACGCCGCCAAGCTCCACCGTCTCGAGAACCTCCGCCTGCGCGGCAGGATAGACTACTCATCGGTCAAGACCCTCTCGACCGAAGCGCGCCAGAAGCTCGAGCGCATCGACCCCGAGACCGTGGCACAGGCGTCGCGCATCCCCGGCATATCGCCGGCCGACGTCAACATACTCCTCCTGTTATTAGGAAGATAGCCCGTAAATGTTCCACGTGGAACATCTCCCAACCCCTCATCTACAGTCAACTCAAAAACCCTAAATCAACAATAGAAATGGAATACCTCAAATCACGCATCCGCGACGTAATGGACTTCCCTCAGAAAGGGATCGTATTCAAAGACCTCACAACCCTGTTCAAGGACGCGCGCGGCCTTCACATCATCGGCTGGGACCTCTCCCAGCTCTACCGCGACAAGGGTGTGACCAAAGTGGTGGGCATCGAGAGCCGCGGATTCATCGGAGGGTCGATACTGGCCTTCGAGCTCGGCGCCGGATTCGTGCCCGTGCGCAAGCCCGGCAAACTCCCCGCCGACACCATCCAAGCCTCCTATGACAAGGAGTATGGCAAGGATGTGATCGAGATACACCGCGACGCCATCACCGAGGACGACATCGTGGTGCTCCACGACGACGTGCTCGCCACGGGAGGCACCATGGCAGCCGCCTACAATCTCGTCAAGCAGATGAACCCCAAGAAAATCTACATCAACTTCATCATCGAGCTCACCGCCCTCAACGGCCGCGCCAACCTGCCCGCCGACGCCGAGGTCACCTCGCTGATCACCTATTGACAGTAGCCCCGCCACAGTGCCCAAGCATCGCAAGTCCGCAGCCCTCGAGGAGAAAATATCCATCCTCCCCACCACCCCCGGCGTCTATACGTATTATGACGCCGAGGGGACGGTGATCTATGTCGGCAAGGCCAAGAATCTGAAACGGCGTGTGAGTTCATACTTCAACCGCACGCACGACTCCCTGCGCACCAATCTGCTGGTGCGCGCCATTGCCGACATGAGCTATATCGTGGTGCCCACCGAGCAGGACGCGCTCAACCTCGAGGCGTCGATGATCAAGGCCCACCAGCCGCGATATAATGTGCTGCTCAAGGATGACAAGTCATACCCGTGGATAGTGGTGACCAACGAGCATTATCCGCGCGTATTCATGACCCGCGAGCATCTCAAGGACGGGTCGAAATACTACGGTCCGTACTCCGACATCGGCTCGGCCCGCGCCACGCTCGAACTGATCCGGCGCCTCTATCACATCCGCTCGTGCCGCTTCCCCATCACGCCCGAATATATAGCGCGAGGCAAGGGGCGGCTGTGCCTCGACTACCATCTGAAGCGCTGTCTCGGCCCATGCAAGGGGCTGGTGAGCGAGGAGCGGTATATGGCCGACATCGACAGGGTGCGCTCCATCCTGCGCGGCGACACCTCCGAACTGCTGCAGCATCTCAGGAGCGAGATGGAACGACTGTCGGCCGAGTTGCGGTTTGAGGAGGCGCAGGAACTGAAGGTGCAGTATGACCTCATCTCGCGCTACAGGGCCAAGAGCGTCATCGTGTCGCAGACGGTGACGGATGTGGACGTGTTTGGGCTCTATGAGGAGGAGAGCGACGTCTATGTCAACTATATGCACGTCCACAACGGGGCTGTGGTGCGCAGCGCCACGCTCGAGTATAAGCGCCGCCTCGACGAGACCCCGGCACAGATGCTTGGCTATGCCATGACCGAGGTGGCCGAGCAGTTTGGCATCACCTATGGCGAGGTGATAGCGGCCGTGAAGCCCGACGTGGAGCCCGAAGGGGTGCGCTTCACCATCCCCCAACGGGGCGACAAGGCCAAGCTGCTCGACGTGTCGCAGCGCAACGCCCGCCAGCATCACATCGACAAGATCAACACGCAGGAGAAGCGCGACCCGTCGGCGCGCACCGACCGTGTGCTCGAGCGCATCAAGGCCGACTTCCATCTCAGCGAGCTACCCCGCCACATAGAGTGCTTCGACAACTCAAATATTCAGGGCACCAATCCGGTGGCCTCGTGTGTGGTGTTTCGCGACGCCAAGCCATCCAAGAAGGACTACCGCCACTTCAACATCAAGACCGTGGAGGGCCCCGACGATTTCGCCTCGATGAAGGAGGTGCTCACCCGCCGCTACACACGCATGATGGAGGAGGCCCCCGACGACCTTCCGCAGCTCATTGTGGTGGATGGTGGCAAGGGGCAGCTCAGTGCCGCCGTGGAGGCGCTCGATGAAATCGGACTGCGCGGCAAAATTGCGCTTGTGGGAATTGCCAAACGGCTGGAGGAGATATATTTCCCCGGCGACAGCGCCCCGCTCTACATCGACAAGAATTCGGAATCGCTCCGCGTGGTGCAGCACCTGCGCGACGAGGCGCACCGCTTCGGCATAACCCACCACCGCAACCGCCGCTCAAAGAGCGCCATAGTGAGTGAGCTTTCGCAGATTCCGGGCATCGGCCCCGCCACCGAACAGACCCTTCTGGCCCACTTCAAGAGTGTGAAACGCATAAAGGCGGCTTCGCTCGACATGCTTGCCGATGTGATCGGCCCGGCCAAGGCACGCCTTGTGCGCAATCACTTCGCGGCAGCGGCTATTTCCGCCGATTCCCCAACAGCATAGCAGCGTTGCGTTGCAGTCCGGCCAGCTTAACCCGCTTAACCGCGCTGTGGCTGAATATGCGCGAAAAATCGCCCTGCTCCATGGATGCGATATCCCCGGCGGTGAGATGGCGCAGGGATTCACGCAGCCCGAACTCCCCGATGCCCGTTTGCACCGCATCGGAGTTGTGGGGGCAGACACGCTGGCATTCGTCGCAACCATACACACGGTTACCCATGGCTTCCGCCATGGGGCGCGATTTCGCCCCGTCCCCCTCCCCTATCATGTCGGGCAGTTCGCCGCGGTGCTCGATGGTGAGATACGACAGGCACCGCCTTGCATCGAAACTTCCGTCGGCCCCGATGGCTCCACCGGGACATGCCCGCACGCAGCGTCCGCACCCCTGGCACTTAAGCGTGCAGGGGGTGTCAGGCTCCACATCGGCTGTGGTCACAATTTCGGCAAGAAAGAAGTAGCTTCCCATTCCGGGCACAATGAGCTGCCCGTTGACTCCGCGGAACCCCACCCCGGCACGCACGGCCCAGTAGCGCTCCAGAATGGGAGCGGAGTCCACGCACACCCTTCCCCTCTCCCCTTCCGCTTCGACCATGGCCACAAGCGGCTGCAACCTGCGGCGCAGCACTTCATGATAGTCGCTGCCATGGGCATACATGGCGATCTGCGCGGCATCGGCATGCTGCCGCTCCGCATGATAATAGGGGAAGGCGCACACCATCACCGTGCGCGCTTCGGCTGCATATCCGTCGAGCAGCAGGCTCGGATTGCGGCGTATGTGGGGGTGATTTGCCAGATACTCCATCCCCCCGTGCCTTCCCTGGGCAAGGCAGCGGCTGAACGATGCCACAACTTCGGCATCCACCTCGCCGGCACGTGCAAAGCCCGTTTTCGAGGCTCCGGCGGCCAGGGCAAGCCGCGTAAGGCGTTCTTTCATGCTTTCCACAGGAGTGCGCTGCTTCTACGTTATCAGGGGGAAGAAGATGGTGGTGGGGCCACTTACATGGGGAGCGCCTTGAAGGTGTAACCGCGTGCCATGAGCCATTCTATGGCCTGCGGGAGCACTGCCTTCATGTTCTTTTCCGCCTTCAGCGAATCGTGGAACACGATTATGGAGCCGTTGCGGGCATAGCGCTTCACGTTGTTGAGCACCTTTTCCGGGGTGAGTTTCCGGCTGTAGTCGCGGGTCACCAGGTCGTACATCACAATGTTGTAGTGGTCGCGGATGGCACGGGCCTGCTTCCAGCGCATCAGTCCGTGGGGGGGACGGAACAGGGAACTCCCTATCAGGTCGTTGGCCTCCGAAATGTCATGGATGTAGCGGTAGGTGCTCACATTGCGCCCCTGCAGATGATGCATGGTGTGGTTGCCGTAGCTGTGGCCGCGCCGTTTCACCTCCTGGAACAGGTCGGGGTAGCGCGCCACATTGTCCCCCACCATGAAGAAGGTGGCGGGGATTCCGTAGTGGTCGAGCGTGTCCAGCACCCAAGGGGTCACCTCGGGTACCGGACCATCGTCGAAAGTGAGGAACACCACTTTCTCATTGTGCATCTTTATTCGCCATATCGCCTCGGGGAAGAGCAGGCGGTAGAACAGCGGGGGTTGCTCTATGAGCATGATGTTGCGGCTTATTTCTGACTGATGAAGTATTCCAGATCGGAGATATTTATGCCGTTGTCGCGCATCTTGGCAGCCAGAGCGTTGGTGTCGCCACCCTCCTGTGCGAAGGTCTGATAGGCGCCGTAGCGCATCAGCTCATCCTCCAGGATGGCCATCCCCTTGTCGTGCAGTCTTTCATCGCCGGTGGCCTCGGCCAGACGCAGATACACATCGGCCACCTGATAGCCAACCTGAATGGCATAGGGGGAATGCTTCACCGGTAGCTTCTCCTCCATGAGCTCCAGCACCTGCACCGCTTTCTGATAGCGGTCGGCGGCATAGATCATATCGGCCGGAGGGGTGATTCCGGTAATGCTGTCGGTCATGGGGTTCTGGGCGTTGAATCCCTCCACGAAGAGTGCGTAGGCCAGATCCACCATACCGCTGCGGTGGGTGGTGATCATGCGGCGGATGGTTTCGTCCGAGTAAATGATGCCGTCGGGGTTGGAATACTT
>CAZAWC010000021.1:0-27548 GCA_964488595.1 uncultured Staphylococcus sp. | reverse complement strand
ACACCTACTATTGCATTTCTCGCCTTGATGATTGCTGTCGGCGTTATGCCATGCTTTTCATTGTAGGCAAGCTGGATGGAGCGGCGTCGCGAGGTCTCGTCGATAGTCTGCTGCATGGAGTCGGGGATCTTGTCGGCATACATTATCACAGTGCCGTTGAGATTGCGCGCAGCGCGTCCCACAGTCTGGGTGAGCGAGCGGTGATTACGCAGGAATCCCTCTTTGTCGGCATCGAGTATAGCCACGAGCGACACTTCGGGCAGATCAAGACCCTCACGCAGCAGATTGACACCAATCAGCACATCATATACCCCGGCACGCAGACCGTCGAGTATCTTTATACGGTCGAGTGTATCGACATCGCTGTGGATATAGGCGGTCTTTACGTTCAGTTTCAGCAGATATTCGTTCAGCTCCTCCGCCATACGCTTGGTGAGCGTAGTGACCAGCGTGCGTTCTCCGGCCTCTATGCGGCGATAGATCTCCTCAAGCAGGTCATCTATCTGATTGAGCGACGGGCGCACCTCGATAACCGGGTCGAGCAGCCCCGTGGGGCGGATGATCTGTTCGACCACGACACCCTCGCTGCGCTGCAGTTCATAGTCAGCCGGTGTGGCGCTCACATAGAGGACCTGTGGCGTAAGGCTCTCAAACTCCTCAAATTTCAACGGCCTGTTGTCCAGTGCTGCTTCAAGCCTGAATCCATAGTCGACGAGATTGATCTTTCGCGACAGGTCTCCGCCAAACATCGCCCTGCACTGCGGCAGCGTCACATGGCTCTCGTCGATGATGGTCAGGAAATCTTTAGGGAAATAGTCGAGCAGACAGAAGGGGCGCATGCCCGGCTTTCGGCCGTCGAAATATCTCGAATAGTTCTCGATGCCCGAACAGTGGCCCACCTCGCGCAGCATCTCCACATCATAGGTCACGCGCTCCAACAGGCGTTTGGCCTCAAGCTCCTTGCCTATGTGGAAAAAGTCATTATACTGCCTGCCGAGGTCCACCTCGATCTGTCCGATGGCAGTGCCCATACGCTCGGGGGAAGTCACAAACAGATTGGCCGGATATATCTGAAATTCGTCATGGCTGCCGAGCGACGCGCCGGTATCGGGATGAATCGTCTTTATCGACTCGATCTCATCGCCCCAAAACGACACCCTCACCATGATATCCTCATAGGCGAGTCTTATATCGACGGTGTCACCCTTGACTCGGAACGTGCCGCGCGACGTCTCAATCTCGTTGCGAGAATATAGCGACGACACGAGCTGTCTGAGGAAAAAGTTGCGGGTCACTTTCTGACCCACACGCAGCTTGATGACATTGGCGTCGAAATCCTCCGGGTTACCCATACCGTAAAGGCATGAGACGGACGACACTACCACCACATCCTTTCGACCTGACAACAAGGCAGACACGGTAGAGAGTCTGAGCCGCTCGATCTCGTCGTTGATCATCAGATCCTTTTCGATATATTTGTCAGACGACGGGATATAGGCCTCGGGTTGATAATAATCGTAGTAGCTTACGAAGTATTGGACGGAATTATGCGGGAAGAAGCTCTTGAACTCACTGTAGAGCTGAGCCGCGAGTGTCTTGTTGTGGCTGAGTATGAGGGTCGGTTTCTCGACTTGGGCTATGACATTGGCCATAGTGAATGTCTTGCCCGACCCGGTGACACCGAGGAGAGTCTGCGCCGGCTCGCCGGCACGGATGCCGCGCACGAGCTGGTCAATGGCCTGCGGCTGGTCGCCGGTGGGTTTATATTGTGAATCGAGTTGAAATTTCATAACTTACAAAGTTACAAAATTTTTTCCACATTATCAACTCCAAAAATTCCGCGGGTCAGAATATGATGCGGGCGAGGGAGTCGCAGTCGCGGCGGATGGCATCGACGAAGCCCGACTCATAGTCATGAGCGCTCTGCGGGCCGATTTTTGACTCGATGTTAGAAATCCGTGCACGCACATCAAGCAGACGGTCCTGAACAGCCGCCTCGTCATGGGCCACACTGATAAGCTGAGCTGCGTGCTGTTCACCCAAAGAATATGCTTTGTGGTCTCTGACCCTCTCTGTCACCTTGCCGTCGTTCACATTGCCCCCGCAAGATGCACACAAGGCGAGGAGTGATGCGGCCAATGTCGCCTTAGTTGCTTTCACCGTCCTGTTTTCAATCATTCTGTCCGTCATAAAGCCCCATGATTTTCTTCTCTACATCCTCCATGAGCCATCTTGGAGTAGAGGTGGCTCCGCAGATGCCTACGCTCTCGGCGCCCTCGATCATCCCGGGATTGAAATCGTCTGCCCGCGACAGCAGAAATGTCCTTGGATTGGCGTCAAGACACTCATTGAACAGCACTTTGCCATTGCTGCTCTTGGCTCCGGCCACAAAGAGCACTACGTCGTGCGACGCGGCAAATTCCTTGAGATGCTGCACACGATTGGCCACCTGTCGGCAGATGGTGTCATGATACGTGAAATTGACACCCAGCTCTATCCTGCGGTTGATCTCCTCGACCATTCCGGCAAGACCTTGGAGCGACATGGTGGTCTGCGAATAGAGAGCTATATCGCGGCTGAAGTCGATGCGGTCGAGCTGACTCTCGTTCTCCACCACTATAGCCTCGCCATCTGTCTGCCCCACAAGACCGTTCACCTCTGCATGGCCGGCCTTACCGTATATGACTATCTGCGGACGGGGATGCGACACATCGTCATAGGTCGCCTTGATGCGTTGCTGCAATCTCAGCACCACCGGACAAGTGGCGTCTACTATCTCAATGTCCATCTCGCGGGCTTTGGCATAGGTAGAGGGTGGCTCACCGTGGGCGCGGAGCAGGACCCTTGCGCCACGCAGCCTGTCGAGATCGGGATGGGAGATGGTAGAGAGTCCTTTCTTCTCGAGGCGTTCCACCTCGTCGGTGTTGTGCACTATGTCACCGAGACAGTAGAGCGGGGCATCCGAGCGGTCCAGCTCCTCCTCGGCTTTCTCGATAGCGGTCACCACCCCGTGGCAGAATCCCGAGCGGGCATCTATCTCCACACGGGGCATCATCGCTGTGAGGCTTTTCGGTATAGTTCCAGCAATACCTCGTTCTGCTCGTCGGGAGTCATGTCAGAGTTGTCCAACCCTATTGCATCCTCGGCGCGGCGCAGAGGGCTCTCCTCGCGTGTCTCGTCGATATGGTCGCGTTTGCGCACATTGGCCAGTACCTCTTCCTCGGTCACGTTCTCACCCTTGGCAATCAGCTCTTTATACCTACGGGCGGCACGCTTCTCGGCCGATGCGTCGACAAACACCTTGAGCTCGGCATCAGGGAAGACAGCCGTGCCGATGTCCCGACCATCCATCACTATACCCTTGTCTCGCCCAAGCGCACGTTGCATCTCGACCAACGCACGACGCACAGCAGGGATGGCAGCAACGGGCGACACACACTCCGACACCTCGAGAGTACGAATCTCACGCTCCACATCCTCTCCGTCAAGCATCGTGTGCTGTCCGCCGTCAGGCATCACAAGGAAATCAATGTGAATCCCGGGAAGCAGGGCGGCAATCCCCTCCACATCTGGTGCCTTATCGCAGGCCACGAGCCCGCGGCGCATGGCAAAGAGCGTGACAGCCCTATACATCGCTCCCGAATCAATATATCTATATCCTATCACCGAGGCCAGATGGCGGGCCATGGTGCTTTTGCCTGACGATGAGTAGCCGTCGATGGCTACGATGATCTTATCTTGAGAACTCATAAAGATTTGTTGAAATATTGAGCATGACTGTTGTCGCACCTGAGTGAGGCTGGGCAAAAGCCACCCCCACACCAAAGTTCTTCACATTTAGCCCGAGAGAGGCCGAAAAGCCCGAAAGGAAGTTTCGTTTATATGTCGACATGTCTGTGCGGGTCTTGTAGTTGTAACCCAGTCCTATCCTGAATCTTTCGGAGGGGACGAACTCGGCGCCGAAGATGAGGTGGCGGAAAAGATTGCTCATGAATTTGTCCTTCACTGCCGGTTTGTCATCCTGTGTCCCGTCGCCCGTGTCATAATAGGGGAGATGCCACTTGGTGAGATTCCACGCAGTGACCGATGCTATGACAGGCAGCGAGCCGAGCGACTTCGACAGGCCGAGGCGTATGTCTATAGGTAGGCGGTCATACTTCTCATTGAAGCGTTTCACCTGTCCGCCGAGATTGGCCACCATGGCCGAGAACGAGAAGTCGGACTCCGGGTTGTAATAGTTCACCCCGAGATCCGTTGCCACGGCAAAGGCGTTGTAGGAATCAAACGTAGAATATATGAATTTGACCGTAGCACCTCCACGCCAGCGTTCGCTGATGTCGTGGGCATATGTGCCTGAGAAAACCATCTCCTTAGGCGAAAATTCGCCGGTGAGAACACCGTTGACATCGGCTCCTTTGATAGTGCCGTAGCCGAAGTATCTTATCCCCGCCGCCCAAGCACCATGCTCACCGGCAGCGCGCCCGAAGCATAGCCCGGCAAAATTGCTCCCGCCGATATAGTGCATGTAGTTGAATCCGAGTTGCATCTCAATCTCCGGGCCGAGGAGGCCGGGATTGCGGTCGGCAGCGTTGATATCGTCGCTGATATTGGATATGTTCACCCCTCCCAGACCGTAGGCGAGGGTAGAGGAGGGGATATTGAGAAAAGAATATGCCGACTCGCCGTCCTGAGCCTTCAGTGCCGGGAGCACCGCGAGCATGAGAACGGCGAGGAATATATGGCGGAGTCTGAGGGTCATGTCTGCGTCAAAATTACTATACAGAATAACGGATGGCAGACCCCGTTTATTATCGACTTACTTTTTCTTCTTGGGCTGGATATTGAGGCGATACTGCACCGAGAAGAGCACATAGCGGGGAAGCGCGTTGGTGTATGCGACGGTGCGCCCTGTCGCGCTGACCGAATATGTGTAGTTGGAAAGCTGGTGAAGCATGTCGAAGGCGTCGACCATAAAGAGCCACCGTCTGTGATCGAATGTGGGTTTATACGTCAGTCTTACATTCCATATCGGGCTGGTCTTGTCGATCTCCTTCATCCCGTAGCCGGTGCGTGTATAGACCATGAAGTCGGTGTTTATGCCGAAACCGACAGGTAGCTGAAATTGGCCAGTGATACCATATCTGAAGTTGTTGGCATCAATAATCCTGAAGTCCTCGCGCGTAGACTCGGAATGACGGTTGACGACTTCGCCCACTGCCTCGAGGCTCTGTTTGCCCAAAGTCCAGCCGAAACGGATGCTCTGGCTCAGATAGCGGCTACTGACCTTGTAGAGCTCAGGGGCATCCTTGTTGATACCAACCATATCGGCATAGTCAGTGAATGTAGCCATCGTCGAGGAGGATAGCCACAGCTGATTGTTCTTGCCAAACTGGAAACGAAAATGATTGTTCGCCCCCCAGTCATAATTGCCTTGCACATTATATGTGCGGGTGTGACGGATACCTGTCGAGGTGTCGTAGGTATAGCCGCGGGTCTGAGCATTGCTCGTCGAGTTATAGTTCAGCCTTAGTGTATTGCTGAGCGGGGATTCGGGATTCTCGGTTGAAAAGGTCCACGACAAGGTGTGCGACTGCTTGTAGGCCGTCTTAAGATCAGGGTTGCCCTCGGTGATGTTGAGAGGATCAGAGTTGTCGGTCACGTCGATCATATCCATCAGGCGTGGAGCTGTCGGATTGAGCTGAGCTTCATATTTGAAGGTATGTTTAAACTTCGGTCTTCTGCTGTCTGTGCCCACCTTTCCTGTTGCATATTCGATATTTAACCCATATTTCGGCAGAGTGAACAGGAAGAAATCGCGCTTGATGAAATAGTTGCGGTTATCTCGCCAATAATCCAGACGGCTGTGACGGAATGCCAAGGAAGGATTAAGGCATATGTAAAGCCTGTATTTATCAGTCCAAAAGTAGCGGGTGAGCCTTAAGTCGACGGTGTGGGTATTCTCGATAGTGCGCGATGTGTAGCTGTTGGCCGGGTCGAAACAGTCGAGATAGCCAGCGGGCACCTGTCCGAAGACGCCCATATTTTCCAGCCTGTCCAAGGCATACATATATGAATCCCGGTCCTGATTGAAGAATCGGTATTCGTAATTTAGTCTTAGGCCGATGCTCTGCGGCAATGATGTGCGGTATGAGAGATTGGACATCAGTGTCAGAGACCTGTTGGGCGAGTTGTCAAAATACTGGCGGCGACGCTCAGCAGGCACGGGATCGGATCCGAAATTGATCAGATAGTCTTTCCAGCGCTCCTCTTTTTTATCGCTGTATTTCACTCCCGGTTCCCAAGACAATCCGTCGGAGGTGCCGGGTATCTTCCAAGATATATAGGGAAACAGTTGGAGATCATAGGTGTGGCTTGATCCGTCAGTAGAAGTGATGGAACGGTTGACGATCTCTTCGATCTGTTGAGGAGATCCGTCAGTGTAGATGGCCTCGAGAGTCTTTTTGGTCATCTCGGCCTGTTCCTCGTTGAATGTTCCGCTCACACCCGAGCCATCATTATTGTTGGTGATCATTCGACCGAGAGCCATTCCTGAAAGATAAAAACTTTCGGTCATTTTGTTGAAATAATGCCTTGTCTCGAGCTTCATATCCTTTACCTTTGAGCGGTCGTAGCGATAGTCATATGTGTCTCCACCTGTCAGGAAGTTGGTGCGGTTGGTGGTCGATGTGTTGAAATTGCGAGTCTGCTCGTATGTAAGATGTCCCATGGCCGAGCGCTTCTCGTCCAAAGACTTGTAGTCGTAGTTGACCGCCCCCATATGATAGCGTTTGGTGCCTGAAGGCATTCTCTCCGGGGTCCATGTATCGTTATTGCCGGGACGGCGGTTGTCGTTGAGATTATTGGCGTTGGCCACCAGAGTGATGCCCGTGGTAGGAGAGAACCACGAGGCGAACAGACGCCCGTTGTATCTGTCTTCCGTTCCAAAGCCACCCTGAGCATTGATAATCCACCCGTTGTTATATTCCTTTTTGAGCTTGACATTCATGGTGAGGATTTTGTTTGACAGGCTGTCGCCCCACCATTTATCCTGATCGGTCTGTCCCTTATAGACCTCGACGTTTTTCACCGTATAAGCGCCGATATTTTCGAGCATCAGCTGGTTGTTGCCGTCGAGAAATTTTCGCCCGTTGAGCAGAAGGGATTCGACATACTCGCCATTGAAGTAAATCTGCCCTCCGTCCTTCAGCTCGACACCCGGCAACATGGAGATCAGCCCGTCAAGCATCGAGCCTTCGGCAAGTTGGAACGCATCGGCATTGAACACCACAGTGTCTCCCTTGTTGTAAAACTTGATCTTTGAAGTGGTCACCGTCACCTCGCCAAGTTGTTTGGGCGCGCGCTGCAAGAGGACCATCGGGATCTCACGATAATACTCACGTTTTCCCACGTTTTTCACCTCATACGTTATAGTGTGCGTGGTATATCCTTCACATTCAATGTCGATGACATATGTGCTGTCACACCGCGGGACATTAAACGAATATGTCGCAATAGTATCGATGCCCTGATCGCGCCCGTATCTGAGGCCTCTATTCGCACGACATGTGTCTGTAGGCTGTCCAAGCGAGTCATATAATATGGCTATGGCATCTGTAAGGTCATACTTGGTGAGGGCTGACTTGACTCTTCCGCTTATGTGCAAACGGGTCTCTGCAATGGTCGGGACAATCGTCAGCAAAATTAATGCTCCTAAAAGAAGTTTTCGCATGGTAGTGTTGAAATGTGAGGAATGCGAGGACAAAGTTAAGAATTTTCCACAGTGCTTACCCCCCCGAGTTGCGATTTATAATAGTTTAATACAATCTGTTAATATTTGTATTTCTTTGAAGGGCTTTATCTAAGTTCACGCTCAAAGGATAAGGGCGACTTTTGGCGTGGCAACACATCCGAGGCGCTCCTTGAAGTCGCATAACCCGAGTGCCGGAATGCCGTCAGACGAAGCGGGTCCGAGATCGAATAATTCAAGATCGGCATTATGGTAATACTCTACAAGCGAATATGCCAAAAGGCTCATCGGTCTCATGGCACGATAGTCCGGGAGATCCCCCCAGTAAATCAGTTGCGCAACGCCATGCATGGCTCTGTAGACTATGGCAGATGCCACGCCTCGACCTTCGGATGTCAGGATAAAGTAATCTACAGGTATTAACCGTGACGTTTCCTTAAGGTCTTGGAGACTCATATGGACGGGATACCCGAGAGCTGAATGGTTGGCAGAGATAATATCATAAACCTCCTGCACAGCTGCCGAGTCCGCCGGGTCAACCTTGGCAAACACGAACCCGCTGCGACGTGCTTTGTTCAGATCATAACGGGGAGTGGCTCCGAGGTCTGACTCGTAGGTGGTGAAGAGACTCAGAGGATAGTGAAAATTATAGTCCATGTATTCCATCCTACCACCTGTGGCACACACAGCTCCGATGGTCTTGGTGAGGTGTGAGCATGGACGCGTCATTGGCGGCAGTGTGAGTCTTATAGTCAGGTCGCGCTCGAGTCCATAGGCGCGCAGAGCATTGATCGCCTCGACATATTGACCTGCGTGCTGCTTAGAGATGACTTCAAGCCCTCCGAAAGGGGCGGAGAAGGGGGATCTGAGCATTGTGCCCCGCCGGCCGAGGATCACCCCGAAACGGGTCTTTGCCCTGTCATCACGCAGGGCGACGAAGTGGACGTCATCACACTTTGGGGCGTTGAGCAGGTTGAACTCTACAGAGTTATAGAGGTGAGAGGGTGTTGGGAAAAGCGTGGCGTACTCCTCAGGGCTGATTCTGAAGGCTTTCATCATTGCAGCGAGCCTTTACCTTCTCTCAATAACTCGGGACTGCGACTGTCGGTGATGTCGATCACCGTCGACGGCACTCCCTCAGACTCGCCCCCGTCGATGGCAAGCGCGGCCTTCCCTTCGAATTGCAGGGCCATCTCCTGAACGTCGAGCAGTGAGCCTTCATCACCACCTATCGAGGTGGACAGAAGCGGATGGCCGAGCCTCTCGGCAATGGCACGGGCAATGGGTGAATCAGGGATACGGATCCCCACGGTGCGCCTCCCCTTGAACACTTTGGGCAGCGTTGTCGCAGCCGGGAGTATGAACGTGAACGGCCCCGGGAGATTGCGCTTGAGGATACGGTATGCCTCGTTGTCGATACGTGCGTATTCACTCGCCATGGACAGATCCGCACACACCACCGACAGAGTCTGCCTGCGCGGGTCTATCCCCTTCAGTTTGCAGAGGCTTTCGATAGCCCGGTTGTCGAGAGCGTCACAACCGAAAGCATAGAGGGTGTCCGTGGGATATATGATGATGTCCCCTCGGGTAAGAGCTTCTACAGCCTCATCGAGATAACGGTCGTTGAGACTGGTAGGATACATTCGCAGGCTTCTCATGGGCGGTAATAGTTTATCTTGATATTGCGTGCGCCGGCACACTCCTCGAGCAGCCTTGTGGTCAGCTCTACGGTCTGGTCAACCGGCATATCCTCACCATATATATTAATGGTGATGAAGATATGTGTGGTGGCTGCAGTGATTTTTGTCCTCTCATTGTCGGAAGTAGGTGTGCCGACACCTCCTGTCGAGTCGCGATAGACGGGCATGCCGGCAATGTTGAGTGAGCCTCGGCCAATACCCTCATATGGCTCTCCCTCACGACCTACTCCTAATGTCAGCGTGTCGCCGTCAAAATGGTCGGCATCAAAGGCACCGATGGAATAGCCGCTCTGCAGCGACACCAGATTGATCAGATCGACCAAGGTGTCGATGCGATATAGGCCGGCGCCTTTCACCACTCGTCTGGTCAGTGCCTCGGCCGACGGCCGATAACGGTTAGGGTCCTTGCCGAGGGCCTTGTAAGCATTGCGTGTGGCAAGGATACCCGGACGCTTATTGATCTCGGCCATCTCGGTGACGGAAGCGATGTCCTCACACGCACGGGTCATCATGGCGTCGAGAGATGCCGGTGTAGGGCCGTTGGTGACATCGGCCTCTATTGTCACCACGAGCAGTCCGGGGACCGCAGCGGCTATCTGAGGGTCAAAAGATATGTTCATAGCTTCATTCCGATACCGAAGAGTGCATAGTCGTAGAGGGTGGGGTCTGACGGGTTGAAGTGGCGCAGACGCTCAGTCAGTTCGATGACGGCCTTACGGTCGGCAGCCTTGCGTGTCAGCAGTCCCAGCTCGCGCGATGTCTCTCCGACATGCACATCAAGCGGGATATACAGCTTGTCAGGAGTGATCACATCCCACACACCGAGGTCTACTATCCCGTCTTTGCGGACCAACCAGCGGAGCGCCATATTGACACGCTTGAGGGCGGTGGTGGCAAGATTCTGAGGTAGGCATCTCGAGGCTGTCGCACGGTCGGCCAAAGGACCGTTGGCTACGTCCAGACTGCGGTTGAGTCCCTCGGTGAGCCGCCATGCTGGGAAAGGGTCTTCCGCTACACCGAGGCTGCGGGCAAATTCCTGCAGGGACTCATGCGCGCGATACACCTCCCGCAGTCCACGGCAGAAATACTTGAAATGACGGTTGAAAAACGTGCGGTGAATATTCCCATCGTCCGGCAGATCCTCATAACCCTCCTCCATCACATATTTGTGAGGCTGGTTTTCCATCAGGGACATCATGCGGTCGCCGTCGCGGCATATCATGCGGCGGTTGCCCCACGCTATGGCCGCTGCAAGCAATGAGGCTATCTCAATGTCCTGCAACGACTCAAAGCGTCGTGGAAACTGCACCGGATCATCGTCGGCAAACCCGGGAGAGTTAATCCGGGCTGCCTCCGAGTCGAGCAGGTCTTTCAGTTCGCTGTCCGTCATTGTCAAATCATCAAGCAGGTTAGATAAATCACATCACACCGCGCTCGCGCAGACGCAACTGCCAATTCCATGCCGAACGCATCGTGTCGGCGAGAGGTGTCTCGGCTTTCCAACCGAGCACTTCGTTGGCATAGCTCGGGTCGGCCCACACCTTCTCTATATCGCCGGCTCGACGGGCTGTAATCTTGTGGGGCACCTTAACGCCCGTCGAGCGTTCGAAAGTGTCGATCAGCTCAAGCACTGACACTCCGTTGCCTGTGCCGAGATTGAAGATCTCTATAGGCGCCTCGCTCTTGCCGTCGAGCATGCGTTCTATGGCTATGACGTGGGCCTTGGCGAGGTCCACTACATTGATGAAGTCACGGATGCACGACCCGTCAGGGGTGTTATAATCGTCGCCAAACACACTAAGTTCCTTGCGGATGCCGATGGCCGTCTGGGTGATAAACGGAATGAGGTTGTTGGGCACACCGTTGGGGAGCTCGCCGATCTCGGCCGACGGATGCGCGCCAACCGGATTGAAGTAGCGGAGGATGATGCTCTTGAAAGGCGCACCCGAGTTAATGACGTCTGTGATGATCTCCTCTGAGATCTGCTTGGTATTCCCGTAGGGCGAAGTGGCTTGCTTGATGGGCGACTGCTCGGTGACGGGATTCACGTCAGGCTCGCCATAGACGGTGCATGACGAGGAGAAAACGATGCCCTTTACCCCATTGGGACCCATGAGGTCAAGAAGGTTAAGGAGAGTATTGAGATTGTTGCGGTAGTACAGGATCGGTTTCTCCACGCTCTCGCCCACGGCTTTAGACGCTGCAAAATTGATGATACCCTTAATGCCGGGATAATCGGCGAAAAGTTTCTTCAGGGTGTCCATATCGGTGCAGTCACCCTCCACGAAGTCGGGACGCACTCCGGTGATACGCTCGATACCATCGAGGACGGCGACATTTGAGTTAGAGAGATTGTCAATGATCACTACGGGATATCCGGCCTGCTGAAGTTCGACGACGGTATGCGAGCCGATATACCCGGTGCCACCGGTGACGAGGATACGCTGTTTCATAATATTATATAGGTGTTTTGATTTATTGTTTCTTCTTATAGTTCTTGCCCTTCGGCACGCTCACGCTCAGGGCTATATGTGCCGATGTGACGCTGTTTCTTCTCCTCAAATATCTCGGAGATGGCAAAGAATATACCTGTCTCCTCCACGTCGCCAAACTCATCGTTAATGGCCGTGCCGAAAACTCTCATGGTAGGCGACAGACTCATGTATGAATTGACCAGCGGAGGAATGTTGAAGCCAAGTTCACGGACGGCATGATTGAGAATCTTATAATCCTCCTTGAACGATTCACCCGTGAAGAGTGCTCTCATCTCCGGCGAATCGTAGCCGGTCTCTATCTCACTGAATGGGACGACGAGTCTGTCCGGATCAGGAAAGTATTTATGGAGGAAATGGAGTATCATGTCACGCCCTTTCATGGGATAGCCGGGATACATGGTCATCTTGCCGAAGAGGTATCTGATCTCGGGATATATCACCGTGAGTGCTCCAAGACCGTCCCACAGATTATCGAGGGCAAAGAGAGCCTTGGCCCCGGCCTGCGACGACTGGTATTCGAGCCTAACAAACGATCGTCCCAACTCGATGGTGTAGGGGAGATAACGCTCGATAAACTCCGGCGAGAATCCGAACATGTGGCTCGTGGCGATTCTCGGCGATCCGTCGGGGTTGAATCTGATGTCGCGCCCTATGATGAAGCGGTAGCCTCCAAGTATGAGTTGAGTCTCGGGATCATACACTATGAGCTGACGGCAGGGGGGAGTCATCGTGTCAAACTCGTCAATATCCACCTCCTTGCCCGTGCCTCCACCGGCTGCCCTGAACGACTCCTCGCGCAGGCGCCCTATCTCGCGCATTGTAGCCGGACACTGGTGGGCATCTATAACATAGATGAGATTTCCCCCTTTGTTTGTGTGGCGGAGCAGTCGGTCCGGTGTCAGCTCGGCTCTGATGGATGCCGTATCTACAGGTTCAATGATTGGTTGTATCATCTGTCGCGCTTATTGCCTTGAAGTGAATACACTTTATCTCTCAGAACGGCAGCCTCGGCAAGTGCGTTCCTGCCGCCCGACAGGGTAGTCCAAGCCACAGGGTCGCCGATCGTGACGGTAAAGCGCGCGCCCTCGTTGAGCACCAGTTCGCGCGGCAGTCTTACCATCTCGAGGTTGAATCTGATGCCGAGCCGTTTTCTGAGACGTGCAAATTTATAAAAAAATGATGAATTCTCACCACTAAAATGCAACGGAATTATGTCCCGGCGTGACGAAATTGCTTTGTTTATTATCATTTTGTTCCATGCCACGTCTTTCACGGTCCCGTCGTCACCTCGCCGCGAGCAGAGTCCGGCAGGGAACATTACTATAGGCTCGTCGCTCTCGAAAGCACGGTCTATAGCCTCTGCCGCCATTTTGCTCTGCGCTCCGTGCTTGTTGACTCCTATGAAAACCGTCCGCATAGGTTCGACATAGGTCAGCAGATCGTTGACTATAAACTTCATATTGCCATCGTGATAGAGGCGCTTCACCATCGAGCACAGCACCAGTCCGTCGAGCCCTCCGAGAGGATGGTTTGAGGCGAATATCACATGCCGATGTGGCGTATGGGTGTTACCGATGACTTCATAGGAGATGCCAAGATTCTTGAGAACAGAATCCGCAAAATCGCACCCCTCGAGTCCTTCACCCTTGGCGAGGAGATCGTTCAGTCGGTCCTGACAGATAAACTGCTCAAGCCATCTCACCATGAATCGGGGCATCAATCTCGCAGCGCCGGGAGCCCTCTCGGCGAGCACTTTCCCCACATCAATCCTCAGCATCAGTCATATCGTTTTGACGCACAGTCTCTGCGAACGATTGCCACAGATTATCCTCAGGTAGTGGAGCACAAACGTCAATCTTCTTTCCGGAGACAGGGTGAATGAACTGTATCCTGTGGGCCTGAAGGGAGATTGATCCATCAGGATTGCTGCGCTTGTCACCATACTTCAGATCACCCTTTATAGGACAACCGATAGAGGCGAGCTGCACCCTTATCTGATGCTTGCGCCCGGTCTCAAGTTCGACTTCGAGAAGATGGTAGCGGTCGGACGAGCCCAACAGCCGGTAAGAGAGAGCAACCTGCTTGGCGCCATCGCGGGCCACGGGAGAGAGGTAACTTTTATTGTTGCGTTCGGTCGAAGTGAGCCAACCGGTCAGTCGGTCGGCATCGCGCGGCGGCCGGTTGCGGGTCAGAGCGAGATACTTCTTGGTGATCTTGCCCTCGCGCAGCATGTCGTTGAGACGGGCAAGTGCCTTGGAGGTCTTGGCAAAAATCACCAGCCCTCCCACAGGACGGTCAAGCCGATGCACCACTCCGCAAAACACATTGCCCGGCTTGGCATATTTGGCCTTGATCCACGCTTTGACATCTTCCGATAGGGGAGTGTCGCCTGTCTTGTCGCCCTGCACTATCTCGCCGGGGAGCTTATTGATGATTATTATATGATTGTCCTCATAGAGGACCGATGAGTCGTTCATTGTATCCTGTTGACGTTGGTGCGTGCACGGGCACATCGTCTGTGGTCCGTGCTAAACATGACACAAAATTACAACAAATCTCGCACACCTTATATAATAAGCGGTAGAAAAGTGCCTTTTCGGCTGATCCAAATAATATTCTGAAAAAATCTGTCAAAAGATTTGCACAATCCAAAAAAACTCCATACCTTTGCAACGCAAAACCCGAAAGGGCTCGCGGAAATGGTTCCTTGGCCGAGTGGTTAGGCACCGGTCTGCAAAACCGTTTACAGCAGTTCGATTCTGCTAGGAACCTCCTGAATGAGGCTGTGTCAAAAAGTTGACGCAGCCTCATTAACTATTCTGTCAACGTGTTGTAGAGTAAATGATTTTTTTCGTAACTTTGCACCGAATTTTCACATATCACTGATTTTTGATGAAATATAACTTTACTCCCTGCGGAGTCTGTTCAAAAAATATCGAGATAGAAGTAGTAGACGGCACTGTGACTGAAGTCAACTTCACGGGTGGTTGCCACGGCAACCTTCAGGGGATAGGCGCGCTTGTCAAGGGGATGACTGCCGAGGAGGTGATATCCCGCCTCGAGGGTATAGACTGCCGAGGGAAAGGCACGTCATGCCCTGATCAACTGGCGCGGGCGTTGAGACAGATTTCAGAAAAATAGCAGCTACTGTTTGAAGTTTGCAGAGGAATAGCTAACTTTACAGCCTTTTTGTGGCAGGGGGTCCGCCGAGGGCCCAATCTCCACCGATTGTCAACATCAACTATATTATTTGGACTATGCTTAAAAATATACTTTCGATTGCCGGTCGCCCCGGTCTGTACCGTCTGGTGAACCGCGGTAAAAACATGCTCATCGTCGAGGCTATTGCCACAGGCAAGCGTACACCCGCCTATGCCCACGACAAAGTGATCTCGCTGGGCGACATCTCCATTTATACCGAGGACGGAGAGGACACTCTGCTCGGAAACGTGCTCGAGGCCGTGAAGACAAAGGCTGAAGGCAAGCAGGTGGATGTGAAGGCCATAGGCACGGACGCTGAGATCCGTGAATACTTTGGCGAGATCCTCCCCGAGTTTGACCGCGAGCGCGTCTATACCACCGACATCAAGAAGCTCCTCTCTTGGTATAATATCCTGATAGCAGCCGGTATCACCGACTTTGCCCCCGCCAAGGAAGATGAGGAGGGCAATGCCGAGGCAGAAAAAGAAGCCGAGTAATCAACATACGGAGTTGTGGCGATAATTTCGAAGCGACATTTCAGCGGCACGGACAGCGTAGCCGACCTCATAGAGGCCGACTATGACATACTGTCCGTGCTCAGCCGATTCTCACTTCCGCTCGGCTTTGGCGATCAGACCATCAGCGAGCTCTGCATCGCATCGGGCATCAACCCTGATGCGTTCCTGCTGATAGTCAACTTTATCCTTACAGAGGAGATTGACGAATCGTTCATGCTCAGCAGCAGTCCGCTTGAGGTGTCCAGCTTCCTTCACAACTCACACGACTATTATCTGGCCTATAAGTTTCCTCACATTCGCAAGAATCTCATAGAGGCTCTCGATCCTGCGCACGCGGATATCAACCCCATCCTTGTGAAATATTTCGACGATTATATCAAGTCGGTCGAGAATCATTTCAGCTATGAGGAGTCAGTGCTGTTCCCCTATGTCAGAGAGCTTATGGACTCGAATGACAGCCCCGGCTACTCGGTAGATTCCTTTGTGAAACATCACGACCACGATGTGGAGGATAAACTCAATGAGCTCAAGAACATCATACTCCGATATTACACCACCTCGGTGCCATACAGGATGTATGATGCACTTGTAGACATCTACAACTGTGAGGCAGATCTCAAGGTGCACTCTGATGTGGAAAACCTGATCCTCGTCCCCATGCTCCGGCGGATTGAAAACACACGGGAATCAAGATGAGACAGCAGCGCGTAGGGATATTGCTCGCATCGCCCGTGATAGCAGAGGGGATCTCCGGCATACTTTCGTCGATGCCCGGGATAGCTTTGAGCCGCGGGCCGTGGATCAACGGAGCCGACAGCCCTGCCGTGGTGGTGACGGATATATATAACTACGCCAAATGTCAGGGTCCCGTGCGAAAACTGTGCGTGGCATCGGGTGTCATGCCACAGTCAGTGACGGCGATGTTTGACGAGGTGGTGTCTATTTTTGACTCACCGCAGGAAATATGCCGCAAAGTCAGGTCTCACCTTTCGCCTCAGCAGGCAGAGCAGAAGGGACAGGACCTGAGCCCGCGCGAGAAAGATGTGATAAAACTGATCGTAAAGGGATTATCAAACAAAGAGATCGCTACCACAATGAATGTATCGGTCAACACGGTGATGACACACAGGCGCAACATCGCCGCCAAACTGAAGATTCATTCCCCGGCGGGTCTCACCATCTTTGCCCTCGCAACGGGGCTCGCCAAGATAGAGGAACTCACATAGCGCCGAATAATACAACACACTGACCACTACATCTTGTCTAAAAATAGTATTCATACACCTGTCAAGGTGTCAAAATGTTTCCAATAGTTTCGACATGATAAGAAGAATTTGCTTTTTAATCTTACTGCTGTCCGCGATAGGGATACAGCACTGTAAAGCCCAGAGAGTGGCATTACGCACCAATGCTCTCGAGTGGGTGGCCGCGTCGCCAAATCTCTCGCTCGAGACCCGCTTGTCGCGTCGTGTCACACTCGACTTCACTGTCGGAGGGTCGCCGTTCAATAAATACCCTCTGATGTCTGATGTCAGGCTCAAAAACATGAACTTCTCTCCCTCTGTGCGCTATTGGCTCAACCGCCCTATGGCACGCAATTTCATAGGTGTCAATTTCACCGCAGTGCTCTTTGACATCCAGATCAAGGACCGTTGCTGGAAGGGGGATCTCATCTCGTTCGGGCTCGACTATGGATATGACTTCGTGCTGTCGCGCCACTGGAATCTCGAACTGACAGCCGGGGTAGGCCTCGGCAAAGCGAGGGGCAAGAAGCACAGGACTTATGACCCTGAGCCCATTAATCCCAACTTGTCCAAGTGGATTCCGGTGCCGAGGGTAGGGGTTTCATTTACTTATCTCATTAAATAATCTGCCGACTGATGAAATTAGCTGAAATATTGCGCGCCACATTTGTCGGCGCCGCTGTGATGACGGCTCCCGCACTCTTAGCGAAGGATATCAACGTGCGAGGTATAGTCACCAATACCTCGGGCGAGCCTATGCAGGGTGTCTGTATATATAATGTAGAGGATGACAAACTGCTCGCCATGACCAACGAGGAGGGAAAGTATCTCGTGGTTGTCGACTCGGATGGCAAGCTCCTCTTCTCTATTCTTGGATCGGAGGACACAGAGGTCCCCGTAGAAGGACGTCTGACCATTGACGTCAGGATGGCCCGTTCATCTATAACTCTCGACGAAGTGCTTGTGAAGGCCAAGGGTAAACTCAAGGTTGTGGCCCCCGAGCCTACGGATATAGAGGTGAAAGGCAATCATCTCACCGTCAAGACCAGAGTGAAGGTGCCACACCGATTGTTCAGTTCTTCGACTCGCCTCATCATCCAGCCCGAACTGCTGAACGTCACCACCGGAAAGCTGACATACATGAAGCCTGTTGTGTTCGACGGAAGAAACTATGCCATCACTCAGGAGCGTATGTATGACTGGGACAAGAATGCCGACCCTCTGTCGAAATTTGCCGAAGTCAGGAGTAAAGAGCATGGCAAAGGCGACGCTGTG
Organism: uncultured Staphylococcus sp.; assembly: GCA_964488595.1. Lineage (GTDB taxonomy): Bacteria > Bacteroidota > Bacteroidia > Bacteroidales > Muribaculaceae > Duncaniella. Next base: position 9,368 of record CAZAWC010000021.1, on the reverse strand, counting down.
ATAACTTATTTCGACTCGATATGGGTGGCACGCCCGAGCGATGACTTCCGCGTGGATATGCTCATGGCTATGGAAAACTATAATAACGTTTTCTATCGTGACACCACGACGATAGCCCGCGGAGTGGTAAACCCGCTCAGATTTTTCAGATACTCGCTGCTCGGGTCTGAAGTCACGGACTCCGCCTATTGGCCCACACCGGAGATGCAGCTTCGCGACACCCGTGGCGACGTGATGCTGACGTTTGCTGTCGGCCGTTCTAAGCTCGACATAAACCAAGGCAACAACCGACAGGAGATGGAGGGGCTTCTGTCCCAGCTCCATGAGGTGGAGAACAATCCCGACGCCGCCCTCAAGAGCTTCTCGATCTCGACTACGGCTTCGCCTGAAGGTAACTATCAGACCAACCTCGAGCTGGCGCGCGACCGTATGAAATCGGCCCTCGACTTTATCTACAGCAACCTCTCGGAGACAACCAAGAAGTATGTTGAGACATCGGCCGATGCCAAGGTTATGACTTGGGAGCCGCTTATCGAAATGATGCGCGCAGACTCACTGATGGAGCAGGCACAGATGGTGGCCAACATCGTGGAGCGCTATCCCGATAACCCCAACCGCCAGTCCATCAACATCCAGCGACTGCCGTTCTATGCTGACGTCATCGCAGCCACCTACCTGCCGCGTCTGCGTAGGGTGAGCTACGAGTTTGTCACCTCGCAATACCGCTATCTCTCGGACGATGAGATAGCCGAAGTCTACAAGGAAAATCCCGCCTCATTGTCGCGTTTTGAGTTTTTCAGACTCTACCGCAATCCGTCTCATGATCAGGCTGAGCGTGAGAAGATAATCCGCAAGGCACTTGAGGTACACCCCAAATTTCTCGTGGCTGCCAGCGACCTCGCTGCCATACAGCTTGCCAAAGGTGAGCCTGACCCCGAGATACTCGCACCCTTCCTGACCCCCGGAGCAAAAAAGATACCTTCAGAGGCTATGCTCAATCAGATAGCAGCCTGTCTGGCAACATACCGCTATCAGGAAGCCGATTCGCTGGCCGCACTCCTCCCGGATTCGGATCCTCGCTTCCACAAAGCCAAGCTCTATACCGACGTGTTCAACGGACGATATGAGCAGGCGATGCAGGAGGTCTCTGCCGAATCGCCCGTCAATGAGGTGGTGATGCTTCTTGCCGTCAAGGCCAATGATCAGGCATGGCGCAAGGCTCAGAAACTCGGCGACTCGGCAGAGGAGGAATATCTGAAAGCAATCGCCGCCAATCGCGTGGACGAATATATGGCTGCCCTCAACCATCTTGAAAATGCCTTCAGGCTCAAACCCGAGCTCCGAGAGGTGGCCAAGGTGGACGGCGACCTCATAGAACTCCTCGAAGATGTAGAGTAAGACTCATTTACTACAGGTAATCTCAGACATGAAAAAAATCATATTACTTATATGCGGCGTTATGTTCGGCATGGGCACCACTCGTGTGTCTGCTGCCGTGGCGTCCGAAAATGATTCTACGTTTAACGCGCTTGACTATGTGTTGCAACGTCCTGCTCCGGCTCGCACATTCGATCATAAGAAATTCGGTGACCGACTCTATCTGACACTGGACGGAGGTCCGTCATGGATGCGTGCCGAGCCCGACCGTCTGGGCTTGTTCAACCGCGGATTCAGGCTTGACGCTTCTGTAGGCGACTGGATCACACCGGTCCACGGATGGAGACTTGGATTGGCCTATGGCCGAAATAAGGGAGAGCATGGCTCGTCGACGACATTTGCCGGCCTCTCTGCCGACTATATGATGAATATTTCGTCGTTGCTGCGCGGCGACAATTCCAGGCGCCGTTTCGAGATGCTCGGCATCATAGGCGGTGAGGTGATGGGTGTGCATAGCAAGCACTCGGGATTCAAGCCCGCCGGCGGCATCCACTTCGGCATCCAGCCGCGTCTCTATCTCAACCGCACCACATATTTCTTCGTAGAGCCCCGACTCGGCCTCTATACGGATGCACTGGACGGGGTGACCTCGTGGCACAAATATGACTGGCAGGTACAGGCACTCATCGGCTTAGGTTACCGTCTGAATGGCGGACGGGGCAACTCGCATGTCGACAACTCTATGTTTATCAACGAGATGTTTCGCAACAACCTCTTTTGGGGTGTGTCGGGGTCGCTGGCGGCTCTTGGCAGCAATACCACTGATCTCACTCACCGCATCACGCCGCAGCTGTCGGCCCATGTGGGCAAGTGGTGGACCGCTTCATCCGGCCTCCGTCTGCAACTCGGAGGAGGCTATCTCAAGGAGACAAGCGATGGAGTCAAGCAGTGGGACACGATGGTCGATGCCGACTACATGCTCAATCTCAACTCCGCACTCAGCGGCTATGATTTAGACCGTAAGGTGGAGTCAAACCTTGCGCTGGGTGTCACGGCTGCATATATCTCACAGCACAAGAAGAAATTTTTCCCGGGACTCCATGTGGCGTTTCAGGAGATATTCAACGTGTCGCAGAACGTGGGCATATACGTGGAGCCGCAGGTAAGATTTTTCAGCAAGCAACTCACCAGCGGCACCAGCAAGTCGCTGTCGCTGGTGCCTTCGTTGAGCCTCGGCCTCGTCTATCGCACACGCAGCACACGCGAGTATAATATGGCCCTCCGTCAGCTCGAGGACTCGCTCTACAACGAAGGCCGTCACTTGTTCATGTCAATGACTGCAGGCACATTCCTCCGTTCAGGCGGTTGGGTCACGGCGATAGCATCTTCGTTCAACGTGGGCAAGTGGTACACTCCTGTCAGTGCATGGCGTCTTGGAGTGGATGGCGAGATATATCAGTCACAGAAGATATACAGATATATCGGAGGTACGGCAGACTATATGGCCAGCCTCTCATCTCTTGCCATAGGCTATGACCCTGATCGCGTGTTCGACATGCGTGCGTTCATCGGCGTCGGAGCCGGAGCAGCCTATTACAATGCAGGTACTCACCGTCTCGTATGGGGTCCCCGTGTAGGTTTACAGGCCGCTATCCGACTTTCGGATGCCGTGGATCTCGTCCTCGAGCCTCAGTGTCAGGTGCTCAAGATCCCCAAATACACCCATGTCCTTACACCCGAGTTTCGCGCTATGGCCGGCCTCACATACAAACTTGAGAGCAAACGACACGTTCGCTACCCGTCGGTGCGTGAGGAGGATGAGGATGACGAGGCCGAAGGCATAGGCGACCTCTATGCATCGGTGTCTGTCGCTCCGGGATTTTTCACCGAGGCACTCGGCTATGGCAATGTGTCGTGGCAGGCTAATGTGGCTATCGGTGGATGGATGAGCGATTTCAGCGGCATGCAGGTGTTCTTTGACTATGACAAGGCCAAAGTGATCAGATTCCACAACCGCCCCATAGATATTCAGACATTCGGAGCCGACTATATGCTCAACCTCACCCGCGTGCTTACAGGCACCCGCTCTGATCGTTTCAACCTCGTTGGCCTGGCAGGTGTAGGATTGGGCTGGAGCAACCTCAGGGACAACACCGTAGGTGCAGCGTTCCATATGGGCCTTCAGGGTCGTTGGAGAGTGGCTCGCCGATTCGAGCTGACGATGTCGCCCCAGATGATGTTATGGACACGCGGCATCATGGCTGACGCTCCGCACAATGTCTTCGGCAACGGGTCAATAGCTCTTGGAGCTGCCTACAACTTCTGACATCGGCCCGGAAGTCTCATGACAATATGATCCCGGATTTCGCCTGAAGCTATGCTCTATGTTATTCTGCTTGTAGCCATCGGCATCCTCGCGCCCGACTTTTATATCTGGCAGACTTTTGTCCGCGGGGGTGGGGCAGTGTGGAGTGTCATCTACTGGATACCCTCCATACTGTTTGCCATCCTTGCGGTCTGTGCTCTGGCTTGGAAGCGGTTCAATACCGGGGTCATGAATGTCTTTACGGCACTGCTCTTAGGAGTCGCACTACCCAAGGCTCTCTTTGCCCTCGTATCATGGTTGGGAGAGAGCACTCACGGCATATTCCCTTATGCCAAACCTCTCGGTTATTACGGAGGACTCGCTATAGCACTCATGGTGATGACACTGTCGTTTTTCGGTCTTCTATACGGGTGGCGGATCGTCACCGTCACACGTGTCGAGTTGCGCTTCCCTCAGCTCCCGCGCGCATTTGACGGCTACAAGGTGGTGCAACTGTCGGATTTTCATATCGGCACCTATCACAGGTCGCCCGACACGGTGCGAAAGATCGTGGAGCGCGTCAATTCACTCACCCCTGACACAATCGTATTCACGGGCGATCTCGTCAATCTCCGTCCCACGGAGATTGACGAGTTTATCCCCGAGTTGTCGCGTCTCGAGGCCAAAGACGGGATATTCTCGGTACTGGGTAATCATGACTACTGCCGATATGTCAAATATTCATCTTCACGAGGTGCCACCGAGGCATCGGCATCTCTGTGCGCACGTGAACGAAGCATGGGGTGGAGACTGCTGCTCAATGAACACGCCATCATCCGCCGGGGCACAGACGAGATTGCAATGGTCGGCGTGGAAAATGACGGCCGTCCGCCATTCCCCGCGCGTGCCGACCTTAAGAAAGCTACCCGTGGCCTCCCGCCAGACATATTCAAGATCCTCCTGAGCCATGACCCCACACACTGGCGTCGCGAGATACTGCCGCAGACAGACATCCCGTTGACACTCTCAGGCCATACCCACGCCATGCAATTCAAGCTCGGTCGCCTGTCGCCGTCGCGTTTCGTCTACAAAGAGTGGGGAGGGAAGTATAGCGAAGGCAACCGCGTGCTATTCGTGAGCACAGGCATAGGCAGCAATCTCGCTTTCCGCATCGGAGCATGGCCTGAGGTGGTGGAACTGACTTTGCGCTCCGGCGATCAAAGAAGCTCTCAATAATCAATGAAGTCCGGGCGCTCGGTAGGGTCGAGCCTCACTTCGATCTCACAGTCGATGGCAGGAATATCCTCGGGCTCTATCGTGGACAGAGCCATGACGTCAGCGTCTTTCAGAAATTCCACCCGCTGAGCGAGAGACGGGATGATGCGTGTCTCGATCATAGTCATCACATATCGGGCATTCCCGAATCCACGTCCGCGCCGGGCATAGTCGGTCTCGATCTTGCTTCTTAGTTTCAGTCCGGCCCTCTCAGTGAGGATGAACTGATTATCGTCAAAATATTTGAGGGCAATCTTCATCAGTTCGTCAGGGGTGAAGTCCTCAAACATGAATATGTTTGACATTGGGATTCTTGAAGCCAGACCCTGATTGGAATGGAGCACTCGGAGTGTAGCTTTCGTGTACCCGCAGAGGATCAGCATCCAGTCGCGGTTACTTTCATCGGAAAGGTGTGTGATGAGAGTGTCGATAACCCTTCTGACAGGATCTTTCTCGTCGTGAGGATTGATCAGCTGATAGGCCTCGTCGATGAGCAATATGCCTCCCTGAGCCTCGTTGATGGCATCGAGAGTTTTCGTACACTCCACGCCATAATACTGTCCTACCAGTCCGGAACATTCGCGCCTCACCACATGGCCGCTCGACAACAGCCCCTTCTCTTTGAGAAGTTGACCCATGAGTGAAGCCACGGTGGTCTTTCCCGTTCCGGGCGAGCCGAGAAACATGGCATGGAGCGGAGGAAACTTCACATTAAGCCCCAGTTCGGCCCGTCGTGTGAAGAACGAGTGCATAGCGGTGTAGGATCGGATCTTCTCCTTCACGGTCTCAAGCCCTATCATCTCCTCGATCTTCCGCGTGGCGGTCAATGGCTCGGCCGGAGTGGCGTCGGGGTCATAGGCCGTCACACCCAACGACTCTACCTCCCAGCGCTTGGCACGTTCGATGATCATTGTCCTTTCGTCCTCAATTGTGGAATCGCGGTCGGGGATACGGGCCAATTCATCCTCTTTAAGGCTCCCTTCGCGGTCGATGCCGTCCAACGAGAAAACCGCCGACGCCACCACATATCCGAGGACCTTGAGCTTGATCCTCACAAGATCTCCACTCTCCCAAGATGCGAAATATGTGGTAGCTTCCATCTGTTTCGGTCCGTCAGTGGACTCGGATGCAACGGATAGATCCCGCAGAGTCACTTCTCGCTCGAATGAGCCGCGGTCAGTGTCTATCTGGGCTGTAAGTTCGATCTGTTTGCCGCAGGAGATGGAGAGATTATCCGTCAGCAGGAATTTCACATAGTGGCACTCATATTGCCTGATTGCCGCGGTGCACTCACGCAGTTTGCCAACACCAGACTCCGAAGCACGGTCTACGATCCACGCCTCACGGGCGGTATAGAACTTGCTCGGCATGAAATCCTTGCTCATGGGCACGAACAGAAGTTCTTCGGCTATAAGTTCATTTTCACGATCATCGTTAGGGACAACCCTGACCATGTATCGACGGAAAGCCACCACGTCTGACTTGCGTATCGGGATGTCGACACGAAACGTTGTGGCATCACTGCCCGGCGACAGATCCACCATCAAAGAGCGTGATGCCACCACTGTGTGACACACTTCATCGCAGATATTTACGAAAAAAGTCTTCCGCGAGCGCCGTCCGCGCTCCGTCGCTTTGGGATCGGGGATACATGTCATTTTCACTGCGATGTGGCTCATGTTGGAGGGAATGATGTAGTGGCGCCTCGGCTTTATCAGCTCGAGAGCCGGCTCGTTGAGCGCAAGCTCCCAGCCGGGGCAATAAGGTGTGAAGAAAAGGTCTACGATCTGAGGAATGTATGATGTTGTTGCCATATTCAATCTGTTTTTTTGAAGGTTAGTGTATAGAATGGGAGAGAGGTGGGGCCCGTAAGAGGGCAGGAACGTTTCATTACCCTAAATAACCAGCATGTCAAAGAACGCGTGCATCATCTGCCGCGGCCATGCGGAGGGATCGTGTCATAACGACACACTCCGGGCTGCCACAGCAAGAGTGACGGCTACCGCTTCGCGGTGGATTCAGAGGAACAAGTGTGTAGGGGATGTGTGTACAGACACGCTATAATCCTCCCGAACCTCCACGGTCGGCAACTGATAGGATTTTGATACGTGTCTTGATCGCTTTCATAGCGGATTCTGATCTAACAGATTTGATTGATGGCTTATGTCCGTCCAAAAGGGTGGCGGACGGTTAGGCTGCAAAGATAGACAGAGATTTCGAATTACACAAGTTTTCGCAGATTATTTTTTTCAAAAAATTCATTTGACCATATTGTGAAAAATGTGTAATTTCGCAGTGCGATGTTCACACCATTTTCTTTAAATATCAGAGGTCGGCTATGGCTTGTTGACAAGCCGCTTGTTATGGCCATTCTCAACGTCACGCCTGACTCTTTCTATGCCGGGTCGCGAATGGCAGGGAGTGACCTTCGCGCTGCAGTCCGTAAGATTGCCGACTCAGGCGCCGACATCATCGACATAGGTGCATGCTCCACCCGCCCCGGGTCCGTAGCTCCCACACCGGCAGAGGAGATTGACCGCCTCAGACCCGCTCTCGAAGCGGCGCTGGAAGTAGCCCCGGAGATTCCGGTATCAGTGGATACCTATAGGGCCGAGGTGGCCAAAGCCGCTGTCAAAGACTACGGGGCATCTATTATAAATGATATTTCGGGGGGAGACCTTGACCCGAATATGTTTGAGACGGTTGCTACCCTCGGAACACCATATATCATGATGCACATGCGTGGCACCCCTGCCACCATGCAGCAACACACGGACTATACGGACGTCACAGCCGAAGTGATCCGAGCACTGTCTGAAAAGCTGCGCACCCTCCGGCTCATGGGTGTGGCGGACGTAATAGTTGACCCGGGCTTCGGATTTGCCAAGACCCTCGAACAAAACTACCGGCTGCTCCGTGATCTGGGCGAGATAAGACGCCAGCTCGACGCGCCACTGCTCATAGGTGTCTCGCGTAAGTCCATGATCACCCGTCTGCTCAACATCACGCCCGACGAAGCGCTACCGGGCACAGTAGCGGTCAACACTCTTGCCCTCGAGCGTGGAGCCTCAATCCTTAGGGTCCACGACCCCGCGGAGGCTGCGCAGACAGTCAGGATCTATATGCAATCCACATTATAATCAACAGTTTAAACCCCACTCAACACCATTGGATCAGTTCGGTATTCGTGACGTATTCGACATAGCGATAGTGGCTTTGCTCCTATTCTACCTCTATCGCATCATGAAGGAGAGCGGCACCATCAACATATTTTTCGGAGTCCTTGCTTTCATCGTCGTATGGGTGCTTACTTCCCAGATACTCGAGCTCAAGCTCATCGGCACAATCCTCGACCAGTTCATGGGTATAGGTCTCCTTGTGCTCGTGATACTGTTTCAGGACCAGATAAAACGGTTTCTCGTCGAGTTGGGCGACCATAAACGGTGGCGGTTTCTGAAGGCGCTTTTCGTCCACGACAAACGAAACGACCGCGCCGATACCCGCAAATATGTGCTCCCTATCGTATATGCCTGTATGAACATGGCCAAGACCAAGACAGGAGCGCTGATAGTGATAAGGCAGGAAATGTCGCTGGAATCGTTCGAGCGCAGCGGTGACATAATCGATGCCGACATCAATTCGCGCCTCATCGAAAACATCTTCTTCAAAAACTCACCGCTCCACGACGGAGCCATGATCATAGACCGCGACCGTATCCGCAGCGCCGGATGTATTTTGCCCGTCAGCCATGACCGTAACATCCCGCGTGCGCTCGGACTGCGTCATCGCTCGGCCCTCGGCATCTCACAGGCTACCGACGCGTTTGCCATCGTCGTCTCGGAAGAGACCGGCAATATCTCGGTGGCACATCGCGGCACACTCCACCAGAGGCTCAGCTCCACCGACCTCGAGCACCGTCTCTCGCAGGTGATGGCTGCCGATGCATGAGCCTCGGAGATTAGCTGAGATTAGCCACTTCGGGATTTGCGCAGGTGGATAATTTTTAGTAATTTTGTAGCTGAAAAATTCCCTCTCCCCATACTCGCGGGCCTCTCACCAGAGCCCGGCTTTTCATCACAGCAGATAGAAAGAATATAGATAAATATGTCAGAAACAGACAAGCAGAGAGAAGAGTCATACAGCGCGTCAAATATTCAGGTGCTGGAGGGACTCGAAGCCGTCCGCAAGCGCCCGGCCATGTATATCGGTGATATCAGCGCCAAGGGCCTCCATCATTTGGTCTATGAGGTCGTCGACAACTCGATCGACGAGGCACTTGCCGGATTTGCCACACATATAGATGTCACCATCAATGCCGACAATTCCATCACTGTCACAGACAATGGACGAGGCATCCCCGTGGACATGCACGAAAAAGAGCACAAAAGCGCTCTTGAGGTGGTGCTCACCG
>CAZAWC010000020.1:0-27667 GCA_964488595.1 uncultured Staphylococcus sp. | reverse complement strand
GCGAGAGCTGGCCCGACTTGATCTTCTCGCCCTCGATCTCGCAGGTGTTCTGTATCAGACGGTTGACCAGCTGCAGGTTGGACATCTCGAGCGAGAATATCGCCACGGGGATGTTGTAGTTGACGGCCATGTTCTTGGCCATCGAAAGCACGAAGGCGGTCTTGCCCATGGCGGGACGCGCGGCGATGATGATGAGGTCTGAGCGCTGCCACCCCGAGGTGAGCTTGTCGAGCTCGTGATAGCCCGACTCGAGGCCCGAGAGGCCCGAGGCGCGGTTGGCGGCGGTCTGTATCTGCTCGATGGCGGCGTTGATCACCGGGTCGATCTGCGTCACATCCTTCTTGACGTTGCGCTGCGATATCTCGAATAGCTTCCCCTCGGCCTCCTGCAGCAGGTCGTCGACGTCGTTGGTCTCGTCAAAGGCCTGCGCCTCGATCTGCGAGGCAAAGCGGATCAGCTCGCGGGCCAGATACTTCTGAGCCACGATGCGGGCGTGAAACTCCACGTGGGCTCCCGAGGCCACGCGCGAGGTGAGCTCCGACACACGCAGCGCCCCTCCGGCCCCCTCCAGATCACCCTGCAGGCGCAGCTGCTCGGTGACGGTGAGCATGTCGATGCTCTTCTGCGCCGCGCCGAGGCTCTGGATGGCTGCATAGATCTTCTGATTGGCCGGGTCATAGAACGACTCGGGCTTCAGGATGTCGCACACCGCCGTGTAGGCGTCCTTCTCGAGCATCAGCGCGCCCAGCACGGCCTCCTCGAGGTCGTTGTCGCGCGGGGGCATGCGTCCGCCGTGGTCAAACTTCGAGATGTGTTCGGGCTTCTGATTGCTGCGTGCGGGATATTCCTGAGCCATGGCTATGAGAGGTGTGGATTTTGGGGTTTGTTCATGGCAAAGTTAGTGAGAATTTCGCGGATTCTCGCGGAATGTTAGTAACTTTGCGCAAGATGTTGATAAATTACCATATCATAGTGGCCGCAGGGAGCGGGTCGCGCTACGGCGCGGGGCTTCCCAAGCAATTCCGCCCTCTGTGGGGGCGCCCGGTGCTCATGACCACCATCGAGCGGCTCCGCGAGGCGGCTCCCGACGCGCGCATCATAGTGGTGCTCAGCGCGGAGATGGTCGACTTCTGGCACGAGTTGTGTCAGCGCCACTCGTTTGCCGTGCCCGTGGCCATAGCCCATGGTGGGGCGTCGCGCGCCGAGAGCGTGCGCAATGCACTCGCCCTCATCAGCCCCGACACGGCGGGATGGATCAGCGTCCACGATGCGGCGCGCCCCATGGTGACCCCCGCCATGTTCGGCCGGCTGCTCGCCGCCCTCCCCGGGGCCGACGGGGTGATCCCCGCCGTGGCCGTGACCGACTCGCTGCGCCTCGTGGAGGCCGACGGCAGCAGTCGGGCGGTGGACCGCACGCTCTATCGCGCCGTGCAGACCCCTCAGCTGTTTGACGCCCGCAAGTTGCTCCACGCCAACCGTCAGCCGCTGCGCCCCGAGTTTACCGACGATGCCTCGGTGATGGAGGCGGCCGGCTATACGGCCCTGCGGCTCGTGGAGGGTGACCCGCGCAATATCAAGATAACCCATGCCGGAGACATTGAGCGCATAGAGAGCGATGCCGGACATCCTTGACACCGACATAAAGTTTCTCAAAGGGTTTGGCCCGCGCCGTGCCGACCTGCTCGAGAAGAATCTGGGCATACGCACATATCGCGATATGCTCTACCACTTCCCGACCTCTTACATTGACCGCTCCACCATCCGCCGCATAGCCGACTTTGCCGGCGCGGACATGCCGTCGGTGCAGGTGAGGGGGCGGTTTGTGTCGCTCACCGTTCAGGGCGAGGGGGCCAAGACGCGCCTCGTGGGGCTTTTCTCCGACGGCTCGGGGCTCATGGAGGTGGTGTGGTTTCAGCGCATCAAGGCGATGCGCGAGCATTATCACACCGCGACCGATTATATAGTGTTTGGCAAGCCGGTGGAGTTCAACGGGCGCTGGAGCATGGTGCATCCCGAGATCGACCTGCCCGGGGCTGTGGCGGCCCGGATAGAGAGCCGCGGGGTCTATCCCCTCACTGAGCAGCTGCGCGGACGGGGATTCTCGTCGCGCACATTCTCCGTGGCGGCACAGGAGATCCTCGCCGCCATCCGCTCCGTGCCCGAGACGCTGCCCCGCTCCATAGTGGAGAGCATGGGGCTGATGGGGCTCGACGAGGCGCTCAGGGTGATACACAATCCTCCGGACCCGGCACTGCTCGACAAGGCGCGGGTGCGCCTCAAGTTTGACGAGCTGTTCTATCTGCAGCTCGACATACAGAACCGCCTCAGGCGGCGTCAGGCCGAGACGCCGGGCTTCTTCTTTCCCCGCATAGGCCGATACTTCAACACGTTCTACACAGACTTTCTCCCCTTTCCCCTCACCGGGGCGCAGAAGCGGGTGATACGCGAGATCAGGGCCGACATGGCCACCGGGCGTCAGATGAACCGCCTGCTGCAGGGGGATGTGGGGAGCGGCAAGACCCTCGTGGCGCTCCTCACCATGCTGATAGCCCTCGACAACGGCACGCAGGCCTGTCTCATGGCTCCGACCGAGATTCTGGCCACACAGCACTATGAGACCATCTCGCGCCTCGTGGCCCCGATGGGGGTCAACGTGAAGCTGCTCACGGGGTCGACGCGTGCCAAGGCCCGTACGGTGATCCATTCCCAGCTCGAGGACGGGTCGCTCCACATCCTCATCGGCACGCATGCCGTCATCGAGGAGAGTGTGCGATTCCGCAACCTCGGTTTCATAGTCATCGACGAGCAGCATCGGTTTGGCGTGGCACAGAGGGCGCGCCTGTGGGCCAAGAACACCACTCTGCCCCACGTGCTGGTGATGACGGCCACCCCCATCCCGCGCACGCTGGCCATGACCGTCTATGGCGACCTCGACGTGAGTGTCATCGACGAGCTTCCCCCGGGCCGCAAGCCGGTGCAGACCCTGCTGCGCTATGACGAGAACCGTTATGACACCTATCGCGGCATAGGGCGGCAGCTGCGCATGGGGAGGCAGGTCTATATAGTCTATCCCCTCATCGACGAGAACGAGAAGCTCGACCTCAAGTCGCTCGAGGAGGGGTATGAGACCATCTGCGAGACGTTTCGCGACTATCGAGTGGCCTATGTCCACGGGCGCATGAAGCCCGAGGAGAAGGACTATCAGATGGGCATCTTTGCCTCGGGCGAGGCTCAGATACTCGTCAGCACCACCGTGATAGAGGTGGGGGTCAATGTGCCCAACGCCACGACGATGGTCATCGAGAATGCCGAGCGATTCGGCCTGTCGCAGCTCCACCAGTTGCGCGGGCGCGTGGGGCGCGGGGCTGAGCAGAGCTACTGTGTGCTCATGACGCGCCGCAAGATCTCGGCCGCCACGCGCCAGCGCCTCGAGCTCATGACGCGCACCTCTGACGGATTCGTGATAGCCGAGGCAGATATGCGCATGCGCGGCCCGGGCGACATCGAGGGCACGCAGCAGAGCGGTCTGCCCTTCAACCTCAACATAGCCAATCTGGCCACTGACGGACAGATCGTGCAGATGGCACGCGACAAGGCTGTTGAGACGCTCGACGCCGACCCGACCCTCGCGGGGCCTGACGGCACGCTGCTGCGCCGTCAGCTGGCCCGGCTCGTGACACGCACACGCGACTGGTCGCGCATCTCCTGACTCGGTTGCTCTCCCTTCCACCCTCTCGGAGGGGGGAGCGGGGAAAAATTTATCAATTTTTAAGTACTTTTTTTACATTGCTGTCCGTCAAAACGGCTTTAAGTTTGTTCTAATATTGAACGAACAAATAAAAGTATGCCCGCATAGGGCATCGAAATAACATCCCTCGTCCTCTTAACCGGATTGTGAAATCAGGTTCTGAGGCTCTCATAAATAAATAGTTGAAACGTGAGGAGCGGTTTGCGACATGTCGCAAACCGCTTTTCGTTCATAGGAATAATGAGATTTGGAGATGTTAGGGTCTTTCCTCTTTCATAAATAAACGTGCCGGTATAGGATGGCTATACCGGCACGTTTAATTTATGAGGGGGGTGGTGGGATCACTCGTCTTTCCAGAGCATATCCTCGGGCACGGGCATCCCCTCCCAGTTGTTCTTGAACAGGAGTGCGTTGGCGGGCTTGAGCGTAGCCCACAGCGTGTGGCTGCGGTTGCTCACCCATGCGGCAAACCCGCCCTCTCCTGACTCGGTCTGCGGGTAGGCCTCCTGAATCCTGACCCCCTCCTGCGGCCACGACCATGTGACGGGGAGCAGGATCATCTGCGGCACGCTGCTGGCGGCGTCGCCCACGGCCGGAGGTGTCACGGTGTAGCTTTGGTTGGAGCCACCCTCGCCGTCAAACACCTCCACCGAGAATCCTCCCATGCTGCTGCTGCGACCGTTGTAGAATGTGGTGCGCGAGAGGATATAGTCGTCCGGGGCGTTGGCGTCCACGAGGATCGCCTCGGGATACCTTGCCGTCGAGCCGTCCCCCTTGGCATTGATCACGGTGCCGGCCGAGGCCGAGAAGTATTCGTGCCAGAACTTGCCGCCGTCTATCGGCTCGCCGTTGTAGCAGAGTCTCAGCGGCAGTGTGCCACCCTTGGCGAGGGGGGTCACATAGAGGCGGTTGCCCTCGGCGGGGTTGTCGTTCTTGACATGGCTCACGGCAAATATCATGTCGTTGAAGTCATAGTCAAACGTGTTGCCGAGGTCCTCGCAGGCCACGATCCATGTCTGCATGTTGACGTTATAGCCCATGTCCCTCACCTTGCGGGGGAATGGCTCGGCGCCTCTCACCTTGAAGAGTATGTCGTTCATGTCGTGGTCCGACTCGCTACCGTTGTTTGTGCCGTCCTCCACGCCCATGATATACTCGTTGCCCCACTTGTAGGTGACAAACCACGGCGAGTCGATATCGGAGTCGAGGGCCGAGCACAGGTTGTGGCCGCGGGCAAACACCTGTCCGATGGCCTTGTGCATCCACGGCAGTGAGAAGCGGATCTTGTTCATGGCGATGGTGCCCTTCTTGCCGAAGTAGAGAGGCGTGAACGAGTCGCTCATCAGGAAGAAGCCTATCTTGGTGCCCTTGGGGACAGTGTAGGTGGGGCTGGTGTAGTCGGCCTTTATGCCGTGTGGGGCCGAGGCGTCCTTGACCTGCGGGAAGTAGATGATCTTGTGGTTGGATCCGCGATAGCGCACCTTGTCATAATAGGCGCGTTTAGCCTCGGTGAGACTCTCGCGCTTGCTATACTGCTCCACGTCTGTAGAGGGGCGCATGCCCGACTGGTTGTATTGAAAGGACTCGGGATCGTCGGTCAGCAGCGACTGCCATGTGCTGTGGTCGTTTTCGGTCTTGCCGATATTCTCGAATGTGCTCCATGTGTCTGTGTCTGGGTCATAGCGCTGCAGGTTGCGCCACGGCGAGGCCTCGTAGATGAACACATACTTGGGGGCGTGCATGATGTCGGCCTGTGTGTAGGTGTCGTCGAAGAAGAAGTAGCCCAGCACGTTGCGAAATGTGCCGCAGCCATAGAAATATTCCAGCTCCACCTCGCCGCCGTCCGAGATGAAACACACTCCGTCCTCGGGGGTGAGTTCGCCCCAATATTTCATGAGGTTGCAGTCGCCGTCGGCGTCGAGCTTCTCGTGGAACACTCCCTTGGGTCCGACGATCGACTGCAGGGTCTTGAGGCTCACGCCGTTCCCCTCCACCCACACGGGGTCGGGGATGGGATCGTTGGCCTTGAGGATGCCCGAATAGGAATCGTTGAACGGGCGGCTCCCTATGTAGGGGTCCTTGATGAGAAATGAGAAGTCGCTCATCTGTGCCAGACGGGGCACATCCTTCTCCTCGCAGCCCCAGAACTGTGCGGCGATATTCTTGTTGGAGATGCCGGCGAAATAGCTGTCTAAGTTGAGGGTAAGCAGTGCCATGTCGGCTGGGATGCCGTCGCCGCGGGTGCGCGAGGCGGGAGCGGCGCTGATCTCGATCATGCCGTCCCTCACCGGGCGCGACCCCGAGATGACGATGCGCCCGCGGGCGTCGGCCACCTGTATATAAGCGTTGTCCTGTCCGTCCGGGAAGTCAAAGGTGCATGTGGCGCCGGTGAACGTGGCGGCCAGCTGCGCGCCCTGTGTGCCGGGCATCTCGTCATAGACATACACCTTGCTCCCGGCCGGGAGACCCGAGGCTGTGGCCGTGACGGTGGTGGCCATGTTCCATGTATGGTCGCGGTCGGGGATGCCAAACTCTTTGATGAAGTTGCGGACATACTCCTCGTTGCGGTCGGGCACCGTGATGGCAGGGTCGCTCTGACAGGATACGACGACAGCCGCGCCAATGGCGAGAATCAATCTTTGCAATTTATTCATAAGTAGTAACTGTGTTTCGTACAGAAGGTTGACAACTCTGTGCGTCCTTGTTGACAAATAAAGGTTTCGCTCTGCTGACGGGGCGTGTCTGAGAAAAAACAGTCTTGTCTGTGGCGGAAGTTGATGTTGTTTTTGCCGCTGTAGTGTAGTTGAGAGAGTATTAATGTTTTGATTAAAATACAAATTTACCGATTTGGAGTGATATATCCAACTGTTTGGCGTTGAAAAACAATCATTTGTCGCACAATTGGCGACAAATGGCGCCTTACGGACCAATCTTGCTCCACGTGGCGGGCTATACTCCTAATTATAATAACATTAATCCCCACCTGCCGCAGCCGAGGCGGACAGGTGGGGAGATATGGTGTGAGTGGGTATGTGTGCGGGGTCAGAACTCGCTCTCGAGCAGGCTGCGCAGGGTGGGGGTCATGATCGAGTCGAGCTGATAGGGATAGACAGGCACATCGATGGCTCCGTGCGAATAGGGAGCGATGTCGTAGGCATTGTAGTGGAACACCACTGCCCCGTCGCTCACATAGGGCTGTCCGGGCATGCCGGGCTGGCCGCCGAAGAATCCGGCACGCTCCAGATCGTCGGGCGACACGTTGTATTGCGCCCCGAGGCTCTCGCGGATGGCCTTGGTGATGGCGTCGGTGGTGCCGGGCTTGAACATGTTGTCAAACGTCAGCACCTGTCCCGTGGTGAGGTCGAAGGTGAACGGACGCTGGGCAGCCATCGGATGGGCGCCCCCGAGATAGGAGGATGTAACCACATTATACGTCACATAGCGCTCGTTGAGCTCGGTGACGGTGGTCGACACGTTGGCAAAGTATGATATCACCCCTGCACCCTCGGGGACTGCGTCGACGGGAGTCACGGCCCCCTCGACAAGCTGGTCGACCATCGCGGTGTCGCCCACGAAGGCCAGTATGGCGTCGCCCACGCTCTTGGTCGAGTCGGCAAACGACAGGTAGAGCAGATGGCTGCGCAGGGTGGAGAGGTCGGCGTTGCCAAACTTCTCGGGCCACTGCACCCCGGCCGACACGGTGAGATAGACCGAGTCGGCATAGTCTGACTTGACGCTATAGTATCGCTCGGCGCTGCAGAGCGACTGGTTGACGGTAAATGTATTTACGCCCTTGGCCTTAGAGCCGTCGGCGGAGGCCCCTGTGCCGGAGCCGCACGAGCCGAGAAGCATCGGCAGTGCCATCGCGCCTGCGGCAACGATGGCGGTGATTGACTTGTTCATGCTGATATGTGGTGTGAAACGTTGTTGTTGCATCGATCCGTATGTGTGGACGGCACCCTGACGGTGCGAGCCACATCTTCATAACGCCCCAGAGGCCTCATGGTTGTGTTAAGGGGTGTTAAACAGTCCGTGAAACAGACCATTTATTAGGGGTTTTGGCAGGGAGGGTGTCGAATTTTCACCCCGTTAACAACTTTATATGATGAAAAGTTGAGAAAAAATGAAAAATTTTACTAACTTTGCAGCGCAAAAATCCCGCCGCCTCACTCTGCAGGCCGGGAGAGTAAGCAGATCCCCAACAAAGACAAATACTAATCAAAACTCTTTAAACTACTATGTCTGAAATCGCATCACGTGTAAAGGCTATCATCGTCGACAAGCTCGGCGTGGACGAGAACGAAGTAACCGAGACCGCAGAATTCACCAAGGATCTTGGCGCAGACAGCCTTGACACCGTAGAGCTCATCATGGAGTTCGAGAAGGAATTCGGCATCAACATCCCCGATGAGAAGGCCGAGGGCATCCGCACCGTGCAGGACGCCATCAGCTACATCGAGGCTGAGCAGAAGTAATTCAGGCCGGATTGCCGCCGCAGCCGCCGGGCCACCCCGCCCACACGGCCGCACGGCCCCAACCCCACCAAGGCTCCACACGCCTCAAAGCGCGTTGGGGCCTTATTTAGGTATAAATACATACAGCAACAACCACCAATATCAACCGATGGAATTAAAGAGAGTAGTAGTGACCGGGCTCGGCGCCCTGACGCCCCTCGGCAACGACGTGGAGACCACTTGGCTCAACGCCGTGGCCGGCAAGAGCGGCGCTGCCCCCATCACTCATTTTGACGCCTCGAAGTTCAAGACTCAGTTTGCCTGCGAGGTGAAAGACTTTAACGCTGCCGACCATTTCGACCGCAAGAAGGTGCGCCAGCTCGACCTTTACGCCCAGTATGCCCTCGTGGCAGCCCGTCAGGCCGTGGCCGACTCAGACATCCTCGAGTCTCCCACCCTCGACAAGGACCGTGTGGGTGTCATCGTCGCTGCCGGCATCGGCGGCCTCCACACATTCGAGGAGGAAGCCGGATATTTTGCCCTCAACGGTGCGGAGCAGGGTCCCAAATACAACCCCTTCTTCATCCCCAAGATGATCGCCGACATCGCCTCGGGCCACATCTCGATGGACTATGGCTTCCACGGCCCCAACTATGGCGTGGTCTCGGCCTGCGCATCGTCCAACAATGCCATCATCGACGCCTTCAATCTCATCCGTCTCGGCAAGGCCGACGTGATGGTGACCGGCGGCGCCGAGGCAGCCATCTATCCCGCCGGCGTGGGCGGCTTCAACGCCATGCACGCCCTCTCCACCCGCAATGACTCGCCCGAGACCGCCTCGCGCCCCTTCAGCAAGTCGCGCGACGGCTTCGTGATGGGCGAGGGCTCGGTGGTGCTCATCCTCGAGGAGCTCGAGCACGCCAAGGCCCGCGGCGCCAAGATCTATGCCGAGGTGGCCGGCGGCGGCATGAGCGCCGACGCATATCACCTCACTGCCACCCACCCCGAGGGCCTCGGTGCCAAGCTGGCCATGAAGAATGCCCTCGAGGATGCCGGCATGACCCCCGACGACATCGACTATATCAACGTCCACGGCACGTCGACCCCCGTCGGCGACATCTCTGAGGTCAAGGCCATCACCGAGCTCTTCGGCCCCGCCGCACACAAGCTCAACATCAGCTCCACCAAGTCGATGACCGGCCACCTGCTGGGTGCCACCGGCGCCATGGAGGCAATGTTTTCGGTGCTCGCATGTCAGAACGACGTGGTGCCCCCCACCATCAACCACGAGGAGGGCGACGACGACGAAAACATCGACTATACGCTCAACTTCACCTTCAACAAGGCACAGAATCGCCCCGTGCGCGCTGCCCTGAGCAACTCGTTTGGCTTCGGCGGACACAACGCCACCGTCATCGTCAAGAAGTATCAGGACTGATCTCGGCCCCGCGCGGGTCACAGACCCCATCACCATCACCCCGCCCGTCATCCTCGACAGGCGGGGTGAAATTTTCCTCCCCCACACGCAGGGGGGTGGGATGGAGTACCGGCCACGGCCCCCGATAGGGGGTCGTGGCAGGTACAAAAGTCCCGTCGCGAGGGGTGTTGTGGTGTGTCAGAATCGGCCCCCGATAGGGGGTCGTGGCCATTGGTAGGCCCCGGCCTTGGCCGGGGTATCAGTTGTCCACCAACAAGTTGCGGCCCCCGAGAGGGGGTCGTGGATTTCCCTCGTAATGTATCTTCGTGTGGAGTGCAGGATTGCCTTGGCGAGTAATCTACGACCCCCTCTCGGGGGCCGCAATTAATTGATAATCATTTTATACCCGTGCCAAGGCACGGGCCTACCGAGGCCATGACCCCTTTCAGGGGCCACATGCGGGACGAGGGCGCCGACTCGATGCCCCTTTAGGGCGTGCTATGGAGGTGGAAGGAGATGTGAGGGCGCGGCTTGCAGATATTTGGTGCTTGTGGCGTGCAGGAGCACGCCGAATCATCTTAACCCCATTCGCCGTAACGTAGTGTAGGCGATTGGGGTTAGCGATATGTATACTCGGGCGTCCGGCAGGGACGCCGAATCTCGGCACGTGGATGGGGATGCCCGCAGAGGTCGCCGGGCCGTTTCATCGTTTCGGCGTCCCTGCCGGACGCCATGGCCATACTTCCATCTCTCCCCACTCGCCTCCGCTTCGCTCCGGCGGGTGGGGTTATGATGGTTCGGCGTACTCCGCACGCCCTTTCCCGGAAGGGTGATCCCGAGATGTTCGGCGATGTTTGCGACGTACTCCCACCCCCTTTCCCCAAAGGTTCCGAATCGGCCCCCGATAGGGGGTCGTGGCCATTGGTAGGCCCCGGCCTTGGCCGGGGTATCAGTTGTCCACCAACAAGTTGCGGCCCCCGAGAGGGGGTCGTGGATTTCCCTCGTAATGTATCTTCGTGTGGAGTGCAGGATTGCCTTGGCGAGTAATCTACGACCCCCTCTCGGGGGCCGCAATTAATTGATAATCATTTTATACCCGTGCCAAGGCACGGGCCTACCGAGGCCATGACCCCTTTCAGGGGCCACCTGCGGGGTATGTGGATACACCCTTTCAGGGGCCACATGGCGGGGTAAGTGGATACGCCCATTCATGGGCCACCTGCGGACATCCGTAACTACGCGCGGAGATGTGACGTACTCCGCACGCTATTATATATATATACAGCGGCCCCGCGTAGTCGCTACGGGGGGCCGGTGCCGGTCTCACACGCGGTGAGGCCGTTCGGAATTTACTTTATGAATAAATCTAAATATTATGTTTGAGGTTATTTTCGGGTCACCTTGTCAGAGTTCTGATTCTGATGCCAGTCAGTTGAGTTGGTCGGATCAGAAATCCACTTGACAAAATCGGGATAGGCCAGACGGATGTCTGTGGTCTCCTGAGGCCACTCCCAGTCGATGTCCACGAGGATCATCTGCGGAGCGCTCAGATGCTTGGCCGGATTGGGCGCGCCCACCAGATATGTACCTTGACCGAGAGTGTGCTCGGGCATGTGACGGATGCCGCGCTCCTCATCATTGCGGGCGTCTATCTGCAGTGTGTTGTCCTTGTCCACGAGGAGTGCAAAGCCCGCGATGGTGGTGTTCTCGCCCGATGTCGATGCGGGGTAGGTCACTTCATCACCTATCTCATTATTCGTCGGGAGGACAAACTGCACAGGCTCCGCCCCGTGGTCGCGGCGGTTGCTGCCTGCATTGAGAGGCGAGGTGTGGGTCGATGCCCCGAGCCACTTGTGCAACTCAGTGCCTAATACGAACGTGCCCGACATGCGGTTGGCCTTAGCGATATGCTCGCGGATGGCGTTGTTGACGTCGCTATACCACTCCGTTCCCTCGGTGGGCATATATGGCATGGTACAGAGGTTGGCGCCTGTATAGGTGATGTAGAGAGGCAATGTGCCGCCCGAAGCGCGCGGGGTGACGGTGATCACACGCACGGCCTCGGCGTCGCGCGGGCCTGCCATATAGGAGACGTTTCTGTTCTTGTTGACAAGGTTGAGGCTCTGCACTATGTCGCTGAATGAGAAGACCGCGTCGTTGAAGTCCCAGTCGAGACTGCCTCCGAGGTCCTCGGCGGCTATGGTCCACTCCATGGGCTGAGGCAGATCCCAGTAGTGATACCAGTGGTTGATCTGCTTGGTGGGGATCACAAGCAGCAGTACGTCGGCATAGTCGCGGGGAGTGCGGTCGGCAGGCTTGCCGGGAGCCGAGTTGAATCCGAGCAGAAACCAGTTTGTGCCCTTTATGTGCGATCCGTCCTGATATGTCGTGGCGCCCTTGTTGAAATTCAGATGATAATACTTGAATTCGTCCTCTATGATGGTCTGACTCGTAGCGGCGTAGGCCATGAAGAGATTAGAGATGGGCACATCAAAATAGTTGGCTCCGTTGTCCCACATCATCATGTTGTAGCGCGGGGTGGAGAATCGCCGATGGCTCCAATTGTTGCCGCTATACAGCCCGAATACTATCGACGAGAGCGGCTCAACACCGGGACTGTAGGATAAGAACTCAAGTTTTATTCCCCGGCTTATGATCATTTGGGCTTCGTTCACATCATAGGCCTGTGTGAATGAGCCATCGTCATAACGGAATGAGTTTTTGACCTCATCATACATTGCTCCGTTTTTAATGGTATGCTCATCCAAGTCCTCTGTCGAGTAGCCAAGATTGGGGAAAGGAATGTTGGGATTTGAGAAGTCCTGACCGAAATCGAGCATGTAGAGACCCTGCAAATATGCATCGTCAGTCTCTGAAATGGTGACTCGGTAGTTTTTCTCTGATTTATCCTTGCCCGAGGCGTGCCACCATATGGGGAAAACGTAGTAGCTTGCGTTTTCCGCGCCGTCGCCTATGAGAGTCTCCCCGGCATGTGTCGGGAACTGTGTATTCTCGTTGAAGATTATCGAGCCGTCACCCTCATTCTCACCCTCGTAGGAGAAGTTGGTATCTTCCTTGCCTACAGGATATTTTTCGAAATACTGCTTGAGGAAGCTCTCGGGGCGTATGATGATCTCGGGTGCGTCACCCTCTTGTTCGGCAATACCGAGGGGGAGGTAAACATTCTGACCCACCCCATAGGCATTTTCAAGGTCAAACCCAAGCAGCCAATTTCCCGAGCGGCTTTCGGGATCCTTGCCGTCAATATCTACAGTGTCGTCGGGCCCGGCGGTGATGATGCCCCTGTCGGTGCGTATCATCACCTCCGTGACTGATTTGGGTATGGTGATAGGGATGGATTGGGTGCCGGGGGTGAGGTTGAGGTCGGCAAACAGATACTCCTTGCCGTGGACCATAGCTGTGACAGCCACACGTCCGCCTACCTTGGTCGAGAGCTGCAGCCCGGCGCTGCGGGCCATCGAGTAGTCGTGGCCGGCGGCGGGGACGCCAAAGTCCTTGATGAACTGGCGGGTGTAGAGCTCGCCGGTGTCGGGACCCGACAGGGGCTCCGAGGCACACGATGCCATCAGCATCGTGGCCGTCAGAGCTATGCCGGTGATATGGTTGAGATTATGTGACATTTATTGAGTTAACGGCGTTTGGTGACGTATTCGGGCACGGGATTCTTGTGCCACTCCTCATAGTCGGGCTTCGAGATCCAGTCTACGAATGTGGGATAGGCCAGACGGATGTCTGTGAGCTCCTGAGGCCACTGCCAGTCGGGGTGCATCAGTATCAGCTGGGGAGCCACCTTGCCCTTGTCGGGGTCAGGGGCGCCGATCAGATAGGTGTCCTGACCCAGCACGAGGTTGGGCACCTGCTGATAGCCCGTGCCCGAGCGGGTGTCGATGCCCAGCTTGTTCTCGCGGTCCACGAGCACGGCAAAGCCGTAGAGATGCTTGTTGTCGCCCGAGGCGTTGACACTCCAGTCCACCTCGTCAAAGTTGTCTGCCGAATACTCTGTGGGTATGACGAAGCTGATGGCCTTGCCTGTGTTGGCGCCCATGCTCTCGCCCACGTTGACGGGTGAGAATCCGGCGCCGCCGAGCCACTTGTGCACCTCGGTGCCGAGGATGAAGGATCCCTCCTCCTCTTTGGCGGCATTGGCGGCGATGAAGTCCTTGAGCTGCTGCTCTGCCACGCTATACATGGTCGATCCCTCGGTGGGGAGCACGGGGGCGGGCATCACGCGCCCTGTGTAGGTGACGTAGACGGGCATCGTGCCGCCGGCTGCGAGAGGCTTGACGGTGATGATGCGCACACTCTCGCCACCGCCGGGGCCGCTGGCTCTTGCTACGGGCGCGTTCTTGTTAACGGTATTGAGGCTGGCGAGGATGTCATTGAACGAGAAGACCACGTCGTTGAAGTCCCAGTCATAGCTGCCGCCGAGGTCCTCGGCTGCAACTATCCAGTCGAAGGCTACAGGCTCAGTCCAAGTTCCGCCATAATCTGCAGTCTCTTGGACAGGAACCATCATATAAATCACATCACAGAAGTCTCTCGGTGTCGTGTCGGCCTCTTTAGTCGCTGCGTGATTGAATCCTAACAAAAGTCCTCCACCTGCACCACGGTCAGTAAAGAAATTCCCTTCCCATGTTCTTTTTTCTAATGTAAAGGTATGATCCGAAACCCACATTACTTCTGTCTTGAGTTGTTGGGCTATTGCAACAACCATGCTTTGTGCACTCGAACTGGCGAAATATATATTGTCAAGACTCTCGTCAAAATATTTGCCACCCCACTCCCATCTGTTGAAGAAAGGCACACTATGGCTGACATTGTCCTCTCCGGCCTTAATAAACATACCGAAACGTGGAGTAAACAATACATTCTTTTTATTATTTGGTTCTGTGATTTGCTGAGGCAGTGTCACTTTAATGCCACGGCTCACCACCATAGTAGCTTCATCAAGAGGGAAAGCTTCGTCAAAATTGCCATCGTCAAATGTAAATCCCTCAATCTTGTGCACATCAATTATATCTGCGACTTCATGGTCTTCTACAGGACCGAACTGCCATTGAGCTTTATTTGGATGATTATCAGGCATATATGGGTTTACATACCAGATTATTGTCTGATTCTTCACTATACGAGTTAATGTGCTGGTAGGATCCGATATATCGGCAATATTGGACACTGTGGTAGAATAACCGAGGTCAGGGAACGGTTTATTATTCTCGATATCACCACCTCCCAGCTTAAGGTATGCGTGTGGAGTCTGATTACCATTACTAACCTGATACAGCCAAGTCTCATAGTTTTTGCTCCCGTCGGCATTTTTGCGCCAATATACGGGGAATAAGTAATACGACCGTGCTTTATCTCTTTTATTGGCAAAAATGGTCTCACTGCGGAACAGAGGGAAAGCCACGCCATTATAGTCCACCAAGCCTGTAACTCTGTTAGCCTGAAACCAGTAGTCCATATTATCTTGTCCCTTAGGATTCTTGTCGAAATATGGTTTCAGCAACTCTTCAGGCTTGAATGCCAATATGGGAGCCATTCCGTCTTCAGTCTCGACCCACTTCATTTTATACGAAGAAGATAGATCCTCATATTCAGCATCTATGTAAGCACTCTGAGGATAAAAAGCATCCTCCATAGCCTCGTTGCGAACATCTGCGAGGTCTACTGTGTCATCGACGCCGACGGTCATTGTGCCGCGTGAGGTGGTGACCTTGAGCTGGTTGACCGAGCGGGGGATGGTGACAGGGAGGGCGTGGGTGCCGGGGGTGAGAGTGAGGTCGGCAAAGAGATATTCGGTGCCGTCGACCTCGGCCGTCACCATGACGGGCATGGTCTCCTTGACAGTCACCTTGAGCCCCGCATGCTTGGCCATGGCATAGTTATGATTGGCCGCGGGGACACCAAACTCTTTGAGAAATTCGCGTGTGTAGGCTTCGGTTTTGTCGGGTTGCACTGTGATGGGATCGGAGCTACAGGCTGTGGCCACAAGGCACAGGGCCGTCACTCCGACCGAGGAGTGGAAAAATTTCATGTAGATTAAAGCTATTTTTAGTGATTTGCAAATTTACCGACTCTAACTATCCCCCCCAAATGTTTTAACAATTTGTAACAATATTTAATACTTTCCGGCCCTTTTTCACAGAAATATGCTTGATTCGGGCGCTCAGACCATGCCTGAGGACGAAAAAAGCCTCCGCATCAATGCGGAGGCGTGGGTATATGTCACGGCCTGATGGCCAGTGATGACAGGTGTTTTTATTTGAGTTTGTCAGACAGATTGTGAGCCTTCTCGGCCAGCGAGTCGAGAGCCGATGCTGCGCCGGCCTTCATCTTGTCGACAAAAGGAGCGGCTTTTTCCTGAACGGAGGCCATCTTGTCGGCGATGGCTGCCTTGGCGTCGGCTGCCTTTTCGGCAATGGTATCCTGAGCCTGAGCTGCTTTTTCGGCAATGGTGTCCTGAGCCTGAGCTGTCTTTTCGGCAATGGTGTCCTTGGCGTCGGCCACTTTGTCCATGATTTCTGACTTGGCTGCCTTGGCCTGAGCCTCGGCGGCGACTTCAGCGGCAGTGGCGCTGACACGTGCGGCGTCTTCCGACATTGCGGCGGCCGCGTTTGCTATGGTCTGGTTGGTGTTCATGACTTCGTGAGGTGTTTATGAGTTGTGTTATATTTATTCGTTGTCCTTACGGATAACACGTCTCACCCTCCGATGGTTCACCCGGCCGGTGTGTCAGTACTGCAGATAGATGAAGGGGACGATGTCGGACGATCGCACCTGTATGGCCACGAGCAGGACGATGGCGAGGAGGATGCCCTGCACGACGAGCGGGGCGGTGGTGACGGCCCTGCGCACGGGGGCGGTGACCGAGGTGGGGGCTATGTGGATGAGATAGCCGGCGGTCATGGCGAGGAAGATGGTGAGATAGCCTTCGATGAACTGCGGGGCCACGGAGAGATGGAAGTCGTGGATGATCTGATGCCACATCATGCCCACATCCTCGAGCGAGCGGGCGCGAAACAGCATGAACGCGGCCGAGACGAGCAGGAAGGTGAACACCATGTTGAGCGGGCGCATCCATGCACGCCGGCGCGGGGCCGGGGGCGCGGGGGCCACGAACAGCGACTCGGTGCCGTCAGGCCCGGTGGCCACCACGGCGGCCGGGGCGGGGACGGGGAGCAGGCGGCGGATGCTCTTGTGGACCACGAGCAGCGCCCCGTGGGCGGCGCCCCAGATGACATACATCCACGAGGCTCCGTGCCAGAAGCCGCCGATGACCATGGTGGCAAACTGGTTGAAGTATGACCGCGCGCGCGAACAGCGGTTGCCCCCGAGGGGGATGTAGATGTAGTCGCGCAGCCATGTGGAGAGGGATATGTGCCAGCGGTGCCAGAACTCGGTGGGGTTCTCGGCCTTGAAGGGGGCGTTGAAGTTTTCGCCGAATCGGTAGCCGAGCAGCAGGGCTATGCCGATGGCCATGTCGGAGTAGCCCGAGAAGTCGCAGTAGAGCTGGACGGTAAACCCGAAGGTTGCCATCATGTTCTCGAATCCGCTGTAGAGGGCGGGGTTGTCAAAGACGCGGTCCACGAAATTGCCCGAGATGAAGTCGGCGATGACCATCTTCTTGAAGATGCCGAGCATTATGAGCCACAGGCCCTCGCTCACCATGTCGGCGGTGGGACGGGGATCGGCGGCCACCTGCGGCAGCATATCCTTGGCCCTGACCACGGGGCCGGCCAGCAGCGGGGGAAAGAAGGTGAGGAAGAAGGCATAGTCGAGCAGCGAGCGGCAGGGGGCCATGACGCCACGATAGAGGTCGACGATATAGCTGATGGACCTGAAGGTGAAGAATGAGATGCCCGCCGGGAGGATGATGTCGATGAAGTCGATGCGCGTGTCCCAGAAGCGGCCTATGGTGTCGAGGATGAGGTTGAAATACTTGAAGTAGACCAGCATCCCGACGTTGACGCACAGGTTGATGCCCACGATGAGGCGGCGCACCCATTGGCGCCGGGTGCGCCCCATCCACAGGCCCAGCAGCCAGTCGCTGACGGCCACGCCGAGAAGGATGATGCAGCAGAGCCCCGAGGATTTGTAGTAGAAATAGAGCGAAAAGAGGATGGTGAAGATCATCCTCGCGGTGCGGAACGGGCTCAGCAGGCGATAGACGGCCACAAAGGCGGCAAACAGCAGCAGGAACAGGCCTGTGTTGAAGAGCAGGGGCGTGGCAGGGTCATAGCTCAGGATGTCGACCACGCGCGCGAGGTCGATGTTGAGCCGCTCGCAGAGCTCGGAGATCCGGGTGTAAAGAGCTTCCAATGGGATAAGTCGGGTTAAAATGTTGGGCTGTGTAGTGTTGTAGATAACGAACGGTGCGGTCAGTTATTGCGCAGGGCGTCGAGAAGGGCCTCGTAGAGGAGTCGGCCCTCTATATTATATGCGGCGCGCGTGTGGTGGACGCGGTCTTTGGCAAAGAGGTTGTGGGCCACCCATGTGGAGCTGGCGCCCTGACCGCCGGCCACGTCATACCAGTCATAGACGGCGATGCCGTTGCGGCTGCCATAGTCGAGGATGGCCTGACGCAGGGGCGCTATGTTGTGGTTGACGGCATAGGAGCGCGATGTGCGGGTGACGGTGCGGGCGCTGCGGCGGCGTCCCTTGCGGGTCTTGCCACCCTTGACGCGCACCTTCTTGGTGGTGGTCACCGAGCGCTGACACTCCATAGGGGTGGTGAGCAGGATGAGGGCCTGAGGGTTGGCGGTGCGGATGTTGGTGACGAGGCGGTCGATGGCGCGGGTGAAGGCGGCTGTGTCCAGACGGCCGAAGGCCTCGTTGGTGCCCAGCGAGATGATGACCAGCGAGGGGTTGAGCGGAGAGATGCCGGCGCCGACGTTGCCGATGCGGTTGTATGTCTCGTAGGCGGCACCGTTGTTGCCGATGGCGTGATAGAAGACGCCGGGGCGGTCGCCGGAGAGGGAGGCGCCAAACACCGTGAGGTCGCCCGCCGAGGCAAACTGGATGGTGACCTTGGTCTGCTGGGAGGGGAGGAGGATCTGCGTGTAGTCGCGCGAGGGGATGGCGCGGAATTGCAGCGGCTCGCCGTCGGCGCCGGTGACACCCTTGACGGTGAAACGCCCGGAGTGGAACACGGTGACCGACGAGAAGGGGTTCCAGTCGTCGCGCTCGGAGGTGGCCACTGTGAGCTCTGACGACGACGAGGCGGGGCGCACCGAGCAGCCGGTGAAGCCCACCGTCTGGCGCCACGACGAGCTCATGAGCTTGGCCGGGATCCACGACCCCGCGCCTTGGAAGGTATAGTCCGTGGGCTCGTTGGTGCCGCTCATCTTGAGGGGGGTGATGAGGCCGCGCCCGGCGTTGCCGAAGTCATACTGCAGCAGCTCGCGGGTGGTGCCGCTCGACATGTCGGCCTGTATGTGGCTGTCGCCGATCATCACTATGGAGACGGGAGCCTTGTCCGAGTGTTCGAAGGCGCGGCGCAGGGGGCTCCAGTCAGCGCCGTTATATATGATGTGGTTGGCGCCGGTGCGGATGAACGAGGGGATGGGGATGTCGATGTCGTCCACCTCGCCGGGGATCTCCACGACGCCGGCGTCGGGGCGGTCGCGCTCGTCGTCCTCGACGTCGGAGACGATCTCGTCACCCTCATCGTTGTCCTCTCCGGGGTCGGAAGCGGTGGCGACGGCGGGTGGAGCCGGCGTCTGAGCCGCGGCACAGAGCGGGAGGATGGACAGCAGGGAGACGGCTATATGTTTGAGAGAGCTCAGAGTCATTGTGCAAGAGAGTGTTGGATGGCGCCGAACAGCTCCTTGGCCAGACGTTCGCCACCTTTGTGAGTCATGTGGATATAGTCTTTGTTGATGAGGCCTGCGGCGCTCCACTGCACCACGGCGCCCTCGCCTCCCATGGCCTCGCGTGTGTCCCAGAACAGACACTGTGCGCGGCGGGCGGCGTCGCGCTGGGCCGAGATCATGGCGGCTGCGGTGGCCATGGACACCACGGCCCCTCCGCGCTTCTCGCCGCGGTCGCCCACGCCCATCACGAGGATGTCGGCCCTCGGATAGCAGCGGCGCACGTGGTTGATGACGCTGACCATGCGTGAGGAGTAGAGGGAATAGTCCTTCTGCGAGGCGCTCATGGCGTTGATGCCAAACTCGAGGATGACGAGGCTGTAGTCGACAAAGCGGGCCATGTCGCGACACAGCGCGGGGTTGATCTTGGTGAGGGTGATGCCCGAAAATCCGCGCGACGACATGCAGTCGACGCTCACGCCGCCGGGGGTGTCGAGCCACACGCCCAGCCCCACGAGTCCGCGGGCCGAGGTCTTGAGCTCGAAGCCGGTGGCCGGGGCTGCCACTTCAATACACACAACGGAGTCGGAGGGGGTGATATTGCGCTCCTCCCACTCGCCGGCAGCGGTTTTGACAGACACTGTGCCGCCCTCGGGCGCCACGCAGAGGAATCGCGATCGGGTCCATCCCTCGGTCTGCGCACCGAAGAGCGAGGTGCCCTGATAGGTGGCTGTGGCCGTGACGCCGCTCTCGGGGATAGCATACTGCTCGGTGAGGTCCATCCACGAGTGGTCACACTTCTTGTTGGCCATGAATGTCTTCCATCCCTTGCCCCCCTGCTTCACCGAGCGTCGGAAGCCGGGGAAGTCGGAGTGCATCGACACATAGCCCACCCCGCGGCCTCCGTGGGCCTCCTGCAGCAGATGGCGGAGGTCCTGAGTGAAGATGTCGCCCTCGATCCAGCTGTCGCCCACCACGGCCACGCGGGCTGTGGAGCCCGAGGCGAGGGCCTTCCTGAACCATACGAGGCCCGAGCCCGAGGGGGTGTAGTCCTCGATGACCACCTGCTCGCCCTCGCGCACGGGGCGGGGCTCATAGAGGATGGTGTCGACCGGCGCGGAGAGCACCGAGTCGGGGGCCGTGAGCGGATAGCGGCGCTGCTGCTCGGGGGTCTGCTGCTGTTTCTCCTCCTCCTCCATGGCCTCGACGAGGGCGGGGTCGAGCTGTTCCTGCGAGGGGTCGGCGTGCTCGATGATGCCGGCCTCGCGCATGATGTCGCTGATGAGCGAGAAGTCCTTGACGCGCCCCCCTGTCCAGCGCGAGAGGGGGAGCAGCGAGAGCACGATGAGGATGGAGAGGGCTATGAGGATAACGAGAAATGGACGTCCTTTTTTCATTGTTCCTTGACGGTTGCTTGCAGGGATGTGACCTGCAGGGGTGTGACCTGCAGTGATGTGAACGGTGTGTGGCGGGGGTCAAACTCGAGGTGGGGCGCCGTGAGCCCGTCGGCTATGAGGCCGGTGAGGGTGCGGGTCTTGCGGTCGAGCTCCTCCCACTCGGTGGCAGGGTCGGAGTCGGCCATCAGGCCACCTCCGGCATATATGTTATGTATCCATCCGGGGATGGTGTCGCCGGCGGGGGCGGCAAAGCCGCAGCGCAGGTTGACGAAGGCGCGTGTGGCGCCCCCGGTGCGCACGCCCACAGCCCCGGCATAGCATCGCCGCTGGTGAGTCTCGAGCATGTCGATCTCGGAGAGGGCCACCTCGAGCGGTGTTCCGGCCACGGCCGGGGTGGGGTTGAGGCGACCGAGCAGAGAGCCGAACGTGGCGTCGCCGCGGGCCTCGATGGGGGTGTAGAGATGCTCCACGCCGTTGGTGGTGAGGGTGGTGACTTGGCCCACGCTCACGTCCAGACCGGCCTCGACGAGACAATGCTCTATATAGGTCACCACGGTGGCATGCTCGGCGAGATTCTTGGCGTCCCACGGCTGCGAGGGGTCCCAGCGGGTGCCGGCGAGGGCCATGGTGCGGTATCGCCCCGGCTCCTCGCTCTCGAGAAGCAGCTCGGGGGTAGATCCATACCACACGCCTGTCTCGGGGGTGAAGCAGAGATAGCCGAAATTGGCCGGAGTGAGCGAGATGTAGCTCACGGCGAGGGGCACGAGTGGGCGGGTGCTGAAGACGGCTGTGTGGCGCGAGAGCACCACCTTGCCTCCGTGGCGGCGCAGACGCCCCCGCATGGCGGCAAAGGCGCGCTCCCATCCGGCGCGGACGGTGGAGTGGCGGTAGGGGAGCTCGCGCGCCGGCTCGAAGACCTGTCGCGGATGCTCGCTGATCCACTCCATCACCCCGGGGGCGTCCATGTCGGCACGCACGCCGGCCACATAGGACTCGTCGGCCCCGAAGCGCGAGATGAAGAAGCAGTCGCCGGGGGTGGCGATGCATGCGTCGGCCCTCCCCTCGTCGTCGGGGAGCGACGCCATGAAGCGCAACCCGCCACTGCCCGGGAGGGAGTAGAGGGCAAACGGGATGTTGCGTTGCAGACAGGCCTCGGCGGCTGTGATGATGATGTCGGGTCGAGGGTCAGTCATCGGTGTCTGTCACCTCTCCCATCAGTTCGAACGGGAGGGCCGAAGTGATTTTTACGTTATAGAATTGGCCGCGTGTCAGGGGGCGTGTCTTGGCCACGAGCACCTCGGGGTCTACCTCGGGCGAGTCAAACTCCGTGCGCCCCACATAGTGGCCGGGCTCCTCGCGGTCGATGACCACGCGCAGCGTCTGTCCCACCTTCTGCTGCTGGACCTCGGCCGAGATCTCCTCCTGCAGGGCCATGAGCCTGTCGAGCCGCTGCTGCTTGAGGGTCTGCGGGATGGCGTCGTCATAGTGGCGGGCGGCATAGGTGTCGTCCTCCTCACAGTAGGCGAACGCTCCCATGCGCTCAAAGCGCTGGCGCTCCACAAACTCCATGAGGCGCTCGAAGGCCTCGTCGGTCTCGCCCGGAAATCCGGTCATGAGCGTGGTGCGCAGGTGGATGCCGGGCACCCGGCGGCGTATCTCGGCGAGCAGCTGCTCGGTCTCGGCGAGGGTGATGTGGCGGCGCATGGCGTCGAGCACGCCGTCGTCGGCATGCTGGAGGGCGATGTCGAGATATCGGCACACGTTGGGGCGGCGGGCCATGACGTCGAGCAGGTCGAGAGGGAATTCGTTGGGATAGGCATAGTGGAGGCGGATCCATTCGATCCCCTCCGTGTCGGCCAGACGGTCGATGAGCCGGGCTATCTCCACCCGTCCATAGAGGTCTTTGCCATAGGATGTGAGGTCTTGGGCTATGACGTTGAGCTCCCTGACGCCGCGTGCGGCCAGCGAGCGGGCCTCGTCCAGAATCTCCTCCATGGGGCGCGAGCGATAGCGGCCGGTGATGAGGGGGATGGCGCAGAAGGCACACATGCGGTCGCACCCCTCGGCTATCTTCAGATAGGCATGATGAGGCGGTGTGGTGAGCACGCGGTCCCACTCCACCGATCCGGGCGTGCGGCGGGCTATGGCGGTGACGAGGGCGGGCCAGTCGGTCTTGCCCCACCATGTGTCCACCTCGGGGATCTCGGCCTTGAGCTGGTCGCCATATCGCTGGGAGAGGCATCCCATCACGTGGAGTCCGGCTATGCGCCCCTCGGTGCGGGGGGCTGTCCATGAGAGTATCTCGGCGATGCTCTCCTCCTTGGCGTCGCCGATGAAGCCGCAGGTGTTGATGACGACGTGTATGCGCGCATCGGTGTCGAAAAACTGTTGGTCGGGCTCGAAGGCCGTCTCGATGCCGACGGAGCGGAACATCTTCATCAGTCGCTCCGAGTCGACGAGATTCTTGCTACAGCCGAGTGAGATGACGGCTACCTTGACAGGGGTCATTGTGCCGTGATCAGATTTTCCTGTCGCCGAAGAGCGACTCCACAAAGCTGCGTTTGTCAAACACCTGAAGGTCGTCGATCTTCTCGCCGAGGCCTATGTACTTGACCGGGATCTTGAACTGGTCACTGATGCCTATCACCACGCCCCCCTTGGCGGTGCCGTCGAGCTTGGTGATGGCGAGCTCGTTGACCTGTGTCGCGGCCACGAACTGGCGGGCCTGCTCGAAGGCGTTCTGCCCCGTCGATCCGTCGAGCACGAGGAGCACCTCGTGGGGAGCGTCGGGGACGAGCTTCTGCATCACGTTGCGCACCTTGGTGAGCTCGTCCATGAGGCCTTTCTTGTTGTGGAGACGTCCGGCGGTGTCGATTATCACCACGTCGACGTCGTTGGCTATGGCGCTCTGGAGGGTGTCGAAGGCCACCGACGCGGGGTCGGCGCCGATCTTCTGCTTCACCACGGGCACGTCGGCGCGGCGTCCCCACTCCTCGAGCTGCTCTATGGCTGCGGCGCGGAATGTGTCGGCGGCGCCGAGCATCACCTTGTTGCCGGCGCGCTTGAACTGGGCTGCCATCTTGCCGATGGTGGTGGTCTTGCCCACGCCGTTGACGCCCACCACCATTATGACGTGGGGACGGTTGCCGGGGGGCAGGGTGAAGTCGTCCTGCGACGAGGTATCGGTGTCGTTCTC
Organism: uncultured Staphylococcus sp.; assembly: GCA_964488595.1. Taxonomy (GTDB): domain Bacteria; phylum Bacteroidota; class Bacteroidia; order Bacteroidales; family Muribaculaceae; genus Duncaniella. The sequence goes on along the minus strand of CAZAWC010000020.1, from coordinate 3,622 downwards.
GGCGAGCATGCCGGCGATCTCCTCGCAGAGCAGGTTGTTGAGCTCGGCCGAGCTCACATATTTGTCACGGGCCACACGAGCCTCGAGGCGCTCGATGATGCGGAGGGTGGTGTCGACACCCACGTCGGATGTCACGAACACTTCCTCGAGATTGTCGAGCACCTCATCGTCGACCTTCGACTTGCCGGCGATGGCATGCGAGATGCGGTCGAAAAATCCGCGTTTGGTCTTTTCGAGCCCCTGATCGAGAGTCTCTTTCTTCTCCTGAGCGTCTTTTTTACGCGAAAATATGTCGAATAGTCCCATGATTGCTGTCGATTGGTTAGGGGAGAGTTATCAAGCCGCAAAATTAGCTATTTTTTCCGACATAGACAACAAAAATCCGGCCGCCGGCTTTGCCCCTGTCTGCGGGGCTGTGCCGACGGCCGAACCGTGGGATTATCGTTTATGTCCCGTCACCCGCGCTGCGGGCCGGGTGATCAGTGGCGCACTACGCGGCCGCCGGTGATGTAGAAGCCGGGGGCGAGTGTCTCGAGCGATGTGCCCAGACAGCGGCCCTGCAGGTCATAGACGCGGCCGTCCGAGGGACGGTTGTCGGTCACCACCTCGGGGATGGAGGCGGGATCGGAGAGATAGGTGAGCTTGACCACTCCGCCCTGTGTGGAGAGAGTGGTGCGCAGGCGGATGTCGTCGGCCGAGGCTGCGAGCATGAGGTCTACGATACCCTCCTCTACGTCATATGTCTGTGTGGCGGTGTTGAAGTAGGTGAGCTGCTCGTGCTTGAGGGGGATGGTGACGGTGGTGCTGGCACCCGGCTCGAGCTCCACGCGGGCAAACCCGACGAGCTGCTTCTGCGGACGCTCGATGGCCGAGCGGCAGGTGGCATAGAGCTGCACCACGTCGGCGCCGGCGCGCGAGCCGGTGTTGGTGACGGTGGCAGTCACGGCGATCTCGCCACCCTTCTCGAGACGGTCGGCCGAGAGGGTGAGGTCGCTATACTCGAATGTGGTGTAGCTCAGACCGTGGCCGAAGGGGTAGAGGGGCTTGTTCTTGTGATACATGTAGGTGTAGCCTGCGCTGCGGATGTCATAGTTGAGCATGCCGGCGGGGAGCGAGGCCAGCGAGGCGTACCATGTGGAGGTGAGGTGGCCCGAGGGGTTGAAGTCGCCATAGAGCACGTCGGCGATGGCCTGGCCCTGAGCCTGACCGTCATACCAAGCCTCGACGATGGCGGGGATGTTCTCCTGTGCCCAGCCGATGGTCATGGACGAGCATGTCTGGAGCAGGAGCACTACGTTGGGGTTGACGGCATAGATGGCCTCGAGGAGCTTCTGCTGGTCGCCTGGGAGATTGAGCGATGTGCGGTCGTTGCTCTCGTCCGAGACGGTGAGGTCGGTGCCTCCGGCAAAGATCACCACGTCGGCCTTCTGGGCTATCTCTATGGCGCGGGCAAAGTTGCTCGAGGCTGTGCCGGTGATGTCGCAGCCCTTGTAGTAGTAGACGGGACCCTGCTCCTCGAGAGGATTGGTGATGGCGGGGTCGTAGAAGCGGAACCAGTCCATGTTGGCGCAATACTTGTCGCCACCCTCGAATTTGGTGTAGACCTTGTGCTTGCCCTTGAACACGGCGGGGTCGACGTCGACGGCTGTCACCACATACTTGCTCCAGTTGCCTGTGACGGGGCAGGTGACGGTGGCGGCGGGCTCGCCGTCCATGTTGTCGAGATAGAACTTGACCACGGTGGCGTTGCTGTTCTTGGCTGCGTGGTAGATCTCGAGACGGGTACGGCCGGCGCCGAAGTCTACAGACTCGAAGGCCACCCAGTCGTTGTTGTAGATATAGCCGAGGTTGCCGGCCGATCCGTTGGCCTCGTGGGTGAGACGGTTGTTGCCGGAGGGGATAGACTGCTGGGTGCAGTCCTCGAACTGGACTGTGCCGTCGTCATACGAGTAGTCGAGCTTGGCGGCCACGCCCTCGAGCACTGTGGAGAGCGCTGTGGGCGAGCCCGAGTAGCCACCGAGGGTCACGGTGTTGCCCATCGGGCCGATGATGGCCACGGTCTGTGTGGTCGAGAGGGGCAGGAGGTTGCCCTCGTTCTTGAGCAGCACGATGGCCTCGCGGGCAGACTTGAGGGCGAGCTGCTGGTGCTCCTCGCAGTTGAGCTTGGAGGCGGGCACCGAGCTCCAGCTCACCGAGCCGGCGGGGTCAAACTCGCCCACCGAGAATCGGGCGGCCAGCACGCGGGTCAGCGCGAGGTCGAGGTCGGCCTCGGTCATGAGACCCTTCTCGATGGCTTCCTTGCAGAAGAGCTGGAAGGTGTCGCCACAGTTGAGGTCTTCGCCGTTGACCATCGAGACGGCCGAAGCCTCGGCCCCGGTGCCTACATAGTGGTGCTTGTTGAATACATCCTCCACCGCGCCGCAGTCTGAGGTGACGAATCCGTCAAATCCCCACTCGCCGCGCAGGATGTCGATGAGCAGTTCGCGGTTGGCGCCGCAGGGCACACCGTTGACGGCGTTGTAGGCGCTCATCACCGAGCGCACGTTGGCCTCCTTGACAGCCATCTCGAAGGCGGGCAGGTAGTACTCGCGGAGGTTGCGGGCGTCAACGTCGCTCGAGGTGTTGTGGCGTCCCTTCTCGTAGTTGTTGGCGGCAAAGTGCTTGGCGGTGGCGATGGTCTTGTAGTGCTTGGGATCGTCGCCCTGCATGCCTTTGATGAACTCTACGGCGATGCGCCCCGTGAGCCACGGATCCTCGCCATAGTTCTCCTCGTCGCGTCCCCAGCGCGGGTCGCGGCTCATGTTGATGGTGGGACACCAGTAGATGAGTCCCTTGCCCGACTGGTTGGTGTAGATGCGGCACTCGTCAGAGATGGCTGTGGCGACATCATAGATCAGCGGGAGGTCCCATGTGGCCGAGAGGGCCTTTGAGACGGGAAACGATGTGGCGAGACCAGAGCGTGCCACGCCGTGGATGGCCTCATTCCAGTAGTTGTATCCCTTGAGGCCGAGCGAAGGGATGGCGGAGGTGCGGTGACCGACTTGGTCGATCTTCTGTTCGAGAGTCATTCGCGACACTAAGTCGGCAGCTCTCTCCATGGGGGTGAGCGACATGTCCTGATAGGGGAATGTCTCGGCATGAACCACCGTGAAGGTCAGTGCGAGACCCGCGAGCAGTGTAGTAGATCTGTTCATGGCAATAGCGTTTTTTAGTGGGTTAAGAATACAATAAGTCCGATGAATCACAATGTGTTAGACATAATGTCATTGCAAAGATAACTCTTATTGTCAAAAATACAAAATAAAAACATGTTTTTTCAAAAAAATTTCATTCCTCACCACGCGCCACGCCTTTTGCCGCCCCATCGCGCTACAATTTAGCGGCACACCACATGCTTGAGCCTCATCCGACCATCGTCGACAGTATATTATTATAATAGAACAGACATCACTGCTTCTCGGCTTTTTGTTACAATCATAACGATGTTGCAACAATGTTGTAACATATTATTTCAATAGCTATTTCGTTGGTTATCATAGTGTTTAACGGGTTTGTAACAGATTGGATAATCCGTTAACTTCTATTAACATTCAGAATTCCTCATACCCCGTTTTCTTGCCTT
>CAZAWC010000019.1:0-27748 GCA_964488595.1 uncultured Staphylococcus sp. | reverse complement strand
ATCCAAGATCTTCAACTCCTACCGCCGCGTCCTCCGCCACTACTCCGAAGACTGACCCCGACCGAAAAAATGGATACAACAACCGCGAATTATCTCCCCTCCATGTATTGGTATGTGGAAAATATTTGGTAAGTTTGCACTAGATAAGATTGGATTCTGATGATAAAAGATATACTTGAAAATAATAATTCCAAATCGCCGAGTTCGAACGAACTTGAGATTCTGAGAGAACATTTTCCTGCCTGTTTCAAGGAAGACGGTGGGTTTGATATCGTCAGATTTCAAGATTATCTTAAAGACAAAGTTGATATAACCGACGAGGGCTACGAACTTCGTTTTCTCGGCAAGAACTATGGCCGAATGTTGGCATCACTTGACACCACGACTGTTATAGTGCCGGATGAGGCACATAATTCACGGCCTGAGAACAAAGACAGCAAGAATATTTACATCAGCGGGGATAATCTTGACGCACTAAAGCATCTGTTAAAATCATATGCCGGCCAGATCAAGTGCATCTATATCGACCCTCCTTACAATACGGGGTCAGATGGATTCGTGTATAACGACAACTACAGTTTCACATCCGAAGAATTATCAGCCAAACTCAGTATTTCTGTCGACAAGGCTCAACGCATCCTTGACCTGACCCGTCGTGGGTCTGCGTCTCATTCCGCATGGCTGATGTTTATGTTGCCACGCCTCCTTCTCGCACGCGATCTTCTCAGCAAGGACGGCGTTATTTTCATCTCCATCGATGATAACGAGTATGGCAACCTGAGACTTCTTTGTGATGACGTGTTCGGGGAAGAGAATCTCGTATGCTCCTTTTGCAAGAAAGGGACAGGAGGGAAACAAGACAGCAGCCATTTTGCAAATGTTCATGAATATGTGTTGTGCTATTCACGCAGAGCTTTTATTGCCGGTGAAGAAGAAAAAGATGATGGGATATACCCTTTAACTGATGCTCAAGGAAGAAAATATAAGCGTCAGCTGCTGCGCAAATGGGGCGATTCTGCCACCCGGCAGGATAGACCGAATATGTTTTACCCGCTATATTTTGATGGCAAACAGTGCTATCTGAATGAAACGGAGTCTGCGAATATCAAAATTCTGCCCATGTTGTCCGACACCCAAGAGGGTCGATGGAGATGGGGGAATGACACGATGAAAGATGCGATAGACAAAGGATTGGTCGAAATTATAAAAAAAGGTGACGAATATATCGCGTATGAAAAGATATATGAGCCATCCGATGATTCTGTTTCCACAAAGCTATTTTCTTCTTGGATAGACAACATTAACAATCGAACGGGTAAAGCTCTATTAAAGAAATTATTCGGTGGGGAATCTCCTTTTGAATACCCCAAGCCTCTTGACTTAATCAAGCGCATTATCAAAATGGGGAATGCGATGGATGGCATCATCCTCGATTTCTTCTCAGGATCTGCGACTACCGCCCATGCGATAATGGAAATGAATGCAGAAGACAATGATCACCGGCGATTTATCTTAGTGCAGCTACAAGAACCCGTAAAAAAGGATTCTCAGGCTGAACGTCTTGGCTATCGTTATATTGATGAAATTGGTATTGATCGGATAAAACGAGCAGCTGAAGACATAAAGCGTAGATTCAAGGATACGACAGCCGACCTTGGATTCCGTCACTTCTCTTTGAACGAGCCATCCGGACTCGCATTAGAGAAAATATTAAAATTCGATAAAGATACAGCTTTCGGTGACAACACTCTGATTGATGAGTTTGGTGTTCCAACTATCCTGACCACATGGTTGGAAAGAGATGGTTACGGACTCACCTCGGATTATCAGGTTTTAGACCTCGCAGGGTATGAAACCTATTATATCGATAAGCACATATATCTCATCAATCCGAATCTTACCGATAGTGCGGTTGCTTTCCTATTTGAAAAAATACAAACCGATGCATCATTCAATCCGCAGAACATCGTGATTTACGGCTATTCCTTCGGATGGAATGAGTTGCAGAGCCTTAAAGATAGTCTTCAGGCCATACAGGCAGGAGAGAAGAATCTTCGTATCAATTTTGAAATAAGATATTGATATGGAACTAATTCTTCAATCCTCACTTCCACATCAGCAAAAGGCTGTAGATGCTATTGCGGATGTGTTCAAGGACACACGGATCAACCCTCCGCTTCATTACTACGCCAATCCTGAGATAACCATATCCATGGATGGTGAGGGTGATAACATCCGTAGTGTGCAACGCAGGAACAAGATTCAAAAGGAGTTCTGTGGCTACACTCATGATGACACCTGCCTTAATCTCGACATAAAGATGGAGACCGGGACAGGGAAAACCTATGTTTACGTTCACACAATGTATGAGCTCCACAAGCTCTATGGTATCAATAAATTCATAGTTGCTGTCCCTACTTTGCCAGTCAAAGCCGGGGCCCGTCAATTTATGGAGGATGAGTATGTGAAACGTCATTTCCGGGATGTGTGCGGCTATGATGCAGAAATAGATCTTTTGACCCTCGAGCCTTCTGCCAAAAAGAAGAAAGGAAGACAGTTTTTCCCTACGGCCGTGAGCGAATATGTCAAAGGCTCATGTCATGACTCTAAGAAGATATATGTCCTTTTGGTTAACATGCAATTACTAAAGGACACGAAAAACTACATACTGAGCAAAGATGATTATGGCTGCGCTGTCGAAGGCTTTTTTCGCCCATATAATGCACTGAAAGCCACACGTCCGTTTGTGATCATTGATGAGCCGCACAAATTTTCACGTGATCAGAAAGCATTCGGCATCATCCAACAGGAGATAGCCCCGCAATGCATCATCAGATTTGGCGCCACTTTCCCCGACGTAGTCATTGGTAGAGGCAAACACAAGAAGACCATCAAGGATTACCGGAATCTCCTTTATGACCTTAATGCCTGTCAATCTTTCAATCTCGGGCTGATCAAAGGGGTGGCAAAGGAACATCTTGAGCCGATCTCCCATCGAAACGAGAAAATCAAACTGCTCGCCGTTAATAAAAATGTCTCTGCGACATTCCAACATATACAGGCAGACTCTCCGACAAGGCCGGTAACTGTATATGTTGGGGACACGCTTTCCAGAATATCAGGCCATCTGACGGGCGTAACGGTTCTGTCAATAGGCCGAGACTCAATAGAGTTCTCCAATGGCCAAACAAAAACCGTTGGTGAGGAAATGGATGTGGACGTATTCACCAGTTCATATCAGGAACAGATGATACGACTGGCTCTTGAGAGGCATTTTGAGACAGAACGTCAGAATTTCTCCGGGCGGAGATTCAAAATAAAGACTCTCGCACTCTTCTTTATTGACGACATTACGTCCTATCGAAAGGGTGAAGACGGGAAGAAAGCATATATATTGGAGGCTTTCGAGAGATTGCTTAAAGAGAAGCTCCAAGAGACCATCAGTAAACTCTCTGATCAAGAAGATCTGTATCGAGACTATCTGCAAGCAAGCCTCGACAATATTCAGGCATGCCATGCCGGATATTTCGCTCAGGACAATAGTTCTTCTGACGAAAGCATTGCGGCGGAAGTAAACGACATCCTTAATGGAAAGAAACAACTGCTCTCGTTCAAGGATAAGGATGGCAATCCTATGCTGCGGCGTTTCCTGTTCTCAAAATGGACATTGAAAGAAGGATGGGACAATCCCAATGTGTTTACCATTGCTAAGCTGCGGTCAAGCGGCAGCGAAATATCCAAACTTCAGGAGGTAGGGCGTGGTCTGCGCCTCCCTGTCGATGAGTGTGGCAACCGTATCTCAAACGAGGAATTCACACTCAATTACATAGTGGACTTTACTGAGGCAGATTTTGCAAAGAAACTCGTTCACCAGATAAACAGCGAGATTCCTGAATCGGTTGCGATATCATATGCCATCATAGAGCAAATGGCTCCAAAATTGCATCTCGAGGCAAATAGATTGCTCATCGAATTGCTATCAAAGAATTATATTGACGGCAATTACAGGATTATTCCTGAGAACAAAGATAAGTTCTTTGAGGAGTACCCTATGTTCAAATCAGGCCTTGAGGCCGGAAAGGTAAGGGACAGAAACGCCAGACCCACACACTCTGTAACAATCAGAAAAGCAAGATTTGAGGAATTAAAGGATCTATGGATAAGACTCAACCAGCACTATACCATCTGGTATGAGTCAAGTCTGAACGAGGAGATCGACAAAGCTCTTGATTCCATTCTTGCCACCGGAATAATTTTTACTGACAGAGTCATTTCCAGTCAGAGGGACATCATTGTCAGTGACGGCGAAAAGATGTCATCTTCTTCCAGTCAAGGCGTCCAGTATATCGCAAATCAAACACTACCTTACGGAGTATTCCTTAAACGCTTATCCGCAGCCACCAACATTTCGGTAGAGAAGATTCATGGTGCCATCTGCAGATATGTCACAGCACATGGCGATCTAAAGGAATCTAATTTTAATGAACAATCCATCAGTGCCCTCATACAGGCTTTCATTGACTGGAAGATTCAGACTTTGCAAGGACGATTCAGATACAAAAAGACTAATGGCCATGTGGGGGCGACCGCACTCACATATGCCGACGGGAGTGTCAGGGAAGAAATTTCCCAAGGAAGAATCGGTGTAAAAATGAAAGAAGGTGATGCTGCCACTAAATATTTATACGACGTCAAGGCCTTTGATTCACCGTTAGAGCTCGAAAATATCGAAGCCGATTTAGACAGTGGCCTTAACGGAGTGGCAGAAGTAATCGTTTACGGTAAAATACCACGCAACAGCATCGCTATCCCAACCATCGACGGAGGGACATATAGCCCCGATTTCATGTATGTGGTCAAGAAGGCCAATGGAGAGAAAGAACTAAACATAGTGGTCGAGACCAAAGATGTTGCAAACAAGTCAACACTGCGCGGTATCGAAGATGCTAAACTTAAATGTGCTGAGGTATTCTTTAAGAATCTATCAGAGCAAGGGTATAATGTTTGTTTCAGGAAACAGATGAAGAATCAGACAATGCTCCAGATAGTACGTGAAGTTATATCCAAAAGATAATCCTCCCATCCGTTTTTTAGTTGCTATTGGAGGGGTGGGGTGATGTTTTTTGTGAAAAAAATCGTAACTTTGCACTCTCAATTGCGGGAGTGTGTCTCCCCGTCTGTTCTTCCAAGGCAATTTCTTATAGGTAAATCATTATAAATGGACTGGTTATTTGACCTTATCTCCCCCGGCCACATGGAGCTTGCGAGCACGTTGGTGCTATACTCCTTCGTGATAGCCGTCGGACTGTTTATGGGTAAACTCAAGATCGGCGGGATTTCCCTCGGAGTTACCTTCGTATTGTTCGTGGGCATCATCATGGGCCATTTCGGCTATGTCGTCAACCCTGAGGTGCTCAAATTCGTGCGCGAGTTCGGCCTCATACTGTTTATCTTCGCCATCGGCATTCAGGTGGGTCCCGGTTTCTTCTCCTCGTTCAAGAAAGGGGGCGTCCTGCTCAATATGCTTGCCGTGCTGATCATCGTGCTCAATGTCAGCATAGTGCTGGCCATATTCTATATCGACGGCAACACCTCCATCTCGGCTCTCGTGGGCGTGATGTCGGGAGCCGTCACCAACACCCCCGGTCTGGCTGCCGCCCAGCAGACAGCCGGCACCACCGAGGCCATCAACACCATGGCTATGGGCTATGCCGCTGCCTATCCGCTCGGTGTGATAGGCATCATCCTGACGATGCTGATCATTCGCGCGGTGTTCCGCATCAACCCCGACGACGAGGTCAAGGCCATCGAGGACGAGATCGAGAGCCACCAGCAGAAGCCTCTCATCGTGAGCTATGAGGTGACAAACCGTCTCATCGACGGCAAGACTCTCTCGGAGATACATCAGGTGCTCGACTGCGACTTCGTGGTGAGCCGTCTGATGGGTGCCGACGGCAAGGTGGTGATCCCGGTGTCGCAGACCAAGCTCCATGTGGGCGACAAAATCTTTGTGGTGCTCTCACCCTCAGACTCCATGAAGTTTACCTCCGTGGTGGGCCATGTCATCGAGATGGACTGGGAGCAGGTGCAGAGCAAGGTGGTGTCGCGGCGCATCCTCGTCACCCAGAGCAAATACAACGGCGTCACCCTCGGCGCGCTGCGCCTCCACACCGCCTACTCGCTCAACTGCACCCGCGTCAACCGTGCCGGTGTGGACCTCCTCGCCTCGGCCGCCCTGCGTCTTCAGGTGGGCGACCGTCTGGTGGTGGTGGGCGACCCCAACGACATCGAGCGTCTGTCGGTGCGTCTGGGCAATTCGATGAAGCGTCTCAACCAGCCCAATCTCATCACCATCTTTGTCGGCATCCTCTTTGGCATCGTGGTGGGCAGCATCAATGTGGGCTTCGGCATGAAGCTCGGCCTCGCGGGCGGTCCACTCGTGGTGGCCATCCTTCTGAGCCGCTTCGGCTATAAGTTCAAGCTCGTCACCTACACCTCATCGTCGGCCTCGTTGCTCATGCGCGAGCTTGGCATCTGCCTGTTTCTCGCCTCGGTGGGCATATCATCGGGCGCCGGGTTTGCCAAGACGGTCTTCAACACCACCGGCATGTGGTGGGTCATCTGGGGATTCATCATCACCATTGTGCCCCTGCTCGTGGTGGGATTCATAGCCCGCGGCAAGTATAAGATCAACTATCTCACCATCATGGGTCTACTCTCGGGCGGATGCACCGACCCCCCTGCCCTCGCCTATGCCAACAATTCGACCGGCTCCGACGCCCCGGCCGTGGCCTACTCCACCGTCTACCCGCTCACCATGTTCCTGCGCGTGGTGGCCGCACAGGCGCTCATTCTGGCATTCTTCTGATCACCTCTCGGGGCTGTCACCAGACAGATAATCATATCTAAAAAATCACCGCTTCAGACGGCCGTCTGAAGCGGTGATTTTTTATGGTCTGACGATGGGACGCCGGATCAGAGCCAGCCGGCGTCGAGGCGCGTGATGAGACGCGCATCGGTATATGCCTGCTCAAGCGTCAGGACGGTGTGGGCTATGTAGGCCCCGGCCTCAGTGGCCTCCACCACAAGGGCAAGGTCGGCCTCGCGATGAGTGGACCGCGTGAGCGAGAGGGGCAACAGCAGCGAGATGATGTGACGCTTGGGATAATAGATAGGCACAGCGGTGCGGAAATTCCACTTCACACGCTTGAGAGCCAGATTGACGGCATCGAGCACACGGTTGCGCATCCTTATCATCACACTGGTATCGTCGCGGATACAGGCAGCCACGGCAGCAAAGTCGGTGGTGCCGTTGGGGCGTTTCAAAGTGTCAAATCCGGGGATCACGTCGCGCAGCAGATCGGTCGGGAATCTGTAGCAACGCTCCTGCAGGATATGCTCCCAGTCGTAGGCGCTGATGCTCCAGTCGGTGTTGTAGATGAGCTGGATCGAGTCAGAGTAATAGGATGCCGGCGCAGGTAGATTGGCGCCAAACACACGGGCCACCTGCTGGAGATAGAGGGGATCGGTCTCGCAGACGAAGTCGAGGAAAAACCACTTCTGATCACGCTTCTCATTGTTGTTGCGACGGAAGAAGGCATAGATCGGATCATAATACTTGTCGACCAGCCCGGTGTTGAATATGGCATATTCCCCGTCGGCGCTCTGCCTGATCTTGGGGCTCCATGCGCTGTTGGTGCGGTTCACAGCGTCCTCATAGCGCAGGCGCTCGAATGTGATCTCGAAATAGCTTTTCAGTATCTTGTTCGAGTCCACCCCCTGAGCGCCATAGTGCCACTTCTCGGGGAGCGCCTTGTTGGCCAGACGCTCTATGGCCTCGTTATATTTCAGGAACAGGCCAAACTCCGTGAGCTTGTCAAAGGCCGATTTGGGCTTGTTCTCATTCTTCTTGGGCTTCTCGGGCATGATGCCCTCCACCGGAGCCACTCCCGGGCGCAGACGCACCGTCATGGCCGTGTTTTCCTTGCCGGGGAGTGTCTCGCCTATCTCATAGCGGTCGGCAAAATGAGTCTCCACCGCATTCTTGAATCGCAGCCCCATCTCCTGAAGCTCCTTGCGGATCTCGGGATGAGCCGCCACCTTGGCCATCAGAGCCCATCCGTCGGCCATGGCACACTGCCTGATCGAGGCGTCGATCAGAGCGGAGAGCCGGCCGGAGTCAGGAGCGGCGGCAGGTTGAGGCTCAGGATCTATCACCTTGGCAAACCTCACACGCCCATCCTCGCCGATGAGATAGAGCTTGGGCTGCACCTCAAACGGCTCCAGCGGCATCCTGAGGCCGAGGCGGGCTATCTTGTCGCCGAGGCCCGGCACAGCCGCCACGGCAGCCTCCGGATCGGCCCATCCGTCTGCGGCGGCCGCTCTCCTCATGCCCTCCTGCAGCCCCATGCGCATGTCCACCACGGCAGGGATGCGGTTGTTGTTGAGCCTAAACACCGCACGGGGCGTCTCGTCGGGGTTTTCACGGTAGTCGGTGATAAATCTAAGGTTGGTGTAGAGCTCTTCGAGCGTCGGCACCAGATTGTCGGCATTGAGCCCGCAGCCGGGATAAAGTTCTTCGGCCTTGAGGCAAAAATCCTCCACAGGCACCAGAAGCCCCCGCAGGGGCGGAATGTGTGCATACACACATTCGATCATTTCTTTTGTGATTTCCATTTTCAATAAAAAAATATCAGACGGGAAATAATAATTTCTGCTCCGCAAATATACATATTTTATTTTGTATCTGCGCTTTCGCACCGCTCGAAAATAAATTTGCACAATCCGATTATTATGCGTATATTTGCAGAGTTAATACCATTAGAATTCTTATCCTACTTTTTACAATAACTAAATCTACATGAAGCATTCTATCATCGCCACGCTCCTGTTGCTGGTCGGACTCATGAGTGCCCCGCAGATGCAGGCACAGCAGCGTGAGGCCTTCCCGGGAGCCGAAGGCTACGGACGCATGACCACGGGAGGCCGCGGAGGCACCGTCTATCACGTGACTACACTCGAGGACGGCAACAAGACCGGCACATTGCGACACGCCGTGTCGCAGAAAGGCGCACGCACCATCGTGTTCGACGTCTCGGGCACCATCTACCTCACCTCCGAGCTCGCCATTCAGAACGGCGACATCACCATCGCCGGACAGACCGCTCCCGGCGACGGCATCTGTATAGCCGACTACCCTTTCACCATCAAGGCATCCAACGTCATCATCCGCTACGTCCGTTTCCGTCTCGGCAACCGTCAGGTGGCCCATCACGAGGGTGACGGCCTCGGCGGCATGGACCAGCGCAACATCATCATCGACCACTGCTCCGTGTCGTGGAGCATCGACGAGTGTCTCTCCGTCTACGGCTCGACCGACATCACCGTGCAGTGGTGCATAGCCTCACACTCGCTCCAGAACTCGGGCCACTCCAAGGGCGCCCACGGATATGGAGGCAACTGGGGCGGCCGCCGCGCCAGCTACCACCACAACCTCGTGGCCAACCACACCTCGCGTACTCCCCGCCTCGGCCCGCGCCCCGGCACACAGACCGAGGAGCAGATGGACTTCCGCAACAATGTCATCTATAACTACGGATCAAACGGTTGCTATGGCGGTGAGGGCATGAACATCAACATGGTCAACAACTACTACAAGCCCGGCGCCACATCCAACTCGCGCAAGAGCCGCATCGCAGGTCTTGGCATCCGCACCCTCGACTATTGCATCGACAAGGCCGGCACAGCATCCAACTTCACCAAGGCTCTCGGCGTCAACTACACCGAGAACAACATCTCCGTGCGCCGCTCGGGTGGCGTCAACGGCGTCAACCAGCTTGTGGCCAAGGGTCGCCCCTACGACATAAACATGGCCGACAACACCGTTGACCACGACGGCACCAAGATCACCGTGGCATGGAACGGCTGGAAGCCCATGCTCCACAAGTGGGGCACACTCTTCGTGGACGGCAACTTCAACCCCTCCGATGCCGCCGTGAGCGCCGACAACTGGACCACCGGTATCTACTCGCAGATCTCCGCCTCGAGCAACGACAACATGTGGGACGACCAGATCAAGAACGACATCAAGCTCGACACACCCATCGACTATGTCTACACCACCACCCACTCGGCACAGACAGCCTTCGACCGTGTGCTCGACTATGCCGGCACCTCGCTGAGCCGTGACGATTATGACAAGATCATCACCGACGACGTGCGTGCCGGACGTGCCTCGTTCACCTCGACCGGCATCATCGACAATCAGGATCAGGTGACCTACAGCAACGGCACCAAGGGCTGGCCCGCACTCAAGAGCCTCGCCGCCCGCACCGACACCGACGGCGACGGCATGCCCGACGAATGGGAGAGCGCCAACGGCCTCAACCCCAACGACGGTGCCGACGGCAAGCGCAAGGCATCAAACGGATATACCAACCTCGAGAACTATCTCAACTCGCTTGTGGCCCACATCACCGAGGCCCAGAACAAGGACGGCAAGCTCCTGACGGGCAACCTCCTCTTCTCCGACCCCGCTGTCGAGCTCCCCGACTATGTCGACGACGGCCTCAAGCAGTTTGTGCTGGCTCCTTCCACCTACATCTCGAGCGACAGCAACGATGCAGGCAAGTGGAACTTTGAGGAGGATGTGGTGATGACCAACACCTCCAAGCGCGCCTATGCCTCAGGCGATCAGGACTGCATGCGCTTCTACCCCAATCAGGCCATGACAGTGACCCTCCCCTCCGACTACAAGGCTGTCTCAGTCGAGCTCACCGGCTTCACCACCTATACCAACTCCAACGCATGGTTCAGCGACTTCAACGGCAAGGACGGCTCGGCCTACATCTTCCCGGCCAAGACTGGCAGCTCGCCCGAAGTGGTGACACACAACATCAAGTTTGACGAAGGCGCCCACAGCTTCACGTTCACCGGCACCGGCACCCTCTACTACATGCGAATGATCCTCTCGGCCTACTCCGAGTCGGGCATCGACGACATCGTCGTGACCCCCGGCGCAGAGCCTGTAGACAACCGCATCTTCAACCTCATGGGCGTAGAGGTGAAAGCCCCCCTCGCCCCCGGCATCTACATTCAGGGCGGCCGTAAGTTCGTGGTGAGATAACCCCGCGCTCACACCCCCATCAGCATCAACAATCAGGACTGCCCCACCCGGTGGAGCAGTCCTGATTTTTTTTTGCAGGAATTAGGGCCGTGGCTGCGTCAGCTGTCCATGAAGACGAAATAGACAGCGAGGATCAACAGGCAGAAGGCTACGAAATGATTCCAGTGCAATGCCTCGCCGCGGAAAAAGAGGATGGTAAACACCGTGAATATCATCAGCGAGATCACCTCCTGTATCACCTTGAGCTGAAGCAGCGAGAACGCCCCGCCATTGCCTTGAAAACCGTATCGGTTGGCGGGGACCATAAAGATATATTCGATCAGGGCTATGCCCCATGACAGCAGTATCACCGTGATCAACGGCGTCGCAGACGTGATGATCTTGAGCTGTTGCAGTTTGAGCTGTCCATACCATGCGAAGGTCATGAAAATGTTTGACACCACAAGGAGTGCCACCGTGAGCCATCCGTTCATATTTTCAACTGGTTTTGAATATTATTACCGGGCCGACATGCGGGGTGTGGTGTCGGGATTGGCCGTGAGATGATCCATCTTGCCCTGCTCGAATCGGCGCATCAGCTCGGTGTAGAGTTTATCGCTCGTCTCAGTGAGGCGGGGAGCGCGCTTGAGGGGCTCCATATAGTCGTTGCCGGCGGCGAGATAGTCTATCGTGGCGAGGCGATAAGTGGCCTCAGGGTCAACCGGGCGCCCATCTATTGTGGCCGATGTGACGGCATATGTCGCGGGGTCGTAGGTAACACGCACGTTGCGGCTCACTCCGTTGCCCTCCTGAGCGGCCATGATGCCGAAATTCTCGAGCAGGTCCGAGCCCTTGATGGCGAGCACCACGATAGCGTTGTCGAAAGGTGCTATATCGATGATGCCACCTTTTGTCACATCACCGGCGGCGAGGGTGTTGCGGATGCCCCCCTTGTTCATTATGGCGAGGTCGACAGGCTTGCCGAGTATCTCGGAGCCGGTCTCCATCACGAAGTCGCTCATCAGGTTGAGCATCTCGGTCGACTTGCGTTCAAACTCGTGGGGAGTCCGGCCCACCACGATGCCGCGCACCGAGTCGACCGACGATTTATAGCCATTTATGATAGCCATCGTGGCGGGCGACACCCGGCTGTCGAGGCGGCCATCGACGGGGATCAGCCTGCCCGTGGCACGCCCTGTGGTCAGGTCAATATCAATCTCGCCGAGGCTCTGGCCACCGTAGCCTGTCTGAAACACGGCCACCGTGTCGCCGACAGCGTTGAGGGTCTGCCATCCCGGCACCCCCTCGCGCGTGTCGGAAGGGTCGATGACGGTGTGGGTGTGGCCACCGATTATCACATTGATATCCTTTGAAGCAGCGGCGAGCGATATGTCGCTGTAGTCATTGTCGTTGTCATAGCCTATGTGGGTCACGGCTATCACCGTCTCCACACCGTCGGCCTTGAGGCGCGCCGCCTCGGCGTTGGCCGCCTCGATGGCGTCGATATACTTCACTCCCTCATAGTTGGCCTCGCTCACTATCCCCTGCGGGTCGAGATTTATGCCGATGAAGCCCACCTTGTGGCCGTTGAACTCCTTGACGAGGGATGGCACGAACAGCCCCTCGAGGGTAGAGCCTGTAAGGTCATAGTTGGTGCAGAGGCGAGTGGCATCTATCTGTCCCCACTCCTCGGCCAGCTTCTCCATACCCTTGTCAAACTCATGATTGCCGAGGATCTGTATGTCATACCCCAGCACGTTCATCAGCCGGCGCTCCACCTCGCCGCCGAACAGGGTGTAATAGAGCGATCCCTGAACTGCGTCGCCGGCATCGACCAGCATCACGTTGCCTCGCACGGCGCGCACGCTGTCTATCAGCACCTGCCGGCGCGCTATGCCGCCACGCCCCTTGGCGTCGGGTTCGATGGACGAATGTGTGTCGTTGGTGTGGAGGATCACCAGATGATCACTGTCGGCATCCTGACGCGACGCCGCGCAGCCGCCCATGAGGAGCATGGCCGCCACCGGGATGATATAGAGCGCTTTATTCATTGGATATCTATGAGTTTATGTGTCTGTAACGATAGTCTCCAGTGGGGATGGGCGAGGATATATGCCACCGTCTCGGGGATATTGGCGCCACTGCAGGGCTGGAGGAAATAGTGCATGGCGGGCAGGGCCGAGGCCACCGCCTCGGGGTCGGCGCCGGTGAAGACGAGCTTGAGCTCGTCGATATTGTCGATCACCACCTCGCCCCCCTCCTTGGGGGAACATGTCACCCAGTCGATATTGTCGGGCAGGGGATGAGTGCCGTTGGTCTCGATCTGGACATAGAATCCGGCTTCATGGGCCACATCCACCAGCAGGCGGTCCACCTGCAGGGAGGGCTCACCGCCGGTGATCACGAGGTGACGGGCAGGGAAGGACATGAGGCGCTCCATCAGGGTGTCTATCTCCATCTCCACGGCTGCCGAGTGATCGGTGTCGCAGAAGGGACAGTTCAGATTGCACCCGCTGAGGCGCAGGAACACTGCCGGGGTGCCGGTGTAGTATCCCTCTCCCTGAAGCGAGTAGAATATCTCGTTGACTCTGTATGCCATATCGTCGTGTCAATCCTTAGGCGCCTCGTCGTCTCTGACATAGGAGGCTGTGTTGCCCTCGCTCTCCTGCACATCCACCCGCCAGCATGCGGGGATGCTGTCGCAGATCCAGCGGGCTATATTCTCGGCCGTAGGGTTGAAGGGGAGCAGTTCGTTGAAGTTGCCATGGTCGAGATAGGACGTGATCTTCTCCTTGATGTGCGAGAAGTCGGTCACCATACCGTCGGCGTTGAGGGTGCGGGCCTTGCAGTGGACAGTCACTATCCAGTTGTGGCCGTGCATGCGCGAGCACTTGCTCTCATATGACAGGTCGAGCCGGTGACATCCGGCCAGTTCGAAGCGTTTGGTGATATAATACATTGTATTGTTTCGGTCTGTCTCTCAGGTTATCTGTGTGGCAGGTGTGAGGCCATAGCGGGCCCCGATCTCATACATCATGGTAATGGCCTCCTCGCGGGTGAACGGCTGGCCGTCGGCCACATAGCGCTCTATGGCCACGTCGTTGATCTCCTTGCGGATGGCTCCCACCATGGGACTGCCGGGAAGGTTGAACGCCTTCATTATGTCGTTGCCGTCCACCGGCGGGCGCACGGCGTTGATCTCGTCACGCTTCCTCAGCTCCTCGAGCTTGGCACGCACCAGCTTGAAGTTGTCGAGGATACGCTTCACCTTCTCGCGGTTTTTGGACGTCACGTCGGCCTCGGCAAGGGTCATGAGGTCGGCGAGGTCCTCGCCCGCCTCTGTGATGAGACGGCGCACAGCAGAGTCGGTCACCACCTCCTCGACCAGAGCCGCCGGGCGCATGTGGAGCTCCACGAGCTTTATCACATAGTTCATCTTGCGGTCCTGCGGCAGGCGCAGCGTGCGGAAGATGCGGGGCACCATCTTGGCCCCGATGAAGTTGTGGTTGTGGAATGTCCATCCTGCCTTGTCGTCCCATCGCTTGGTGACGGGCTTGGCTATGTCGTGGAGCAGGGCGGCCCAGCGCAGCCACACGTTGTCTGAGTGAGCGGCCACGTTGTCGACCACCGTCACGGTGTGATAGAAATTGTCCTTGTGTCCGCGCCCGTTGACCGTCTCCACCCCCTGCATGGCAGCAAGCTCGGGGAAGATGATGGCGAGGAGCCCCGACTCAAGCAGCAGCGTCAGGCCCACTGACGGGCGGGGCGACTCCATGATCTTCATCAGTTCGGTGGCCACGCGCTCGCGGGTGATGATGCGTATGCGCTCGGCATTGCGGCGGATGGCCTCGAAGGTGGCGGGGTGGATGGTGAAGTCGAGCTGCGAGGCGAAGCGCACCGCGCGCATCATGCGCAGCGGATCGTCGCTGAAGGTCACATCCGGGTCGAGCGGCGTGCGGAGGATCCCCTCGTGCAGGTCGGCCACCCCTCCGAACAGGTCCTTAAGCTCGCCAAACCCCTCGCCGTTAACCCTGATGGCAAGCGCATTGACCGTGAAGTCACGCCGCGAGAGGTCCTCATCGAGAGTGCCTTGGCTCACGCGGGGATTGCGCGACTCGGGAGTGTATGACTCCTTGCGAGCGCCCACAAACTCGAGCTCCACGCCGCGGTGTTTCACCTGCGCGGTGCCATATGTGCGAAACACCGCCAGATGGGCACCCCGGCCCAGCCCGGCGGCCACACGCTCGGCCAGCTCTATCCCCGACCCCTCGGTGACAAAATCAAAGTCCTTGGACGGACGGTCGAGAAACAGGTCGCGCACACAGCCGCCCACGGCATAGCACGGACGCGAAAGGCCGTCGGCAGCATCGCCGATGGCATGAAAAAGCGGTTTGTCCAACAGGCTGACTACCTCAGCCTCAGTGCGTATCTTATGTTCAGACATCAAATTTCACTATCTCCTCGGGAGCCGGAGTGAGACACTCCACATGGTCAGCGAACACGGCATATGTATTCTCGATGCCCACGGCACCCGTGTGAGGTATTACAAATTTGGGTTCGAGGGCTATGACGTTGCCCTCCTTTATCACATCGCGGCTGCGGGGAGCTATCACGGGGAGCTCGTTGATCTCGATGCCCACACCGTGGCCTATGAATCCTGCATGCTGGCGGTGGCCCATATAGTAAGCCTTGAGGCCGGCCTGCTCCACGATCTCCTCGGCCCTTCGCCACAGCTCCTTGGCCTCGGCCCCGGGGCGCATCATCGCGCTCAGCTCACGGTTGATCTCTATCGAACAGCGATGGGCCTTTACGGCAAGGTCGGAGATGTCGCCCAGCTGATAGACGCGGGTCATGTCGGTCATATACCCGTCATAGTTGCCGTTCATATCCACCATCACCGTGGTGCCCGGTTTGATGATGGTGCCGTCGGCTCCCACGGGGAGCGAGGGGTCCATCCCGGCGCCACCCATGGCAAAGTCGTAGGGCGACGGGGCATCGGCATTATCGCCTGCCAGCACATTGCCCATATAGAGCTCCATGGTGTCGCCGCTGATGCGGAACTGTCCGAGGCAACCCTCCAGACGGCTCAGGCGCTCTATCTCCACCTGCAGCTCTATGTCGCTCATGCCGGGCTGAAAGAGATAAGGGATGCGCGAGTAGACATGCACATGACGCTCGCCCGAGCGGCGCAGCATGTCGAGCTCCACGGGGGTCTTCACCGCACGCACCTCGCGCAGCATGGCCGAGGCGTTTCTGAGCTCTGCGCCGGGAAATATGGCCCCGAGTCTCAGCGCGGTGGAGTAGGACAGCGTGTCAAGCTCCAGTCCTAATGTGGATGGGAGCGAGAGTCCCACGGAGGCAGCCATCTCCTCGGGCTTGCGCACGTAGACCACGCCGTCACCCTCCAGCTCCACTGGGCGACGCACGAAATAGATCGGCTCCCCTGCGAGCGGGATGTAGATATGACCGGCAAACACCCGGCCGGTCACATAATATTTATTGGCATTGTCGGCTATGAGTATAGCCTCGGCGCGTGCCGAGGCCATAGCCTTCCTTATAGCATCGAGACGGCGCACGGCCTCGTCGTGCGACCACAGCATGAGCTGTCTGTTGTCCTTGGCTTTCATTTCGCGTGCGGGGGTCATTCGTCCACAAGTTCGTCGGGCGACATACGCTTCATGGTTATCACCACTTTGCCCTGACTGTCCTTAAAGAGCGCCTCGTCGCCGGCGTCAGCCTTGACGGCTGTATCCACCTCCTCGAGCGAGAGCAGGAACTCCTGTTCGGTGGCTATGTCGGGGCATGTCATGCGCGAGGTGGCCAGATTCCTGAACTCGAGGGCATCCCCCTTGTCGAGGTTGACCACGATCTCGCCGTTGAGCAGATTGCACCCTGCGTTGCCGTGGATGCGACACTCGTCTATATCAATCACCACACGGATATCCGCCGTGGCGGGCACTGCATTGCCATGGATGGCTGTCACCCTCCACGCTCCGTTGAGGAACGAGAGGTTGCGGCGGCGCAGCTTCATCACCACGTTGCCGCCGGCCGACAGCAGCTCGAGATTGTCATCGCCGGTGAGGCGGTAGGCAGTCGTCTCGTTGAGCCCGCGGTTGACGGCCGTCTCATAGGGGGCATCGGGACATGAGCGCAGCGACGAGATAAACTCGCCCGCCGGCTTGACGGCGTCGCCGGTCACATTCCATGCGCCGTTGATATAGTTGCAACCGTTGAATCCGATCACCTTCAGTATGGAGGGATTCGATTCATCTGCCTCAAAAGAGAGCTTGGGATGATTCTCACCGTTGACCACAACGGTTGTGCCACCGACCTCGGTGATGCTCCACTCGCCCGTCAGAGGGCTGGTGGCGACGGAGGCAGGGGTGGCTTGGGCCTCGGGCACAGACTGGCTCTGCGCCGGCGCCTGCACGGGAGCCGACGGTTTGGTTGACGAACAGGATGTCATTAATCCTACAGCCACGAGGGCTGTTCCTATCAGAGAGATTGTTTTCATAATCGTTTTGATGTTGATAATTTTCCCGGGGTGTCTTTAAGACCCTTGTCTATACAACATCCCGACGGGGGAAAATGTGCGGAAGACCCCCTCAATTCATCAGAACACCTTGATAGGGGGTATGTAGTGACGGGGGCGGCGCTGCAGATCGATGAGGATGGAGTCGAGCTGCGCTGCCGAATTGTTGAGATTGTTATACAGCCCCGGGTCGTTGAGCAGCAGTCCGAGCGACGAGTTGGTGGAGTTGAGCCGCGACGTGGCCGTGTCGAGATTGGCCGTAATGCGGTTGATGTGACGCATCGTCGAGTCGAGAGGTATGTCGCGAATGTCGTCCGAGAGGGCGGCGAGAGCCTTGGATACCTGTCCGAGATCGGAGGTGATGGCGTTGATGTTGACCAGCGCGCTGTTGGCGTTGGCAGCTATGGCCGGAACAGCCTTCATGGCACGGTTGAGCTGAGTGGTGGCTGTCTCGAGATTTGCCATGATGACATCGAGCCGCTGCACCGAGCTGAGCAGCGCCGGGTCGCCGGCCACGGTGTTGAGGGCCACTACGAGCGAGTCGATGTGGGGCACCAGTTTGATCACCGTGGGCATCAGGTCGTCGCCCACCTTGTCCATGAGTCCCGAGCCTTCCACACCCTCGATAGCCGAGCCGACGGGGAGCAGCTTGTCTGAGGTGCCGGTCTTGAGGTCGATGGTGGCGGTGCCGAGGAGGTCTGACACGATGACGGCCTTGCTCCCCTCGGGGAGGCGGAGCTTGCGGTCGAGGCTCAGCTCCACGCGCACATGGCCCGGATGGTCATAGTCATAGGCTATCTCCCTCACCAGTCCCACCTTGAAGCCGTTGAGGGTGACAGGAGCCGACTGGGCCAGACCGGTGACGTCGGTATAGGTGGCATAATAATAGTTGGCGGCCTTGAAGATATTCACGCCCTTGAGGAAGCTGATGCCCCATACGAGGGCTCCAAGCGCCACAAGCACTGCCACTCCGATTGCTATCTCACGCGATCTTATATTTTTCATTGGTGTGTAGTATGTTCGTTTATTTGATTCGTTTTCCGTCGACGGTCTTTATCACAAACGCGTCGGCATATCTCTTTTTCACCTTTTTCAGCTCCTCGGCCGCCTCCTTCATGCTGCCGAAGGCTCCTGAGGTATATTTGTAGGTTGACCCGTCGCGGTAATAGTCCACATCCTTGAGTCCCTTGAGGGAGGCATCCCCTGCGGGGAGCCGGCGCGGCGAGGTGAGGAATTGTATCTTGTAGACAATCTCGCCTGTCGTCTCCGCGGGTGTCTCCTTCGGCGGCTCAGGGCGTGCCTCGGGTGCCTTTTCCTCGCGCACGTCGCGGGTCGTGCCACCGCCGCTGCGGTTGTCGCGATAGCGTTTCAATCCGTTATAGATGGCCTTGGCCAGCTGTCCCGAGCCCTCTTCCGAGGCCATAAACTTCTCCTGAGCGGGGTTGGAGATGAAGTCGAGCTCCACGAGGATAGCGGGCATACCCGTGCGCACCAGCACCCAGAATGGGGCTTGACGCACTCCGTTGTTCTTGCGTCCGGCTGTGCGCACCAGCTGATTCTGCACTGCCTCGGCCAGAGCGATGCTCTGGTCCATGTTCTTGTGCTGCATCATCTCAAACACTATGTAGCTCTCGGACGACGAAGGGTCAAACCCCTCGTAGGTCTTGATGTAGTCGTCCTCGAGTTTCATCACCTCATTTTCCCTCATGGCCACCTCGAGATTGGTCTGCGAGCGGTCGAGACCGAGAGTATAGACAGCCGCGCCGTGCACCCGCGAGTAGTTGGGCGACTTGCGGTCGAGCGAGTTGGCATGGATGGATATGAACACATCGGCCTTGCTCGAGTTGGCCATATCGGCGCGTCCTTGAAGGGATATGAAGCGGTCGTCCGAGCGTGTCATCTTCACGCGGGCATCAGGCATCCCCTCCTCGATATATCGCTTGAGTTTCTCGGCTACTTTCAGATTGATACTCTTCTCGTTGGTCCTCAGGCCCACAGCACCGCCGTCGCGCCCTCCATGGCCCGGATCTACCACGACGACAAACTCGCGGGCGCCGAGCAATCCCGGCACCGACAGGAGCATGAACAAGGTAAGCACACGTATTAACCGACGCATCACGAGATGATGAGTTGACAAAATCTGAGAAACGGAGAGGATATTTGTGAGTGCAAAATTAAGAAAAGTCTTAGAAATAGCACACAACCCCATCTTTTTTTATGCTATTTTGCCGAAAAATACCTACTTTTGAGACATGAAAATGACACGTCTGATTCTCTCTGCCGCAGTGGCGGCAACCATGTGGAGCTGTGGCGACGGGGGGCACCCGGCCCAAGTGATAAGACTGGACAGCGAGCTGGCCTCGGGGAGTGTCTCCGGGGCGTCGCGCGACGCCGCCGGGAGGCTTTTCCTCATCTCGGGCTATGGCGAGCTGACCGACTCATCCCTCGCCCGCTACAACGCCATGCCCTCCATCACCATCCACCGTGCGGCGGTCGACTCGGCATTTGCCGACCTCTCGGCCGAGGAGGTGGCGCTGGGCAGCATCTATGACAAGCTCGATGATATGTTCGGCGGCCTGGCGCCCTCTGTCACCTATGCCATCATCTCACCTTTCAATCAGTCCATCATCACCTCCGACTCCATCATCTATATAGGGCTCAACCATTATCTCGGCGAGGACTATGCCCCCTATGCCTATTTTCCCGACTATCAGCGCAGGCGCAAGGTGCGCGGCCGGCTCACCACCGATGTGGCCGAGGCTCTGGTGCGTGTCAACCGCCCCTTCAGGCCCGCCACACCCTATCCCACGCTGCTGTCGCGCCTCATCTATGAGGGAGCGGTGGCTGTGGCCGTCTCCGAGGCTACGGGGAAGAGCGTGGCCGACGTGATGGGCTACCTCCCCGCGGAGGAGGCACTCATGCTCAAGTCCGAGGGGGATCTGTGGCGGGCCCTGCTCGAGCGCAACCTCATCTACTCCACCGATCCTGCCGTGGCACGCCGTCTCACAGGCCTCACGGCCGTGAGCGAGGGGCCCGGTGCCGGACTCCCCGCGGGCACAGGACGCTATCTCGGTGCTAAGATCGTGGAGTCGTATCTGAAAAACAATCCATCAGCGACGCTCGACTCTATCCTCTCCTCCCCTCCGCAGGATGTGGAGTTTCTCAGAGCGTCGGGCTACTGAGCATCAGTCTGAAGCCATCGCGCGGAGGCAGGAGCAGTTCAGCCCCCTCGGCTATCGGAGCACGGCCACCGGCCTCACCCACACGCTCCCAGCCCAACAGGCGCGGATGGGTGACCCCGAGTCGCTCGGACACCTTCATGGCCACCACACCCATGGTCATGCGCAGATTGAGCTCCACACATGGATGCAGGGTGAATCCCCCTTGGCGTGTGCGGCACACCATCATGTCTATCCCCAACCATCCTTCATAGTCGGCCCCGACAAGCCCCGTGAGGGCGTGGCGCTGAGCTTCAATCACGGCGTCGAGCATGTCGGGGGCTACATAGCGGGTCATCTCCTCGAGCAGGCGCGACTGCGGGGCGACGAGGTTGCCCCCATATGACCCCTCGCCGAGAGTGCGGAACACCGACACACCCTCCCACACCACTCTGCCATCACGCGCGCTGAACAAGGCAGCACAGTCGAGCACCCTGTCCATCCCCCGCTCCACCATCACCGAGCCTTGGCGGTGGATGATGCCGGCGGCCTTGGTGCGGAGTGTGGCGGAGGCAAGTCCGCGGGCGCAGAACACTCCGCGCCCGCTGCAAGACCATGGCGACTTGACATAACACCCGGGGGTCTCCCGCTCCATCCTCACCACCTCGTCAGGGTCGGCCGTCTCGAGCGGCAGCAGGTCGTCGCGCCCCATGGAGCGCAGCAGGATGATGGAGGAGCGGCGGTGGCTGAGCATCCTCATCCTCTCCACCTGTGCTGTGGTCGGGAGCAGTGTGCTGTCCACACCCGCCCCCTCAAACTGGCGTACGGCATCCGCGCTCCACCCCCAAGGCGCGGGGACGAGGCGCCCACAGCCGCCGGCAGCGGCACAACCAGCCAGGCCGTATCTCCGTCTCAGCAGCTCGACGTCGCTGTCATACTCACCTGCGGCCAGCACACTGTCACCCTCGTCACACCACCACATGGGCAAAAGCGCCCCCGCCCTCCGCAGAGCTGCGGCATGGGGCGGGGGTGTGTAGTGACGGCAACCGAGCGCGAGCGCAAGGTCGTTCTGAGGATTGTAGAGGTGGAGTCGCCTCAAAGTCTCATCTTTTTGGCTATCGCCGCAGGGATGGCGGCACGGTTGACATAGATGTCGATGGTCTTGGCGAGGAAGTAGGGCTCGGAGACATAGAAATATCCGTCATAGACCTGATTGGTGTCCCACGAGTTTTTCACCTTGTAGTAAGGAGTGCCGTTCTGATCCACTGCCTTGCCCACGATGATCATGCCGTGGTCGTCGGTGGTCTCCTTGGAGTCAAACATCTCCTGACGCAGCTCCTGCGTGACGGTGATCTCGGGCACAGGCCCGGTGATATTGTTCTGCTCCTCCTCGCGCTCCTTGTCGGAGAGTTTCACCCAGCGGGCCAGCTCGGTGCCTTCGAGGTCGGCGGCAGTCTTCTTCTTGGGTATCACGGCATATCCATCCTTCCACTTGAATCCGGGCTCCGAGACGTCGGCCGCCCATGCCACGGTGTAACCGTTGTCGAGAGCGTTGTCCACGATGGCCTTCATCTCGTCCATCGGCACGTTGTGATAGGGGAGCCAGAGCCAGTTGTCGGCTATCTCGAGGGGAAATTGCTGATAGAAAGGATGATGAGTGAATGAGGTCACGGCCACATAGTCGGTACTGTTGATGCCGAGGCTTTTGGCAAACGAGGCGGGTGTATAGGTCTTGCCCTCGAAGGTGAATGTGGCGGGTTTCTCGCCCATATAGGCATCGAGAGTCGACGATATGGCCTTGCGCCACGCCGTGGTGCGCTTGCCGCGCTTGTCGTTGACGGCATTGACCATCCCCGCGAGCACGGGGTCGAGCTCATAGTGGTCATGCTTCTCCTCGCCATATTGCAGGCCGGTGTAGGCCTCCTCGGGGAGGATGCCATAGTTGTCGATGACATAGACCACATCGAGCACACTGCCTCCGGCAGCAAAGTTGGTCTTGCCGTCCATCCTCACATAGCGGTCGGCCTTATCCTCATAGCAGTGGCGCACGATCCACATCTCGCTCAGGTCGAGCTCGCGGCCAGTGGCGCGCAGGATCTCGTTCTCGATAAATCCGAGGCCCGAGAAGCTCCAGCATGTCCCTGACTTGTTCTGGTCTTTGACAGAGGTGCCGGGCACCACCTTGACATCCGTAAACTTGAATCCGGCCACCGTGTCGGGGGTCTCGTCGGCCATCGCACCGAGTGCGCACAATGCCGCTAAGGGAAGTATATATCGTTTCATAGAGCTGATAACCGATTGGTAATTGACTGCAAAGTTAGTTGAAAATATGAAAAAAGGGGCCATAAATAAAGAAAAAATCGTAATTTTGCCCCCGTAAACAAAATCACCACCCTCTCCCGTCACATCAACCCGCAACAAATGAAACGTATCATCTTCACTCTCCTCATAGCCGCTACGGCTCTCATCTCGTCCGCTCAATTCCGCTGGGGAGCCTCGGCGGGAGTCACGTTCAACAGCCTCGACTTCAAGCAAGACCTGTTCACGGTCAACACCGGCGTGGGCGGGTCGGCCGGCGTCAGAGGCGAGATGATGTTTCCCGGCATAGGGTTCGGCCTCGACCTCGGGCTCTTCTACGAGGCCCGCGGAGCCAAGCTCAATCTCGGCGAAAAACTCATCTGGAGCTCGCAGGGATATGGCAAGGAGAGCATCTACACCCACTGCATCGACATCCCGTTCAACCTCAAGTTCAAATGGACCCGCCTGCAGGGAGCCGAAGACTATGTGGCGCCGTTCGTGTTCGGCGGTCCGATATTCTCCATACAGGCCGCCCACACCCACTGCGATGCGCTCAAATACTCGGGCGGAGCCGTCATGCTCACGGCCGGAGTCGGCGTGGAGGTGCTACGCGACTGGCAGATAGCCGCTTCATACACATGGGGCATGACCTATGCCATGAAGACAAGCCTGCTCACCGACATGTCGGCACGCGACCGCACATGGGACCTGCGCATCACCTACTTCTTCAAGCATTGATATCCTGTCGCACCAACTCACTATACATATACAATACACGGGTCTCCCTCAACCGGGCAGGCCCGTTTTTTTCGCGCAGCCCGAGAACTATCGGGCGGCGAGGGATGTTATGACAATAGGAAAAATACAATTTCATCACATGAGGCTCAATCTATTATTGCTATTCACATTGGCGGGATTACTATGTGCCCGCGGAGAGGAGACACAGAGTCTCTTCGACTCTCAGCGCGATTCGGTCAAAGCGTCGCACAAGGTGGTCCAATTCGGTAAGGGCGAACTCTCCAAGACCCAGTACAGCGACTCGGTGCGCGAACTCATCAACATGTTCTACTATGATCAATTTCGTCACTTCTCCGACCCTGACGCCCCCTACTTCCTGTTCATGAGCCGCGACGCATCGCTGGCCATGGGTCTGGGCGGCGCGGTGCGCATGCGTGCTTACTATGACTGGGACGGCGCCATGCCGACGTCGGCATTCGCCCCCTACTTCATCTCCATGCAGCCTGACCCTGCCAAGATGCGCCATTTCGACACCACCCCCTCTGGGACATGCCTCTTCTTCCGCGTCATCGGGCGCAACAAGAAGGTGGGTCGTTATCAGATCTATATCGAGGCCAACTTCACGGGCTATCAGTCGCGCGACTTCAAGCTGAAGAAGGCCTATGCCATGATCAACGACTTCACCATCGGATATGCCCCCTCGACATTCAGCGACCCTGCCGCACAGCCCCCTATCATCGATGCGCAGGGACCGAGCAACAAGATAAGCGGCACCAATGTGCTGGTGCGCTACATGCCCCGTGTGGCCAAGCGGTGGGTGCTCGCCGTGTCGGCCGAGACGCCCGTCAAACAGGCCGTGACCTATTCATCCAACACCGAGGCCGTGGATGTGCGCACCCCCGACGGCGCGGCTTTCGTGCAATATGAGTGGGGCCCGACGTCACACGTGCGCCTCTCGGGCGTGGTGCGTCCGCTCTCCTATCGCGACATCGAGCAGGAGCGCAATCACTACAAGGCCGGATGGGGCGTGATGCTCAGCTCGGTGGCCCATCCTGTCAGGGAGCTTACCACATATGCCACACTCAACTATGGACGTGGATATGCCGGACTGGGCAGCGACCTGAGCATGGGCAACTATGACCTCGTCCCCGACCCCACAGACGCCTCCGTGCTCTACGCCCCCGCGGCGCTGGGATGGTGTGCGGGTGTGCAGTGGAACTTCCGCCCCAACCTCTTTGTGAGCGGCTCGGCGAGCGCAACCCACTATATGCCCCGCAGCGGCGCTGCCCCCTCGGAATACCGCACGGGCCTGATGTGTGCTGTCAATGTCTACTGGAATCTCACGCCGCGCATCCAGCTCGGAGCCGAGTATGACTTCGGGCGCCGCATCAATGTGGGAGGTGCCCACCACAACGCCAGCCGCGCCAACCTGATGGCTCAGTTCTCATTCTGACCATCCGGGCTACCCGGCCCCGTCAGGACATGAAATGAAGACCGCCCGAAGCGACATCTGCCTCTGGCGGTCTTCATTATATTTAGGTCATCGCGGGGAGGATAACCTCCTCACGCGGTCACTCGGCCTGCATGCCTCTGATCTGGGTGACGGTGCCGGTGGCCGTATCCACCTCAAAGGCCGTCAGCGACGTGACGGGGGTGCCGTCATAGCCGAAGATGAAGACGATGTAGGACCCGAAGACATAGCCCCCGGCCTCATAGTCATAGTTGCTGGAGAAGGCCATGGTTTTGCCAAACTCACCCTTGTGGAGCGTAGTATACGGGCCGTTGAGATCCATGAAGTAGTTCATGAAATCCACGTCGTTGTCATAGTCAAGCAGCTTGCACGAGCTCTTGCGCTGATACTCGAGTACATAGGTCACATCGGGATCGGAGGGCACCACGTTGATGTCGAGATAGCTGGCCCAATCATTGGGGCGGCTGAAGTTGCCGAACGTCACGTCAAACGTCACATCGCTCATCTGCTGCGCGTGGGTCGATATTGTGAGTTCCTTTATCTCGGTGGTGCGCGTGCCGTCGTCGGTGAGGCCGCATATCAGCACGGCATACTCGGTATCGGCCGGGAGGATGCGGCCGTCGATCATGTCGGTGTAAGTGCTCAGTGTCGATGCGCCGGTGTGCATATACTCGGTGGTGGGCCACTGGAAGGTGTTCATCACGTTGATATAGTAGACCTTGTTGGCCAGATACATCGACGGCGTTGTCGACTCGAGTTTTGACTTCTCGACGAGGAATGCCGCATAGCGTGTGTCGGGGTTGGAGGGTGTGATGGTCACGGTGCCCTCGGTGCCCGAGGTCTGGGTGAAGACGGCATCAAACGTACAGTCGTCCGTGACGGTAGCCTCGGGTATCTCCACGGCCTCATACGAAGCATCCGTCGTGGCCACACCATACTCACATCCGTGGGCCACGGCTATCCACACGTCGCCCTGACGGCGGTTGGTGTAGGTCTTCTCGCCATGTCCGCGCAGGGTGACGTCGTCCCACGTCATGCCATAGTTGTAGACCATATTCTCAAGGCCGCTGAGAGTGTTGCCCACAAGGGCCGGGAGACCCTGCGACACGATATCCTCGGGCGAGTAGAGGCTGATGATATAGGGGATGTCAGACTCACTCCCGTCGGGATTGTAAGGATCGGCCTTGACCGTGAGCGAGGTGGAGGTGACGTCAAACGACAGGTTGAACCTCACGCCACAGTCCTCGATCTTCTTGGTGGTGAATGGGATATAGAGAGGCTCGGTGGTCACCTTGATCTTGCCCTCCTCGATAGTGGCCGTATAGGCCACGAGGGCTATCTGGGTATTGTCCGAGATGATGGTCATGGGAAACCAGTCGCGCGCCTGATCGCCCTGCTCGAATATCTCGGGGAGCTTGGCGGGGGTGAGGGTCTGGCCATACTGAGCGGCCACGTCATAGATATATGCTATGTCATCCTCCACGAGATAGTCAGCCCAGTCCTCCTCGGGGATCCCGGCGAGCTCTGAGACGGGCATGCCCGAGAAGCGATACCACACACCGGGCTCGGAGACGGTGACATGGAGCGTGGCACACATGTGGTGAGGCTCCACTACGACCGAGAGAGGATTGGCCGGCAGCGAGGGCTCATACTCCATGCGGTCAAACGACGACAGGCTCACCGAGGTGACGGCACCGCTGCGGCGGGTGACGTCGAGCGTTGTGAATCCCTCGCCCGTGTCGCCACCATAGCTGATATGGTCCACACTCTCCAGTCGCACACTGCCCAACACTTCATTATCCTTGATGAAGTTGATTTTTTCAGACGAGGCAAACGCTATGCCTGCAGCGGCAGCAAGGCCGCAGAGAATCATGATCTGTTTCTTCATGGCCTTATTTCACAGTGATTTTGTAAGACATATTGTTGACCGTCACGATATAGACACCTGCGGCGAGGTCGCCGAGGTCCACACTACACTGCCCCTCGGCAGCCACCGAGCGCACCTGAGCGCCACCGACGGTGTAGACATTGATCCTCGAGCCGGCGGGGAGGTCGGTGAAGCTGAGGGTGTCGCCCTCGCGGACAAACCCCGAGGCGTCTGCCACCGCAGCATCAATGCCGGCCTCAGCGTCAAAGACGTGCTCCATCTTCTTGATGTCGGCCTTGGCCACCTCGACGGTAGCATCCTTGCCTGTGGCCACCAGATGAGTGTCCGTAAACGTTATCCTCAGCTCTGTGCCGAGCTTGATGTCCACCTTACTGCCGTCAGCCAGATGGACATTGAGCACATTGTAGCCCTGCGCTCCCGACACGAGAGCCATACAGGCCGCAAATGCAAAAAGTAATATTTTTTTCATTAATTTTATAAAAATGATTGGTCTTGGCAAAAAACAGAGTACAAAGTTAGCAAAATCCCCCCTTTCAGCCAACAAAACGCCCCACAAAAA
>CAZAWC010000018.1:17792-27841 GCA_964488595.1 uncultured Staphylococcus sp. | reverse complement strand
TCTCACCTTTGATCCGGAATGGAACATAGTCATTACCAAAGTGACTCACTGACCTCAAGGCCCACACTCCGAATCTATACCAACAACCCCCGATTGTTTCACATAACCTCCCTCAAATAATGAAAACATTAATTCAACGCACCCTTGTGGCCCTGTCGGCTGTATTGCTGACAGCCATCGGCGCATCGGCCGTTGACTTCGAAGTCAACGGCATTTACTATAATATTGTCTCTGACGGTGTCGAAGTGACATCCGGCTCACGAAACTATACCGGCGACATCACGGTCCCCGCTAAAGTGACATACAACGCGGTGGAATATGATGTAGTCGGTGTAGGAAAACACGCTTTCTTGCGTAATACGAATCTGACTTCCGCAACATTTGAAGGTCCCATAACGTATATCGGGTATGAAGCTTTCAAGGAGTGTTACGCTCTTGCGTCGGTCTGTCATGGAGGAAATATCCGGACAATTGGAGATGGAGCTTTTTATAAAACCGATCTGACCGAATTTGACTTCAACGATGGATTGATCGAGATTGGTTACGGTGCATTCTCTAAGACCAAGCTTACCTCATTTACTATACCGGAAACCCTCAAGAGGCTGGGGAGTTATGCATTGGCAAATACCCGCATTCAAAATAATATAGATATTCCACCTTCGGTGGAAGTGATTGGTGATTTTGCATTTGCCAATACACGAATTGCACGAATTAACGTCCCTGCGACTGTAAGATATTTGGGATTTCGCTTCGCTGCTAACTGTGGATTTCTTACCGAAGTTGTCTTGGATTGCGAAGTCGATGCAGAACCTCTGGTAGGAGACCGAGGAGCATATCTTAGTTATAATTATTACGACTATTATCCGTTGCTTTCAGATTGTAGGGGACTCTCCTCTGTAAAAATCTTTGGCAATATTCGAAATATTCAGGGTGGAGCCTTCATAAGAGTAGCAATCCGCGAATTATACCTTGGGAAGAATATTGAGGTTATTTCTGAGTCGGCATTTCTTGATTCGAGCATTCAAAATATATATTTCTTAAGTGAAAATCCTCCAATCATAGGTAAATATTTTAGATGGTGGGCTTACGATTTTCCGTATATGACTTTGCCATTTGAGCCTGATGAACGATACGTAAGTCTAAATAATGCAACATTAAAGACTAATTTTCTTTCGGGTACCGTCAATGTTCATATTCCACAAGGGTCACTACAGGCATATCGCAGTTCCGAACTTTCATCCCTTATGAGTATTAATTTCATCGAAGATCTTCCATCGGCCTCTATCGACGAGATTGTGGCCGACAATGACACGGAGATCACCGTGGCTGAGGGACGGATAATTGCCGACGGAGTGGTGGAGGTGTATGCTGCGGACGGCCGTATGGTGGGTCGCGGCCTCTGTGACGACCTTCCTGCACTTACACCGGGACTCTACATAGTCCGCACTCCCTCAGCAGCCAAGAAGATCATCGTGCGCTAATACGGACACCGGCATACACTGCAATACAACACCTCCCGGCCCAATGGCTGGGCCATCGGGCCGGGGGTGGTATGAATGTTACGCTTTCGTTTCTATTGTCTTGAGCAGTTGGGCGAAGGCGTTTTTCGTGTCAACCTTGTTGATGATGTGGGTGATGCGGTGGTCGGCGTCGGTGACGAATGTGGTGCGCACGGTGCCCATATACTCGCGCCCTGCCATCTTCTTTTTCTGCCACACGCCCCATGCCTGATTCACCTCGGTGCTCTCGTCGCTCAGCAACAGGAAGGGGAGGCTGTGCTTGGCGGCGAATTTCTGATGGCTCGCCACAGAGTCCTTGCTGATGCCGATGAGTTTGTAGCCCATCTGCTCAAGCTGGTGATAGCCGTCGCGCAGCGAGCATGCCTCGGCGGTGCACCCCGGGGTGTTGTCCTTGGGGTAGAAATAAACGATGAGTGGTGTGCTGTTAAACTCCGAGGCCTTCACCTCGCGCCCCTCGGGGTCGGTGCCCAGTATCTCGGGGATTTTGTCGCCTATTGTCAGCATATTCATACAGGTTTTTATATGGTGGATTATAGATGATTATCGACGTGTGGGTGAGGGATAGAGCTTGTCGAGCCAGCGAAACATGGCCTGCTCCCAAGCGCGCCTGACGGCCGGGGCCGAGAGGCTCAGATCGTGGAGGCCGCCGTGCACCCTGAGGCAGTGAACGTCAGGGGCAAGTGTGCGCCCATAGCGGGCTATGTCGGCCACATCGAGCACAGCGTCGGCCTTGGATGCCTCGGGGGTCCATTTCGAACCCTTGTAGCTCTCGGCGCTATACATCAGCAGCACGGGCACATGGATGGAGCGGGGATGGTGGCGCAGATACTCCTGAGCTGTGTTGATGGCCCGCACCCATCCGAGAGTGACGCGGGGCGAGGGATCGGACTTAAGCTGCTCGTTGTATGTCCACTCGCCATGGCAGTCGGCCCTGAGGCTGCACCCGTAGGCATCGCCGCTCCCGCTGCTGATCCTGATGCCGGGAAAGACAGCTCCGATGGCCGAGACGAGAGGGATGAGGGGCTCGAGACGCCCCATGTTCCAGTCGAGGAAAGGGCTGTTGAGCATCAGGGCCTCAACCGGGGCGCGGGGGTTGCGGGCCAGATAGTAGGAAGCGATGAGGCCTCCGGTGCTGTGACCCATCATCACGATATGCTCCACTCCGTCCCTGCGCATCACGCATAGGGTCGAGTCGATGTCGGGAAAATACTGGTCGAGACTGCGCACATCGCAGCGCACCTGTCCCGGCAGCAACGACCGCCCGTAGCGGTGGAGGTCGACGGCATAGAAGTCATATCCTCGTGAGGCAAAATCCTCGGCCAGCGCGCTCTGGAAGAAATAGTCGTTGAATCCGTGGATATAGAGCACACCGCGGCGGGTCTCACTCGCCTCGGGGGACGTGAGCCTCACCACAGTGCATCGCTCGGAGCCGGTATAGTCGTCGGGGAGCTTGATGGTGAGGGCTTGAAACGGCGAGCCGAGCTCGGTGTCGGTGTGCCATCCGGTGGCTGCGGATGCGACGACGGCCACCGTCAGCAGGATCAGTGAAAGGAGTTTACGTAGCATATCACAGATAAAACGCGGAGACACACCCGGTTGTTGCCCGCAGAGGCGACGAAAACACCCCCTGCCGGGCTTTCCGGCAGGGGGTGTCGATGATATTGTCTGACGTTCAGCCTCAGAACACGAGCTCGAGATCGTCGAGCCACATGGTCGAGCCCTCGCCGCCGAGGAAGTAGTCGCCCCAGCGGCTGGCGGACGCCACGATGATAATGCGCTTGGGTGCGAGGTCGCCGTGCACCTCGGCGAGCGGGATGGTGAACTCTACCAGTCCCTCGCCGTCGGTAGCGCTGTCGATGATATACTCGCCATAGGCCACCACGTTGTCGCCGGCCTTGTCAAACAGCTCTCCGCTCTTGGTCTTGACGACGGCCGACCATTTGGAGTTGTCCGTATAGGTCACGGTCTTTTCCGACATTATCGCTACATAGATGATGCCCTTGTCGGGTGTGCCGGCAGTCCATCCCTCGGGGTTTTTGTAAGCCTTGTTGACCACCGCCTGCTGACACTGGCCCGGCACATACTTCACATAGCCCTTCAGCGCCTTGGGCGTAGCGGCCATGTCGAGCTCGCGTCCCCAGCCCAGTTCACCGTCGGTGCCGTCGGTCTTGAGATACTTGCCCACGAAGATATTGCCGGCGGCAAACTTGCCGATAGATCCCAGACCCACGAACTGCGACTTGAGCATCACGGAGTTGTTGCCCGAGTGCTTGATCGAGGTGTCGACGGTGGTGACATTCTTGTTCATTGTCTTTGACCCGTGGTTGCCCGAGTCCCAGAACATATTTGCCTCGCTGCCCGAGTAGAACAGCATCGGGGTGCCCGAGGTGTATTCCTCGAAGCCGGCGTTGGGGAGCACGGGGTAGGTCGGCGTGGTGAAGGTCTGCTCCTTGGATGTGAAGTCGTCTGCCACGGCGCGCCACTTGTAGGTGGTGCCTGCCTCAAGATCATCCACAGTGAGCGTCACGGTGTTGCCGACTACGGTGCCGGGCATGAATGTCCAGTCATCGAACGCGCGCGACACACGCATCAACTCAAATCCCACCTTGCTGACTGCCGACGGGTCCTTGATCGTGGCCGAGAGGGTGGCCGAGGTGTAGCTGAGCGACTTGTCGTCGATGGCGGGGTTGTCGCCAGCCATGACGGGGGCATCGCTGAGCGAGACGCTCAGCACGGCGCTGTTCTCCTTACCCTCGGTGTCGGTGGCACGGATATTCATGCTGTAGTCACCCTCGGGGATGTTGTTGAAGAAGTCCTCATCCATGACGAGGCGCAGGTTGGTGATGGCATCCGAGCCTTCGGTCTGGCGGAATTCCTGTATGATGAATCCCTTGGCCATCAACTCGTCGCGGTGTTCGGGCTCCATGGACAGGAGCTCATAGTCGGGGGCGAGGCCGGCGGCTGTGAGGAGCGAGCCCGAGAGCTCCACGCGCTCCAGCGCCGACGAGGCGGTGATGATGACGGAGCGTGCCTCGGCATTGCCGGGCTCGCTTATGAGGGTGCCGTTGATGTCAAATCCGCTACCTTCGATCTCGGGAGCGAGGGCCACGAGCACCTCCTTGTCCTCACCCTCCACGGGCTCGGGCTCCACCTCGATGGTGAAGTAGGCGCCGCCGATCTCTATCTCGCCCGCCATGTCATAGTTGATGCGGAAGATATACTCGGTGGTCTGTGCGAGATAGGGCTTGTCGGCCACGGTGGGGTCCTTATACTCGCCCGACTTGCTGAACTTTTTGCCATTGAGCTCCGTGCCCTCGAGGGTCCATGTGAATCCCTCGGTGCGCGAGTTGAGCATATAGTATCCCTTGTCGGGGGTGAGACCCTCGTAGACCAGTCCGTGAGTCCCGTCGGTGATGCCGTCGTTGAGCGACACGGTGAGGCGCAGGTCAGAGAGCACCTCGGCCACCTTGTCGCCATAGGCCACGCTCACCACCGTGTTGCGGATGGGGCACACCAGCTCAACACGTGTCTGCGACCCGCGAGTGATCTCAAACTCCTGATAGCCGCGATAGCGCTTGCTGTCGCGCGAGGCGGGCACCGAGTCGCCGGCCCATGCCTCGGCGGCATAGTGTCCCGACGAGAGGGGCAGACCCTCCGAGGGGAACGACGTGATGCCGTTGAACTTGTAGAGGAGTCCCTTGCCGGGATCGGAAATCCATATCAGGGCCGAGTTGCAGAGATCGTTCTGCTGCTCGGCGGTCAGGGCGCGGCTCACTACCTTGACGTCAGACATGATTGATGTCTCGAGCAGCATCCTGCCCTCGCCCTCGCCTATCAGATGCTCCTCGCGGCAACCGACGGCCACGGCTCCTAACATCAGCAGGACTGTATATATTGATGTCTTGTTCATTGTTTCAGAAAGATTGGAACTTGAGGGAGTATGATTCCTTAATGCCGTTTTCAGCCTCGACCGTGAGGATGAAGGTGTGCACCATGGGCTCTTCGCTCAGATTAAGGAGCGGGATGAATGGCGTGAGGTCAAAGTCTATGTCAGACATGCCGATGATGCCGTTGCCTACAGGGAATCCGAATCCGGCAAGGGCCTCCTCAAACTCGCCCGGGTAGGCGAGGTCAAACTCAGCTGCAAGCCCCACACCCTGAAGGAATTCATCCGTGAGATAATCCGACTCTATCTTGACCTTGAGGTGCGTCATCGGCGCAGTCGTCTTTATGTTGATGGCATATTTGCGGCCGTCGATAGCGTCATTGACCTTATTGAAGTCGGGGTCGATGCCGCTGTTGCCATTCTCGTCAAGGATGGGCGACAAGGTGACATTACCCTCTGTCCCGGGGTCGACGGGATCGTCCGGGTTGTCGGGATTATCGGGCCACTCCTCATTGTCGGGGCGGTCTGAGGGATCCTGAGGCTCCTCGGGCGAGTCGGCATTGCCGTCCTCGTCGCTCTCGCTGATCTCGGAGTCGACGGTGATGCCGCCGGTCGGGTCGATGTAGCCCGTCTCGTCGGGCACGGAGGGGCCGGTCTTGAGCGAGAAGGTGATGACATAATATTTCCCCTTGGCCACGTCGGTAAACGGCTTGGTGCGTGTGATGTTCTGGCCCTTGACCGTGCCGGTGAATGTGGCTACAAGTGTGTTGCTCCCCTCGACGGCCTCGAAATAGCCGGTACGGGTCTCGTCGGCGGTCCATGTCAGCGAGCCTCCGTCGCCGGCCACCACCTCGGCCTTAGAGTCGGCCGACATGGCCGAGGCAAGGTCGTCGGCAAACTTCACCGTCACCTTGATGGAGGCGAAGCGGCACACCACAGTGCCTATGGCTGTGATCTCGCCGTCCTTGATCTCAAACTCCTTCGAGCCCTCATAGAGGGGAGCGTCCCATGCGGCTTTCTCGACCTTGTGGCTCGTCACTTTCACTATATACTTGCCCACGGGGAGGGTCATGACCTCAGGCATCTCGGAGTATTTCCATGCACATTCCTTGTCGGCATAGGTCACGGTGGCTCCGGCCTCGTCGGTGACGGTGACGAGATAGCCCGATGTGTCGGTGCCGGCGCGCGAGGCGGCATCCGTTGCTGTCCTGACGTCTACGGCCATGTCGCCGAGATTGACTCCGCCGGTGTTGGCGGCAAATCTGTTTTGCCCGGGCTCCCAGTCGTCACATCCCGGCAGGAGCATGACGGCAACGAGACACACAAGCAGCGAAAATATTTTGCTTTTCATTGTTTTCATGCCTGATTTAATAGATTAGTTCGATCTTGTCGATATAGAGCTTGGCGCCGACATATTCCTTTGATGTATAGTTGGCAGAGCCTGCATCGCTGATGTAGTTGCTGTTATACACGAGACAGGCGGGGTTGGCCGACGAGTAGAAGTTGACCTCGAGGCGGGCGGCACGGGTGGCGGTGGAGTAGGAGAGGGGCAGGGTGAACTGTGTCCACTCGGGGGTGCTCCCGATCTCGAGGCTATACTCGGCTATCGGCTGGGAGCCGGTGGCGGCATAGACCTTGATCTCGGCCTTGCCAAAGTCGCCGTTACCCTCCTTGAAGGGGATGTAGCGGCCCATGAACTGCAGAGCCGAGGGGCGCGAGCCGAACTTTATACCGCGCACTGCATTGTAGGAAGCGTCCGTAGAGCCGAGAAACAGCTCACCGGGTGTGATATTCTCGCATTTGCCACTGTAGCCAAACGACGTGTTGCCGCTGCCCCAGCCCACAGTGCGCACCAGCGCTGCGTTGGAGCCTTCATACTGATTGCCCGAGTTGGCCGTGGCGCTCGGACTCTTGGCCACATTGCCGTTGGCGGGCATGGTGCCCGAGGTGGCGCGATAGGCCGTGCCGCCATAGCTGAAGATGCTTGATCCCTTGCCATGGGTCGAAGTGGTGAGTGCGTTCCTTGTGGCCCAATAGCCGGTGCCCTTGGTGGCCGACGGATACCACAGGGTCTGATAGTCGCCCATCTGGTCATTGTCCCAATCATCCATGCCGGCGTTCTCGAGCTGTATTACCTCTTCGGTGGTGAATTTGGCCGGGAGGCTCTTGTCATCGTCGAGGATGGCATAGAACGTATAGTCGGTCTTCTCCTTGAGGCCTGTGATGTCATATGTCACAGTCTTGACCACCGCACGCGAGGGGGAGGCGAGGGGGGTGGAGCCGGCCGGGGTGAAGGTGTTGCCTCCGTCGGTCGACAGATAGAATTTCACCTCGCCGCTGCGGGCTGCGGCGCTGCTGTCGGTAAACTTCACGCTGACCGTGGTGTGGCGGGCAAAGCTGTTGATGCTCTGAGTGTCAATCACCAGCACGGGTGCCTTGATGGTTGCGGTCGCCGTGACGCCTCCGACGGTGGCGATAAGGTCGAGATTGTTCACGACCTTTATCACGGGGTCAGAGGCCGAGTTGGTCAGATAGATGGTGTAGAGCCCTGTGGCAGCGTCTTTGGCAGAGCTCTTGACGGTGACGGGCGATGTGGTGCCGCGGGTGTTCTTGGCACGGAAGGTGATGTCGGCCACCGAGGCGCCGTTATAGTCAACCATCACCATGGCTTCGCCGTCGGCTATGATCGCGCCCTCGGTGATGGCGAGGCGCAGCTGTGACACAGTGACGCTGAACTCTACAGGGTCGCTCACCTTGCCCTGACGGTCCTTGACCACGACGGTAAACACCGACGTATTGTCGGCCCCATCCACGTAGGGGATCTTGCTCAGCACCTTGGTGAAGTCCAGCACACCCATCTCATCGGGATTGTTCCAGATGCCCAAGGTGTTGAATCCGAGTGCCTGCATGCGGGCCTTGACGTCGGCCTCGGGGGCCGCGAGGTTGACCTCGGCGGGCCATCCGGCAGCGAGCAGGGCAGCCGAGCGGGTGGTGAGGGTGACGGTCTCGATCTTGCCGCGGGCGGTGATGTTCATCTTCACGTCGCCTGATGCTGCCGCGGTCTCCACCAGTGCTATCTCCTCGCCGGGAGTGAATCCCACGGGGGTCACCACGGGGCCCGAAGCAGAGAGGATATCGTCCGAGAGGTCGATCTCAAACTCCTGCGAGTCGAGCGTGTCGTCAAACGTCACCTCGAGGCTCTCGGCTTTGCCGGTCTCGCCCCCGTTGACGTCGATGGTCACCGTGTGGCGATAGCGGGGCTTGGCCGTGAAGGCGGCCACCTCAAGCGTGCCGCTCTTGCCGTTGGGTTTGGTCACGGTGAGGTCGATCGTCGTATAGCCGGGTCTCACATAGAGCTCCTCGGGGCTTGCCTCGTCATACTCGTGATAGGCTCCACCCTCCGAGTGAACGCGGGCGGAGTATTGGGTCATATATTCGCGGAACGCGTCGGTATAGACGATGCGGACTATCGAGTTGGCCAGAGTCGCGTTGACGGCCACCGGGGTGGTGCGGTCCGTGGTCACTTTCACCTCGCCCGCACCGTAATAGTAGGGCTGTCCATATCCCTCGGCGGTCTCCTCGCCATAGAACGCCTCCACCGAGTACCTTCCTACAGGAAATTCTGTCGAGGGGTCAAAGTCGGCCACCGAAGTCCAAGTGTTGGTATAGTCACCGTCCAGAGAGGTGACACGCAGCGACAGATCCGAGAGCGACACAGGGTCGTCGGCCGCAGCGCGGCTGTCGGTCTGCTTTCCTGTGAGTGGAGCGGCCTGCAGGTCTACCTCGGGGGATATGCGCCCCTTGGTGCCGCTTCCGGCCGGAGACTCCTCGCTGCATCCGGTCGCCAGAGGCAACAGCAGAGCCGCACAGGCAATGCCCGTAATGATGTTTCTTTTCATTAGTCGGTTATTGAAAGTTACTATTGATTGCAATATATAATATGTGTCTGTCCGGCCAGAGATCATGAAGTCTGACCGATAGGAATAAGCAAAGATTCGGGACAAAGTTAGTCAAAAAATCAGAATACCGGGCTATCAATCAGCAACAATTTGCTAAAAAAAGATTCAATTAACCGACGATTGTAAGAAAAATGTTAAAATATGCTACTGTTTCACGAAATATGACTAACTTTGCATCTCCAAAAAACACCGTCAGCCACTATGACTCCCCCGGATAAACAGGAACTCATCGACAGCAGATACCTGCGCATGGCCGGTATATGGTCTGAAAACTCCTATTGTGTGCGCCGCAAGGTGGGCGCACTCATAGTGAAAGACCGCACGATAATCTCCGACGGATATAACGGCACTCCGGCCGGTTTCGAGAATGTGTGCGAGGATGAGAGCGGCGCCACCAAGAGCTATGTGCTCCATGCCGAGGCCAACGCCATCACCAAGGTGGCACGGTCCAACAACTCCAGCGACGGAGCCACCCTCTACATCACGGCATCGCCATGCCTCGACTGCGCCAAACTCATCATTCAGGCCGGCATCAATCGTGTGGTCTATGCCGACCTCTACCGCATCACCGACGGCATCGACCTGCTGCGTCGCGCCGGGGTGGAGTGTGTGCACCACCCCGTTCAAGACGTCTGATCCCCCTTCCGCTCTCAACCTATCTTACTATATTTATATTTTTTCCAC
>CAZAWC010000018.1:0-17782 GCA_964488595.1 uncultured Staphylococcus sp. | reverse complement strand
GATAAATGATCAATCGCCTGAAGAGTGCCGCGGTGTGGATGCCGCTGGCCATCGCCATAGCCCTCGTGGGAGGTATGTGGATCGGCAAATCGTTTTTTAGCGGCTCACACACGTGGGACTCGCGCTCAAAGCTCGACACCATCCTCGAGCTCATCGAGAGCAACTATGTGGACGAGATCGACACCGACTCGCTGCTCGAGGCCACGCTGCCCGAGCTTCTGGCCCAGCTTGACCCTCACTCGGTCTATATCCCTGCGGAGGATCTGCAGAGCGTCAACGAGGAGCTCGAGGGGTCGTTCTCAGGCATCGGCATATCCTTCAATCTGATCGGCGACACCATCAATGTCCTTGAGGTGATCTCCGGCGGTCCCTCCGAGAAGGTGGGCCTCATGCCCGGCGACCGCATAGTGAGCGTCGACGACAGCATCGTGGCCGGCAAGGGGATCTCTGACATCAAGGTGAAGAGCATGCTTCGCGGCCCCGAGGGCACCACCGTGTCGTTGGGCATCAAGCGATCCACGGCCCCCGGCCTGCTGAAGTATGACGTGGTGCGCGGGGCCATCCCCGTCACCTCCATCGACGCCGCTTATATCATCGACGACGGTGTGGGCTATATCAAGGTCAACAAGTTTGGCGCCAACACCTACGAGGAGTTTCTCTCCACCATTCTGCCGATGGTGGACAAGGCTGACAAGTTTGTGATAGACCTTCGCGGCAACGGCGGCGGATTCATGGAGCATGCCGTGCTGATGGCCAACGAGTTTCTCGGCGCGCGCCAGCCTATAGTCTCGATGAAGGGAGCCCATACCCCCGACACCCCCGTGACGCTCAGCGACGGCACCGGCACCTTCAAGGGCAACGAGATCGTGGTGCTCATCGACGAGATCTCGGCCTCGGCGAGCGAGATATTTGCCGGAGCCATGCAGGACAATGACCGCGGCCTCATCGTGGGGCGCCGCTCCTTCGGCAAGGGGCTGGTGCAGCATCAGCTCGAGCTGCCCGACAACAGCGCGGTGCGCCTCACCATAGCACGCTACTACACCCCCTCGGGGCGCTGTATCCAGAAGACCTATGCACCGGGCACCGACTATGAGCGCGACCTGCTGGACCGCTATGAGCATGGCGAGATGTATAATGTCGACTCCATTCGTCAGAACAAGGATCTGGAGTATGTCACCCTCCACGGACGCACCGTCTATGGCGGCGGAGGTATAATGCCCGATATCTTCGTGCCCAACGACACGGCCGGCATCACCTCCTACTACCTCAATGTCCTCAACAAGGGTCTCATCAACAGATTTACATTCGAGTATGCCGACAATCACCGCGCCGACCTGAGCAAGAGCGCCGACGGACTCGAGATGCTGACCCTCCTGCCCGACGACGACACGCTGCTGCAGGAGTTTGTGGAGTATGCCCGCCGCGAGGGTGTGGCCCCGAGGTGGTATTACATAAACATTTCGCGCCCGCTGCTTGTTAATTCCTTGAAAGCCATGATAGCCCGCAACATTCATGGTGTGGAGGGCTACTTCGTGGTCAACAATCTCACGGACCCCACCGTGCAGACCGCTCTCGAGGCTCTCCGTCAGGGCAAGACGGCATTTCCCGTCACCGTGACCCCCGACACGGGCAAGCGCTGACAGCGGCCCTGCGCACCCCGGGCCCGGTCCAAACCCTTAAACTACCGATATGAACAAAGAGGATATCCGCCGCAGGGTGAAGGCCAGAAAGACCCTGCTCGATGACATAGACAAGGCCCGCGCGGCATCGCGGGTGTTCGAGATGCTCGAACGCACTGCCGCTTTCATGATGGCAGACCGCATCCTGATGTATCACTCCCTGCCCGACGAGCTCTCCACCCGCGAGTTTATCGGCAAGTGGGCCTCGCGCAAGCATTTCTATCTGCCGAGGGTCAACGGAGTTAATCTCGAGATACTCCCCTATGACGAGCAGCGCCTCGCGCTGGGATCGTTTCACATCGAGGAGCCGACGGGGCGCGACACGGCCTCGATCGACGATATAGAGCTCGTGGTGGTGCCCGCCGTGGCCTATGACCGCAAGGGCAACCGCGTGGGCCGCGGAAAGGGATACTATGACCGCCTGCTGGCCGACACACGTGCCACCAAGGTGGGAGTGGGTTATGAC
Organism: uncultured Staphylococcus sp.; assembly: GCA_964488595.1. Taxonomy (GTDB): domain Bacteria; phylum Bacteroidota; class Bacteroidia; order Bacteroidales; family Muribaculaceae; genus Duncaniella. The sequence goes on along the minus strand of CAZAWC010000018.1, from coordinate 15,637 downwards.
TGCCAGCTGCTTGACGAGGGTGAGATACCCGCCGAGGAGCACGATGTCCGTGTCGACATAGTGATCACCGAGAGCGGCACATGGCACATCCGCCTCTGAGGGGGCGTCAGGCCAGATAGCCGACAATCGAATAGGCCGCACATGCGCCGAGCAGGATCAGGCCTGCCGCGTCTGTGCGGCTCAGTGTGTGCACCCCTCTCTCGTGGCGGGCCCTGAAGTAGAATCCGAGGCCGGCAATGTAGAACAGCGACGTGCGCGCCAGCAGGTCGAGACCGCCGGCATACATCATCCACAGGCAGAACAGTGTGCATCCCGCGCCGGTCCACCACCCTCTGCGCGAGTCGCCGCGCGAGATCTTGCACAGGAACATTCCGCTCACCAGATAGGCCGGGAGGATCATCATGCCCGTGATGTTGAGGGCCTCGAGATAGACATTGTCTGCCGTCATGACGAGCAGCAGGAACAGCTGCATCACCACGCTCGACACGAACAGGCCGAACGACGGCATGCCGTGCGAATTGAGCCGCAGGAATGTGCGTGGCAGGATCCCGACACGGGCGGCGCTGTATGGCACCTCTGCACACACCAGTGTCCAAGCCACCCATCCGCCACCCAGCGAGATGATCACCGACAGTATCACAAACCAGTAGGCCCACTCGCCGCACACGGCTCTGAGAGCGCCTGCCACCGAAGGATCGTCGAGCCCGGCCAGCTCGGCGCGCGTCATCACGCCAAAGCAGAACACCGACACCAGCACATAGAGCAGCCACGCGGTGAAGAAGCCTGTGACGCCCGCCTTGCCTATGTCTGAGCTGCGCCGGGCGCGCCCCGACATGATCACAGCCCCCTCTATGCCTATGAAGCACCACAGGGTCACCAGCACGGTGCTCTTGATCTGATCGGTGAGGCTGCCAAGCCCTGCCGAGCTGATGGTGAAGTTGACGCACCACAGGTCATAGCGCACATTGAGCCCGAGAAGCACCACGATGAGCAGGATGGTGCCCACCTTGACGGCTGCCAGCAGAGTGGTGAGCAGACGGGCGGTGCGCATACCGGCCACGACCACGAAGTAGATGCCCCATATCAGCACCGAGCCAAACAGTACGGTGGGCCATCCATGCTCGAGCATCGGGGGATAGAATGCCCCGATGGTGTCGTTGAGCATCACGGCATAGGCCACGTTGGCAAATCCGGTGCACAGCCAGTAGCCCCACGCGGTGATGAATCCGGCAAACGGACCATAGCCCACGCGGGCGTATTGGTAGATGCCCGCGTCGAGCTCGGGATGGCGGTCGGCCAGAGTCTTGAACGTGAACACGAGCAGCAGCATCCCCGCCGCCGTGATGCACCATGACAGGATCACGGCCCACAGACCTGCGCCGGCAGCCATGTTCTGCGGGATGTTGAAAATGCCGGCTCCGACCATCATGCCGAATACCAGCGCCGAGAGGCCTGCGAATCCGAGCAGGCTGTCTTGCTGAGTGGGGTTATTGCTTTTCATCGTCTACGGGGTGCAAAGTTACAAAAAATTCCCCTTGGACGGACACGAAAAAAAAGAGAGGGGGTCTCACGACTGCCTCTCTCTCCATTCATCACATTATGCTTATCAGTGCTGTTATATTGTAAGTTCGTAAGTTAGTTCAAGTATGCGGACTTGTTGTTTCTTTTCATATGGTTTGTTTTTGAAGCTGCGGCCGGGGCGGCTCAGATATAGCGGCTTGAGACGATGTCCCAGTCGACGATCTTCCACCACTCCTTGAGGGCGTCGGCGCGCCGGTTGCGGTAGTCGAGATAGTAGGCATGCTCCCACACGTCGAATGTGAGCAGCGGCGTCAGACCCTCGGTGAGGGGATTGCCGGCATTGGATGTCTTGGTGATAAAGAGCTTGCCATCCTTGTCCTTGGAGAGCCACACCCAGCCTGACCCGAATACCGAGGTGCCGGCCTCCTCAAACTCGCGCTTGAACTGCTCGAAGCTGCCAAACTGTTCGTCGATGGCGTGGCGCAGATGTCCTTCCGGCTCATGCGACCCGTCGGGCGAGAATGTAAAGAAGTAGAAGATGTGGTTCCATGCCTGAGAGGCATTGTTGAACACCGGGCCCTCGGCCGAGCGGATTATGTCCTCCAGTTCCATGTCCTCATACTCGGTGTCCTTGATGAGGCGGTTGAGATTGTCGATATATGTACGCTCATGTTTGCCGTAGTGATAGTCTACAGTCTCTCTCGAGATGGCCGGAGCCAAAGCATCGGCGGCATAGGGCAGTTCGGGAAGTGTATAGGTCATAATCTGTCAGGGTTAAATGAGTTCGTAAAGTTCTCAAGGCTCCTGTATCGCGGCCTTGTATCTCATAAACATCCCGGCAGAGGGTATGGTTCTGGGAAATGACGTTAAAAAATGGTCTGAAAGGCGTTAAAAAGGTTAAATGCCCCGTGGCTACACCACCTCGATGCTGAGCCCCTCGTTGGCAAGAATGGTGTCGGGAAACACCTCGCGCGCCTCGCGCAGCAGTATCTCCTCGCCGGTCTGGGCATAGCGTTTGGAGAAGTGGCCCAGAATGAGGCGTGAGGCACCGGCCGCTTTGGCGGTCATGGCGGCCTCGTGGGCCGTGGAGTGGCCTCGCTCGCGGGCCAGCGCTGCGAGCGACGAGTCGTAGGTGGCCTCGTGAAATATGGTGTGGACCCCCCTCACCGCCTCGTCCACGCGGCTGTCGGCCATCGTGTCGCTGCAGTAGGCGTAGCTCCTCGGCGGGGTGGGGGGCAGGGTGAGGGCGGCATTGGCTATGACGGTGCCGTCGGGCCTGACATAGTCGGCACCCTCCTTGATGCCCTGCAGCATGGAGGTGGGTATGTCGTGAAATTTCACCATCTCTCCGCGCAGGTGGCGCAGCCCCGGCTTCTCACGAAATATGTAGCCCGTGCAGTCGGTGCTGTGATAGAGAGGAAACGTCTCCACGGTGAGGCCGCGGTCTTCGTAGACTATGCGGCTATCCCCCGGCTCGAGGATGTCATATCTGATCTCGAACGATGACTGATGGTTGAAGAATCTCATCCACTCGTCGAGCAGCTCGGCCCCGCGGCGGAAGGTGTGGATGGTGACCGACCCGCCCGTCTGATGCAGCGACATGGTGGAGAGCAGGCCGGGGAGCCCGAAGAAGTGGTCGCCGTGGAGGTGGGAGATGAATATGTGGCCGAGGCGCGAGAATTTGAGCCCCATGCGGCGGAATTGTGTCTGGGCTCCCTCGCCACAGTCGATCATGAACAGTTTGTCGCGGAAGTCCACCACCTGACACGTCTGCTGATGGCGACGTGACTGTGTGGCCGACGAGCAACCGAGTATGTTGACTGAGAAGTTTGCCATGACGGATACAAATATACTGATTCCCACCGACAGTGGAGGTGTGGCGAGTGTGAAAAAATGCTAAAAAGCCCGCCGGCTTTGCATTTCAAAGTCCGGCGGGTGGTGGGCCGAGGCGCCCTGTGTGGCGCCCGGGGTGATTTTTTTACGGTTTTCCGGTTATTTGGCAGCGGCGGCCTCGGGGCGGGTGAATCCGTCCTTCTCGGCGCGTTTGGTCATGTTCTTGATGCGGGCCTTGGTGTCGGGGTGCGAGGAGAACATCTTCTGCATGGCGCCTCCCTGGCCTCCGCTCTCCCCCTCGAGCTCTGACAGCTTCTCGAAGGCGAGCACCATGGCCCACGGATTGTAGCCGTTCTCCTTGAGATAGTCATAGCCGAAGTCGTCGGCCTCGCTCTCCTGCTTGCGCGAGTAGCTTGCGCCCATGAGGGCCGAGGAGAGTGATCCGAGCTGCGAGTCGGTGAGGGCGGCTACCTTGCCCGAGGTCGAGGCGAGTGCGTCCTGAAATGCCTCGGTGAGGAGGGCCTGCTTGAACTGCTTCTTGGAGTGGTGCTTGGCCACATGGCCCAGCTCGTGGCCTATGACGCCCACCAGCTCGTTGTCGTCCATGATGTCCATGAGCGACGAGAACACGCGCACGCTGCCGTCGGGGCAGGCAAAGGCGTTGACGTCGATCACCTTATACACCTTGAAGTTGAGGGGTATCCCGTCCACCGACTTGAGCCCCTCCGTGAGCTTCTTGAGGCGGATGGTATAGGGGTCATCATCGGCCGCCACGGGGTTGTTCTTGTCCATCCAGTCTACCGACTCCTTGACATATTCCGCCATCTGGGCATCGGTGATGGTAACAGCCTGAGCAGCTTTGCCCACGGCCTGAGCGGCACGTCCGAGATTAAACTGAGCCCCGGCATGCGAGGCGGTTGCGAGTGCGAGTACGAGTAACAGATTTCTGAATTTCATCGCAATAGTGCAAAATAGTGCTTTAAAATTATTATATATTGGTTACTGAGTCTTACGGTTCATGGCTGAGGGAATCGTCCCGTGACGATGCCGTCGCGGAGGGCCTTCATGCGCTGGGCCGAGGTGCCGTGAGTGAATGAGTCGGGCACCGTATAACCCTGTGCTTTCTTCTGCAGATAGTCGTCGCCGATCTTCTGCGCGGCGTCGATGGCCTCCTCGATGTCGCCCGGCTCGAGCGAGCCAAACATCTTGTTGTCGTGGTGGGCCCACACGCCGGCATAGTAGTCGGCCTGCAGCTCGAGGGCCACGCTGATGCGGTTGGCGTCGGCCTCGCTCATGCGGCTCATGCGCGAGTGGGCGTCGTCGAGTGTGCCCAGCAGGTGCTGCACATGATGGCCCACCTCGTGGGCTATGACATAGGCGTAGGCAAAGTCGCCCCCGGCGCCGAGAGTGCGGCGCATCTGCGAGAAGAACGACAGGTCGATGTAGACCTTCTCGTCGGCCGAGCAGTAGAACGGGCCGGTCGATGCCGTGGCGTTGCCGCAGCCGCTCCTCACGGCGTCGGTATACAGCACCAGCGTCGGAGGCTCGTATTCGAGGCCCTGCTCGGCAAACAGTTTGGTCCACACGTCCTCGGTGCCGGCCAGAATCTTGCGCGAGAACGAGGCCAGCTCCTCTTCCTCCTCGGAGGGGGTGTATGTCTGTGTCTGACTGTCGTCTGCCACGCCCATCTGAGCGGCCCCCGACGACAGGATGTCGAGCGGGCTGCCTCCCGAGAGCCATGTGATGAGGGCCGCTATGATCACGGCTCCAATGCTGCCTCCGATCTTGAGGCCGCTTCCGCCGCCGCCTCTGCGACCGCGCTGGTCGCTGACGTTAGAGCTTTCGCGTCTGCCGTTGAGATTCATGTGGTGAAGTTGTTGATGAGCAGTTGAGTGGTTGGATAGTGGTGGATGGTGCCGCAGGTCATGAACAAGGCTGCACCGTGGTGCAGCCTTGTGTGGGTCGATGTCACGGAGATGATCACTTGGAGCGGATCACGTTCCAGACAGCCGAGCTGAGCAGAGCGCCGAGGCAGGGAGCCACGATGAAGAGCCACAGCTGGCCGAGGGGCACGCAGTTGCCCTCGATGGCGGCGAAGATGGCCGGGCCGATGGAGCGGGCGGGGTTGACGGAGGTGCCGGTGATGGGGATACATGCTATGTGGACGAGCACGAGGCAGAGACCGATGGCGAGGCCGGCAAGGTTGCCAGCGCCCTGCTTGGAGTCGGTGGTGCCGAGCACGGTGAGCACGAAGATGAATGTGAAGATAAACTCGGCGATGAACGCGGGCACCATGTTGCCCTCGAGGAACGAGTTGGCACCCGTCGTGGTGGTGGAGTTGAACACGGCGTTGAGGCCGGCCTCATTGCCGGTGTGGACGAGGGTGAAGAGGACGGCCGAGCCGAGGAGGGCGCCGATCACCTGAAAGACCATATACATGATGGCCTCGTTGCCCTTCATGCGGCCGTTGGCCCAGACGCCGAGGGTGATGGCGGGGTTGATGTGGCAGCCCGAAATGCCGCCGATGGCATAGGCCATTGCCACTACCGAGAGTCCGAACGCCATGGCGACGCCGAGTGTGCTCACGCCATAGCCGGTGGTGCCCAGCCCGATGCCGGCGAAGATTGCGCTGCCGCAACCCATGAGGACGAGGACAAACGTCCCGATCATCTCTGCGAGATACTTTTTCATCTTGTGTTGGTGTTGAATGGAGTTAGAGAGTAATGAATAGAATTGATAGCACCGCCACACCCGCGCGTGGCGGCAGGGAGGATTCGAGGCAAAGGTAGTGAAAAGATGTAAAATATTCAAGTAATTGCGAAAAAATCGCTATTTTTGCATTTCTAAAACATGAAAATTCAGATGAAAACTACAGCTTTGTTAGTGGCTGCCGCCCTTGCCGTGCCCGGGGCTGCGCTTGCCTGCACGAGCCTTGTGGCCGGCAAGAACGCCACCCCCGACGGGTCGGTGCTGGTCACCTATGCCGCCGACTCGCACACCCTCTACGGTGAGCTCTACCACACTCCCGGGGCCGTCCACGAGCCCGGCGCCATGCGCGACGTGGTGGAGTGGGACACAGGCAAATTTCTTGGCCGTATCCCGCAGCCCGAGCGCACATATACCACCATGGGCAATATGAACGAACACGGCCTCACCATCGTGGAGAGCACATGGGGCGGCCGCGAGGAGCTGGTGGACACCACGGGACTCATCGACTATGGGTCGCTGATCTACATTGCCCTCGAGCGCTCGCGCACACCGCGCGAGGCCATAAAGGTGATGACCGACCTCGTCAAGGAGTATGGCTACTGCTCGGAGGGTGAGTCGTTTACCATAGCCAACGCCGATGAGGCTTGGATCATGGAGCTGATAGGCAAGGGTGGCAAGGAGAAGGGTGCCGTGTGGGTGGCCCGCCGTGTGCCCGACGACTGCATATCGGGGCATGCCAACTTCCCCCGCATCCACCGTTTCCCGCTCGACGATAAGGAGAATACAATCATGTCGCCCGACGTGATCAGCTTTGCACGGGAGCAGGGCTATTTTGACGGCAAGGATGAAGACTTCAGCTTCTCCACCGCCTATTGCGAACTCGACGGCACCGCCACGCGCGGATGCGATGGCCGTGTGTGGAGCTACTTCAACCGGTTTGCCGACGGCATGGACCGCTACCTGCCGTGGATCCTCGACTCCGAGGGCGAGGTGATGCCCCTGTGGGTGAAGCCCGACCGCAAGGTGAGCGTCAACGACATGAAGTGGGCCATGCGCGACCACTTCGAGGGCACTCCCATGGATATGACCAAGGATATCGGCGCCGGGCCCTTTGCCGTGCCCTACCGCTGGAGGCCCATGACCTTCAAGGTCGACGGCGTGGAGTATCTCAACGAGCGTGCCATCGCCACGCAGCAAACAGGATTCTCGCTGGTGGCACAGATGAACGCCGCCAATCCCGATCCCATGAAGGGTATCCTGTGGTTTGGAGTAGACGATACCAACACCTGTGTCTATATCCCCGTCTACAGCTCCATGACCCGTGTGCCCCACGAGTTCGAGCATGGCAACGGCGACATGCTCACCCTGTCGTGGGACGCCGCCTTCTGGGTCAACAATTATGTGGCCAATCAGGCCTACAACCGATATTCGCAGATGATCCCCGACATACGCCGCGTGCAGCAGGCCGAGGAGGCCCGTCTCGAGGCCGAGGTCGACTCGCTGCGCGGTGTGGTGAGCACCCTCGGCCCGGCCGAGGCGCGCGACGCCCTTCAGGCCCACACAGAGATGGCCTCGGCACGCTATCTCAAGAATTACCGCAATCTTGGCGACTATCTGCTGGTGAAATATCTCGACGGCAACATCAAGCGCGAGAAGGACGGCGAGTTTGAGCGCACCCCCGAGGGGATGTGTGTCTCGCCCATATTCGGGGGCTATGACGAGCGCTACTACCGTTCGATAGCCGACGAGACCGGCGATCATCTCAAAGTCAAGGATGTAAAGAACCGCAAGTGAATCCCATCTCCGTGACAGCATCCACATCCGCCTCATCCTATCTCGACGAGCTCAATCCGCAGCAACGCGAGGCGGTGGAGTATCTCGGCGGTCCGCAGCTGGTGATAGCCGGCGCCGGGTCGGGAAAGACGAGGGTCATCACCTATAAGATCCTCCACCTCCTCTCCAAGGGTGTGCCGCCGTGGCGCATCCTCGCCCTCACGTTCACCAACAAGGCCGCCCGCGAGATGCGCGAGCGTGTGGAAAAGGTGGCCGGCGCCGAGACGGCGTCGCGTCTGTGGATGGGCACGTTTCACTCCGTATTCTCCAAGATCCTCCATCTCCATGCCCGTGAGGTGGGGTTTGACTCCAACTTCACCATCTATGACACCGCCGACTCGCGCAATCTCATCAAGCAGATTGTGGAGACGCTGCAGCTCGACGCCAAGTTCTACAAACCGGCCACCGTGGCGGGCGAGATTTCCAAGGCCAAGAACGCCCTGATTTCGCCCGAGGAGTATCAGGCCTCGCGCCAGATGATGGAGGCCGACATGCGCAGCGGCCGTCCGCTCATAGGCCGCATCTATGCCATGTATGCCGACCGCTGCCGCCGCGCCAACGCCATGGACTTTGACGACCTCCTTTATTACACCAACCTCCTGTTCGACACCTGTCCGGAGGTGGCCGACAAGTATCGCGAGCATTTCCTCTATGTCCTCGTCGACGAGTATCAGGACACCAATGCCTGCCAGCACCGCATAGTCGAGAAGCTGGTGCGCAGCCACGGGATGCTCTGTGTGGTGGGCGACGATGCCCAGAGCATCTACTCGTTTCGCGGAGCCAACATCGGCAACATCCTCCACCTGAGCGAGGACTTCCCTGCGCTCAAGGTGTTCAAGCTCGAGCGCAACTACCGCTCCACTCAGAACATCATCAACGCCGCCGGCAGCCTCATAGCACACAACAGCGAGCAGATCCCCAAGAATGTCTACTCCGAAAATTCGCGCGGCGACAGGGTGGAGGTGGTCAAGTGCTACTCAGACATGGAGGAGTCATACAAGGTTGCCGCCCGCATCTCCCAGCGGCGCGTGTCGGCCGGCGACCGTTTCAACGACTTTGCCGTGCTCTACCGCACCAATGCACAGAGCCGCGTGCTCGAGGAGGCCCTGCGCAAGCGCAACATCCCATACCGCATCTACGGAGGCCTCTCGTTCTATCAGCGCAAGGAGGTCAAGGACGCGCTGGCCTACTTCCGTCTCGCCGTCAATCCCGACGACGACGAGGCCCTGCGCCGCATCATCAACTATCCCATACGCGGCATCGGCGAGACCACCGTGCAGCGCATCACCGCCGCGGCCATAGGTGAGGGCGTGAGCCTGTGGAGTGTCCTCTCCGACACCAACCTCATGCCCCCCGAGGTGAAAGGGGCCGCCCGCAAGAAGCTCGAGGCATTCAGGGAGCTGATACAGGGATTCATCGATCTCCACAACACCGGCGCGAGTGCCGACCGGGTGGCCGTCGAGATCATCAAGGGTGCCCATCTCTATGACCAGTTTGTCTCTGACCACACGCCCGAGAATATCTCTCGACGCGAGAATCTCGACGAGCTCTTGGGGAGTGTGCGCACCTTTGTGGAGCTGGCCCGCGAGGAGGGTCAGAGCGAACACACCATGGTGGACTATCTCACCACCGTCTCGCTGGCTACCGATCAGGACTCGGACGACAGCGGATCGGACGACCGTGTGACCCTGATGACCGTCCACGCCGCCAAGGGTCTGGAGTTCAATAATGTATTTATAGTAGGTGTGGAGGACGGTCTCTTCCCCTCCTACATGTCGCAGGGCTCGCAGGCCGAGATCGAGGAGGAACGCCGCCTGCTCTATGTGGCGCTGACCCGGGCACGCAATTTCTGCCAGATGAGCTATGCCACCACCCGTTTCCGCAACGGTAGCAATCTGTCCACCAATATCTCACCGTTTCTCAGGGAGATAGACCTCCGCTATCTCAGGGCTGACAGCACCGATCTGCGCCCTGCGTCGCGCCCGACCGCGCCCCGTCCGGAGGTCCGTGTGCCCAACTTCATGGCCTCCTCGGGCGTGTCGCTCGACTCGCTGCGCCGCCCCGCGCAGATGCCTCAGGCGCGCCCTGCAGCTCAGGGCGCCGACGGCGACTTCACCACCCATACCCCCGGCGAGGTGGAGGTGGGGAGCCGCATACGCCATCCGCGTTTCGGCACCGGCACCGTGCGTGCCGTGCTGCTCGACGGCGTGGGTCCCCGCATGGCCGCGCGCTTTGACAATGATGATGTCGAGGAGCGCTTGCTACTGCTGAAATATGCCAAATTCGCAATTATATGAAAGCAAACGACATACCAACGCCCGCATATATCGTCTATGAGGAGCGCATGCGCCGCAATCTCGAGCTCATCACCCGCGTGGAGCGCGAGGCAGGGGTCAACATCATAATGGCCTTCAAGGCCAACGCCATGTGGCGCACGTTCGGCATAGTGCGAGAGTATAACCGCGATTTCACGGCAAGCTCGCTCAACGAGCTGCGTCTCGGCAACGAGGAGCTGGGTGGCGAGGCTCATGTCTATTGTCCCGTCTATACCCCCGAGACCATCGGCGAATTTCTGTCCCGGGCCACTCACATCACCTTCAACTCACTGGGCCAGTGGGAGCTCTACGGTGCCCGGGCCAAGGCCGCGGGAGTGTCGCCGGGACTCAGGGTCAATCCGCTCTGCTCCGTGATAGAGACCGATATATACAATCCCGCCCTCCCCGGCTCGCGGTTTGGAGTCACGGCCGTTCAGCTGGGCGACACCCTCCCGGAGGGGATCGAAGGATTTCACTTCCATGCCCTGTGCGAGAGTTCGTCATACGACCTCGAGCGTGTGCTCGAGGCGTTCGAGGCACAGTTTGGCCGCTTTCTGCCCCGTCTCAAGTGGGTCAACTTCGGCGGCGGCCACCTCATGACGCGCGAGGGATATGACACGGACCATCTCGTGAGGCTGCTGCGCGACTTCCGCCGGCGCCACCCCAATCTCAGCGTGGTCCTCGAGCCCGGAAGCGCGTGGATGTGGCGCACAGGCGATCTGGTCACAACGGTGCTCGATGTGGTGGAGAATCAGGGCATATCGACGGCCATCATTGACGCCTCGTTTGCCTGCCACATGCCCGACTGCCTCGAGATGCCATACAAGCCCGCCATCACCGAGAGTGTCCCCGAGGCGCCGGGGCTCCCGGTCTACCGCCTCGGAGGCAACTCCTGTCTGAGCGGCGACTATGTGGGCGACTGGGCCTTTGCCGAGCCGTTGCGTCCCGGGCAGCGCCTCACGCTCGAGGATATGAATCATTACACCACCGTCAAGACCACTATGTTCAACGGCATCCAGCATCCCTCCATGGTGCTGTGCCGGGCCGACGGAGAGTGTGAGTATCTGAGGCGATTTGACTATAACGATTATAAAAACCGCATGAGCTGACACACAGTCTGCACACAGTAATGGCCATGGAACAGGATATCAACAACAGTGTCTCACCACGCTTCTCCGTCATAGTGCCCGTCTACAACCGTGTCGACGAGGTGAGAGAGCTGATGGAGAGTCTGGCGGCGCAGACCTCGCGACAGTTTGAGGTGATCATCGTCGAGGACGGCTCGACCGATCCCTGCGGCGACGTGGTGAAAGCCTTCCCGCAGGTGGACGCACATTATTTTTATAAGGAGAACGAAGGGCGGTCCATAGCCCGCAACTATGGCATGGAGCGCGCCCGCGGGGAGTGGCTGGTGTTTTTCGACAGCGACTGCGTCATACCCCCTCAGTATTTCGAGACTCTTGCCCGCGAGCTCGACGCCAACCCCGCTCTCGACTGCTATGGGGGGCCCGACTCGGCCCACCCCTCATTCAGCTCCACGCAGAAGGCCATCAACTATGCCATGACCTCGCTGCTCACTACCGGTGGGATCCGCGGGGGCAAGGTGAGCCTCGAGAAGTTTGTGCCCCGCACGTTCAACACCGGATTCCGCCGCGAGGTGTTCGAGCGGGTGGGAGGATTTCGCGAGATGTTCTCGGAGGATATCGACATGAGCACCCGCATCCGTCAGGCGGGATATAACATAGGCCTCATCCGTCCGGCGTTTGTCTATCACAAACGGCGCGTCGACTTCTGCAAATTCTTCCGTCAGGTGCATGTCTTCGGCATGTCGCGCATCACTCTGCGACAGCTTTATCCCGGCTCGCTCAAGGCCGTCCACACCCTCCCGGCCCTTGCGGTGATCATAGGGGTGATCCTCGTATCGTGTACCATCTTCATCTCGCCGTGGTGGCTGCTGCCGCTGGGGATATATCTCGCGGCCATCTTCGTGCATGCGCTCATACTGACACGCTCGCTCGTCATAGCCGCCAAGGCAGTCCCGGCGAGTGTGATACAGATCACCGGCTACGGCACGGGATTCATACGTGCATATTTCACCAACGTCATCATGGGCCGAGGGCGCGACCTCGACCGTGAGATAGCCATGCGCAAGGGGAAATGACAGGCACATCCATGCCCATCCGCAGCATGGGCGACGACGACAAGCCCCGCGAGAAGGCTCTCGCTCAAGGCATAAGGTCGCTGAGCGATGCCGAGCTCGTGGCCATCATCTTCGGCGGGGGTCTGCCGGGCCTCTCGGTGGTGGACATGGCGCGCTCCATCCTGCTCGACTGCGACGGCCGGGTGGACAATCTGGCCCGTCTGTCCATGAATGAACTGATGAGCAAATACAAGGGCGTTGGGCCCGCCAAGGCCGTGAGTCTGGCTGCGGCCTTCGAGCTGGGGAGGCGCAACAGCGAGCAGGCCGCCCTGCGTGTCAATCCGCAGATACGGTCGAGCAAGGATGTGGCCGACATGATGTCGCCGCTCCTCTCCGGACTCGAGTATGAGGAGTTTTGGGTGCTGATGCTCTCGCGTTCCAACCGTGTCACCTACCGCCGCTGCATCTCGCAGGGTGGCACCGCAGCCACGGTGGTCGATATCAAACTGCTGCTGAAGCGCGCCCTTGACTGTCTGGCCGAGGGGATAATCCTCGTGCACAATCATCCGTCGGGCAACACGATGCCGTCCGCTCAGGACGACACCTTGACACGACGCATCAAGGAGGGAGCTGCCATGCTCGACATACGTGTGCTGGACCACATCATCATCGCCGGCAGCCGGTGGTATTCGTATGCCGACGAGGGGAGGCTGTGAGGTCTCTCAGTCGGGTATCTGCAGCAGTAGTGTCCGCAGTTCGCGGCGCGAGATCACATGGATCTCGGTGGGGGTGTATTCGATGATCCCCTGAGTGCGCAGTGAGTCGAGCGCGGCCACGAACGACGTGCGCTGCACGCCAAACAGCGAGTAGAGGTCTCGCTGACGGGCCTGAAGCACTATGTCCGTAGAGCCCATCTGCGTCAGGGCTATGATCCAGAATGCTATGCGCTCCTCGAGCGAGCCTGAGGTGAGGGCCAGCACGCCGTCAATAGCCTTCTGCGCGTTGGTGGAGAGCATGTTGAGATAGTTGAACATGATCACTTCATCCTCCCTCAGCAGGGTGATGAAATCCTTCTTCTCGATGCGCATCACCGACACCTCGTCAAGGGCAGTGACGTCGCCGGGATAGAGCGTATCGCGCCCGAAAAGGAAGTCGGGCGAAATGACAGCGGGTGCCGCGAGCGTCTGGCCCACCCTGAACCGGTCAGTGTAGTTGCGTATCACCATCCTCACGCTGCCGCTGATCACGAATTTGATGTCGGCACACTGCTCGCCGGCGAGGAGCACTGTCTGACCGGCGGAAAACTTGACGAACGACAGCGGAATCTTGCCCACTATATCGGAGACGCGGTTATAGCTCACGCCTTTGAACAGCGGGAGCGTCATAAGGTTTTCGTACATGCTTGCGGGTGCCATGATGAATGTGTGGATTTGTTGCCTTGGTGAAACTTGACGTGATGAGAATGTCCCTCGTTAAATCAACACACTCTCAGCCGTTTTGGTTTGCACGGGCATCCTTTTTGGTCTTGAAATATAGCTGGGCCGAATTGATGGTGTTCTGCCATGCCACATAAGCCGCCGGGGCTACCGACGAGATGGGGTGGAGATAGGTGAGGGCCATCCATATGGCCAGCACCGTGTTTTTCTGTCCAAGTCCCTGTGCGCCCGCTATCTTGTCGCCGCAGCGGGCCCCCACGCGCCTCCCTATCCAGAACTGCAGGCAGCATGCCGCCAGCGACAGCGCGGCCAGCCACAGCATCTCGGGCACCGCCTCGGCCGGCTCGGCCATGATGAAGCTCACCGCGCGTCCCACGACGATGAACAGCGACACGGCCCAGATGTAGAACGACAGGCCCTGATGGGAGGCGAGGGCGCTGTGGGCGCGGGGCGTGAGCCGCCGCATGGCAAGCGCGGTGAACAGCGGGAGGATGATGAGCGGCACCACGCGCACGGCTATAAGCGTGAGCGAGTCGACAAAACCTATCCCTGCCTCAGAACCCATGAGGGTGAACAGGATGGGGGCCAGCACGGCCACGCAGACATTGGAGACGATGGAGTAGGTGGCCACTCGTGCCACACTCCCCCCGAGCATCCCGGTGATGACGGGGGCGGCCGTGGCCGTCGGACAGAAGATGCAGATGAAAGTGCCCTCGGCCAGCTCGCGGTTGACTGGCAGCAGGGCGGCATAAGCCGCTATGCTGCCGAGGATCTGCACGGCGATGAGGCGCCGGCTGAGCGAGGTGATGCGAAATTCGCGCGGATTCACCTTGCAGAACGTGATGAGCAGCATCACGAATATGAGCCATGGTGCTATGAACGAGATGGCATCAATGACCGAATGGAACAACACACCCCCTACCATCGCTATCGGGAGCATCCACGGCTTGAGCCGCTGACGGAATATGGCTGTTTTCATGCGTCTGAACGATTAGGGAGTGCAAAATTAGTGAAAAATCAGTAATTTTGCACTCCGGCAAACTCAACTTACCCTCTATGGCAGACAATTACCTTGAAAACCGTATGGCCGACTACCGGGCCGGGAGGCTTGCGCCTCGCGCCTCGCGCGTGACGACGCGTCCGGCGCCAGCCGACGCCCTCGTGCTGGCATATCCGCCGATGGCGGTGGCAGTGTGTGCCCCGGCGTGCACTCCGGTGGTAGAGCAGACAGTCGGTGCGCTCCGCGGCGTGGGGCTGCGGGTGGCCCTGCTGTGTCCCGACGGTGTGCCGTCTACGCGGCTCGCTCAGCGCACCGGGGCACGCTATTATCCCGGCAATATCACGCCACAAAGAGCCGGCGAGGATATGCTGGAGCGATGGGGTGGACTCTCCCTCACCATCTCGTTGGGGGCGGCTCCCGCTCCCGATGCGCCCCTTGCGCTCAGTGTCGCCCCTCAGGCCGGGCTTGATCCCCGTGATGTGGCGCGTCTCATCCTCTTTGCCGTTCATCCGGACAGTCTCCCGATGCTCTCGGCGGGCGTATTTTCGGGGCTTACGCTTCGCAAATCGGCTGAAAATCCTTAACTTTGCACCCGATTTCGAGTCTCCCTCCTCATCACTCCTAATTCTAAACCAAACGATATGGCACTTCAATGCGGCATAGTCGGACTCCCCAACGTGGGCAAGTCGACACTTTTCAACTGTCTTTCAAACGCCAAGGCCCAGTCGGCCAATTTCCCTTTCTGTACCATCGAGCCCAATGTGGGTGTGATCACCGTGCCCGACGAGCGCCTCAACAAGCTGGTCGAGATGTGTAAGCCCCGCTCTGTGGTGCCCGCCACAGTCGAGAT
>CAZAWC010000017.1:8479-29055 GCA_964488595.1 uncultured Staphylococcus sp. | reverse complement strand
GCGCGGGGTGGTAGGGGTGTCGGAATCGGGCGCGGGTAGGGTGACGAGGATTCGGTGTCATAATCGACCCCCTGTCGGGGGCCGTCATGTGGGCGCGAGGGATCGGCGGGGTTGCAGTGATCCCCCTCTCGGGGGTCGGCATGGGAGTGGGAAGATTAAAAAATGTTAAAACAAATATGTTTTTGAGCATATTTTTTGGAGTGTAAGAAAAAGTGCGTAACTTTGCATCAGTTTTTCATGGTATTAGATTTAAGGTAAGAAGATTATTCGTCGTGATGACGGATAATTTTTTTTTGTGCATGATTGTGATTAACTTTGCACACGAATTATGAAACGCATTCTTTCGCTCATCACATTATATATAGCGGTGATAGCTGCTGCGCTTGGCGCGCAGCCCACCTACAGACCGGTGCCCACACAGGCGTGGGGGTTGCTGCAGCCGCTCGGGCTCCATGACAAGACCACGCTGGACACGCTCCTCTACAGGATCTACAACAGTGCCGTGCCGTCAGGGGTGTCTCCGGCCTTCGCCACCACGGGCAATCAGGCCTCGGAGGGGATGAATATGGTGTATATGGACCGCGCCCCGATGAGCAGATTTTTCTTCAACGATGCCAAATCGTTCTGGCTGCCGTCTGAGAACAAGGTGCGGTATTACAACTCGGCTATCCCGATGAGTGTGCTGAGCTATAACACCGGCGGCGGCCGCGACATAGCGCAGGACTGGTTCAGATTCATGTTCTCGGGCAACTTCACCCCCAAGGCGCAGATAGGGGTGAAGGTGGACTATCCATACTCGAAAGGCTCATACAACTATCAGGCCGCCAAGGGGCTCAACTGGCAGCTCTCGGGCTCGTATATGGGTGACCGCTATGAGATGCAGGCATACTATGACGCCTATAACATGATCAACAAGGAGAACGGCGGCATCACCGACGACCTCTATATCATAGACCCTGCCCAGCTGCAGGGGGGACTCTCGAAGATCAACCCCAAGTCGATCCCCACCAACCTGACCGCCTCGCACTCGCGCATCCGCGGCAAGGAGCTGTATCTCAACCAGCGCTATAAGGTGGGCCACTGGCACACGGAGTATGACTCGGTGTTTGAGGACTCGGTGGTGAGGAGGGAGTATATCCCCGTGTCGAGTTTCATATGGACATTCGCCTACAGCGAGGGGAGGCACCGTTTCACCAACACGTCATCCAAAGACGAGGGGGAGTTTTGGGATACCCACTACTTCTCGGCCGACGGCACGCGCGACGTGACGCGCTATCATGCCGTGCGCAACACGGTGGGGATCTCGCTGCTCGAGGGATTCAACAAATATGCCAAGGCCGGACTGGCGGCATTCGTGACCCACGAGGTGCGCAACTATTATCAGACCCCCGACACGCTGCCCATAGCGGGCGCCGAGCGACCGGCGCAGCTGACGCCCTATCCGTTTGACACGCGCATGGAGCACCGAGCGAGCGAGAACTTCCTCTATGCCGGTGCACAGCTCACCAAGCAGCAGGGCCTCACGTTCAACTATGACGCCACCGTCAGGCTCGGTGTGGCCGGGGCTGCGGCGGGCGAGATATTTGCCGACGGCGGGATCACCACCCGCATCCGCATGCTGGGCGACACGGTGAGCCTGCGCGCCTATGGCAAGTTTGCCAACGAGAAGGCTCCCTATCTCATGGACCGCTATGTGTCCAATCACTACATATGGCGCAATGAGTTTGGCAAGATACGCCGATTCAGGGTGGGAGGGACCCTCACGGTGCCCCACACGGGCACACGCATAGACGTGGGGGTGGAGAATGTGCAGAATCTCATCTACTTTGGCCCGGATGCCCTGCCCGTGCAGGCTGGCAACAGTGTGCAGGTGCTCGCCGCGCGCATAGATCAGAATCTCCGCTTCAGGGCCCTCAACTGGCGCAACACGGTCATCTATCAGACCACGTCGGACGATGCCGTGATACCCCTCCCGAAGCTCGCCATCTACTCCAACCTCTATCTGCAGTTCATGGTGGCCAAGGTGCTCGAGGTGCAGATGGGTGTGGATCTCGACTACTATACCCGATATTACGCCCCTTCATATCAGCCCGCCACGATGTCGTTCTGCAATCAGCGCGAGGTGAAGTGCGGCAACTATCCGTTCATGAACGCCTATGCCTCGTTCAGGCTCTCGCGGGCACGCTTCTATGTGCTCTATTCGCATGTCAATCAGGGCCTGTTCGGGGGTAATGACTACTTCTCCATCCCCCACTATCCGCTCAATCCGCGGCGTTTCCAGATGGGTGTGACGGTCGACTTCATCAACTGACGGCCGCACGCGGCACCCACGGGTGCCGTCAATCAAAACGGCGGGAAGGATTGTTATATTCTGTGAAGAATACTAACACTCCATCCTATGTCCGCACAAAAATCTACGCCCAATATAGTGCGCCTCAGGCGCATACTGATCCTCGCCATCGCCATCATAGCCGTGGGTGTGACGGCCGGAGTCATAAGCCACAGAGACGCCGCCCGCCACGCCGCCTATGCCTATGAACGCGCCGGCGACGACACTCTCAACGTGGCCATCGCCTACTCGCCCATGTCGCTCTACAGGTATGGCGACACGCTGGGTGGATTCAATTATGAGATGCTGCGCGAGATGGCGCGCACCGACGATTTTCCTGTCAAGTTCTATCCCGTAGTGTCGGTGGACGAGGCCCTCGAGCGCCTGCGTCGGGGAGGCTATGACGTGGTGGTGGCCGACATCCCTATGTTTGCCTCGCAGCGAGAGCACTATCGCTTTACGGTGCCTGTCTACACCGACCGTCAGGTGCTGGTGAGCCGCGACTCGGTACCAGCCACGCCGCTTGCGCTGGCCGGGACCGACGTGTGGGTGACGGCCGGATCGCCCGCCATCGAGAGACTCGGCAACCTCTCGCGCGAGATAGGCGACTCCATACATGTGTGCGTGAGCCGCGACTACTCGGCCGAGCAGCTCGTGATGCTGGTGGCCGACGGGCAGATACCCCGCGCCGTGGTCAATCAGGAGGTGGCCCGCCGCCTGTTGGCGCGCTATCCCGACCTGAGGATAGCGGACAATATCTCGTTCTCGCAATTCCAGTCGTGGATACTCAACGCCGATGCCAAGGCCCTTCAGGACACCCTCGACAGCCGTATAGTGAGATTCAAGGAGACTCCGGCTTATCAGGCTCTGCTCGACAAATGGACGGGCGACGACACGGAGGCTACCACCGCCTCCGAGGCCCCGGAGGCTACTCCTGAGATGTGAGGGAGAGAATGATAAAGATTTTTTCACACCCGTTCAACAATTTCAATCGACCGCGTGTTATAATTCTGAAAACAGGAAACAAGACACCTAATTTCAACTATTATACAATCAACTTAAAATCAACTAAAAACAAATCGTTATGAAAGCGTTACTTGACAAATTCATGGGTGAATCCCGTTACTGGTGGCTCATCCTCACGGCAGGCATTCTCATGGTGGTCTGCGGATTCGCTTACTGGTTCTGGCCCGTTGCCGGATATGCAGTGGCTTCTCAGTTGTTCGGTTGGCTCCTTATCCTCGTGGGTATCGTGCAGCTTCTTCAGGCATCGGGTCCTCATTCGGGCCGTGGCTGGGGCTGGTGGCTGGCCGGTGGTATCATCGACATGTTTATCGGCTTCATGATGGTGCGCAGCGTAGTGCTCTCCGAGGCCGTGTTCCCCTACTTCCTTGCCCTCATCTTCATCTTCTGGGGCATTAACGCCATCTGCGCCTCAGTGCAGCAGAGCGGTCGCCGCTACTGGTGGCTCCAGCTCATCAACGGCATCCTGCTCATGCTCATCGGATTCTTCTTCATCGAGGCCGGATGGATTCAGGATATGGCTATGACCAGCTTCCTCACCTCACTGTCATTCATCTACTGGGGCTTCTCGCTGGCAATGCTCTCATACGATATGAAACCCGGACGCTGACGCCACTGAGCGCCACACAGCTCCCCGTTTCACAGACGACGACATAACACCCGGCCCGCCTTTCCGCTCAGGAAAGACGGGCCGGGTCATTCGTTGTGAGGGGGGCGCGTCACTTGCGGGGGGCGACGACGCGGTCGCCGATCAACTTGGAGACCTCCTTCTTCTTCTCCTCGAGGGCCTTGAGCTGGAGCATCACGCCCCGGAGCGCCTCGAAGTCGTCGGGCGGGAGGGTCTTGAGCCTGTCCATGAGCGCGCGGATCTCCACGCGGATTATGGCGTCCTTGAGCTCGTAGAGGGCGCGGGGCACGAGCTCGGCGAGCTGTTCGCGCTCCGTGGCCACGCGGGCATACTTGGTGTGGACCTTGCTGAGGATGTGGGTCTCCACCACCAGCTCGGTGGCGAGGGTGCGCACCGTGTCGTCGGCCGACGAACACATCAGCCGCGCCAGATAGCCCGCCGAGAAGTCGTCGAGCCCCTGCTGATAGTCGGCGTCGATGCGCTCGTTGAGGCTCTTTTCCATGGCGGTGATGCTGCCGATGTCGGTGGCGCGTGTGCGTATCTCCTCGACTCCGCGGGCAAACTCCGCGCTCCTCGCCTCGAGCAGGCGCGTGCGCTCGCGCTCGAGGTCGGCGTTCCAGTTGGCACGGCTCAGCCCGCGCGCCGTGTGCAGCAGCAGGGCGGCGTCGGGGTTGACCATCTCTATGCCGTCGGCCTCGAGATCGGCCACGATATATTCGAGCACCGTGGCCGGCGAGGTGTTGCCCTCCTCGTCGATAAATTCGGCAAAGGCATAGTTGCCATAGCGGGCCACGAGCCTCATCAGCCCCAGTTCGTAGGGGCGCAGGGAGGCCATGGCGGCTGACCGGGGGGCGGATGCGGAGGGGGAAGCTCCCGGAGCGGGGGCTGTGTGTGCGCCCGGGGGTGTGGCCGGCTGCGCCCGCTCCTCGTCGGCGAGGGCGGCGAGCCCCAGTCCGCGCTCGCGCTCCTCGCGGGTCTTCTGGGCGTACTGGTTGTAATATTTCCCCACCTCGCGTTGCAGCACATCCTCCGAGATGAAGAGTATGCGCGAACACTCCTGAATGTAGACGCTGCGTGTGATCTCGTTGGGGATCAGGGCTATGGTCTTGACCACGCGGGTTATCACCGAGGCGCGGTGGGTGGGGTCGTCGGGATTGTCGCGCAGCAGTATGCGCGCCATGAAGGTGATGAAGTCTGTCTCGTTGGCGGCGATAAACTCCTCGACCTCGGTCGACGAGTGGGTCTGGGCAAACGAGTCGGGATCCTCGCCCGGGGGCAGGAGGAGCACCTTGATGTCAAAGTCGGCCTGCAGGAGCAGCTCTATGCCTCGGAGTGCCGCCTTGATGCCGGCGGCATCGGCGTCGTAGATGAGGGTGACGTTGCGCGTGAAGCGCTTGATGAGGCGCACCTGCTCCACGGTGAGGGCCGTGCCCGAGGAGGCCACCACATTGCACACGCCGGCCTGATGCATGGATATGACGTCCATGTATCCCTCGACGATGATACACTTGCCCTGCTTGGCGATGGCCTGTTTGGACTGGAAGATGCCGTAGAGTTCGCGCCGCTTGCTGTAGATGTCGCTCTCGGGCGAGTTGACATACTTGGCCACGGTCTTCTCCTTGCGCAGGGTGCGGCCGCCGAACGCCACCACCTTGCCCGACAGCGAGAGGACGGGATAGATGACGCGGCCACGGAAACGGTCGATCATCTTGCCGTCGTCTGTCCTGTAGCAGAGGCCCGTGGCCGTGAGATAATCCTCGCTGTAGCCTCGCTCGGTGGCCTTGAGAAAGAGGGCGTCGCGCTGCTCGGGGGCAAAGCCGAGGTGGAAGCGCTCGATCATGGCGTCCGAGATGCCGCGGTATCTGAAGTAGCTCAGGCCCACGTCGCGCCCCTCGGGGGTGTCGCGCATGGTCTGCTCGAAGAATCGCATGGCAAAGTCGTTGACCGCCAGCATGCTCTCGCGTGCCGTCTCGGCACGTTCCTCCTCGGGGGTGAGCTCACGCTCCTCCACCTCGATGTTGTATTTCTTGGCCAGCCAGCGCAGGGCCTCCACATAGGTGAGCTGCTCGAGCTTCATGAGGAAGTTGACGGCGCTGCCACCCTCGCCGCAGCTGAAGCATTTGCACACGCCCTTGGCCTTGGAGACGTAGAACGACGGCGACCGATCGTTGTGGAACGGGCACAGGCCCACCCAGTTGGCACCCCGGCGCTTGAGGCTGACGAAGTCGCTCACCACCTCCACTATGTCGGTGGCGTCAAGGATGCGCTGTACGGTGGCGTGGCTTATCTTATACATAGCAACACAAAGTTAGTGAAAAAATCCCTAATCCGCAAGCACGCTGTGTGACGCAGCCTCACCGCCGGGGATCAGCGGTCGAAGATGCGGTCGGCCGGCGAGATCATGGTCGGTGTCCCCGCCGCGGGGCCTATGTGGCATGTGCCCATCACCACGTCGGGAGCGTCTGAGAAGCTGATCCCCGTGCGGGCCTCGCCGACGGTGATATTGTCGAGCCTCACGTCGCTGAGAGGCAGTGACGGGTGGCCCTGCAGCACGATGGCCGCCCCGTGGGCGCGCCGGCATGTCAGGCCGTCGACACGGATGCCGCTGATGGCGCTATAGAAGGTGTTGTCGAGCCCCTCGCCGGCAAAACGTGTGGTGACATAAAAGAGGTCCTCGACCTCGTCAAACGTGCAGTCGGACACATAGAGCCCTCTCACATAGCCGCCGCGGTCGGGGTTGGTCTTCACATAGATGCCTCGCTTGCAGTAGCCTGCGTATGTGCAGTCTTCTATGACCACATTGCTCACTCCGCCAGACATCTCGCTGCCTATCACCACGGCATGGAGCCCCTTGAAACGGCATCCGCGGATCACGATGTTGCGGCATGGGGAGGCCTGCCGGCGACCGTCGCAGTCGCGCCCGGCTTTGATGGCGATGTTGTCGTCGCCGTTGTCAAAGTCGATATTCTCGATGAGTATGTCGCTCGACGACTCGGGGTCGATGCCGTCATTGTTGATGAGCTTGGCGTCATAGCGCAGCGAGCGGCAGATGGCGTCGCGACACTCCAGCAGGTGGACGCACCAGAAGGGGGAGTTGATGATCCTGACCCCCTCGATGGTGATGCCTGTGCAGCGGTAGAGCTGGATGAGCTGCGGGCGCAGATAGTGGCCCGGGCCAAACCGGCGCTGCTCCACGGGCACTCCGTCATGATTCATCTGACGCGAGAGGTCGCGGTCGGCCAGCTGGAGGTCGCGCCAGCGGGCAAAGGTGGTCATGGCGTTGCCGTCGATGGTGCCGGCGCCTGTGATGGCCACGTTCTCAAGGCCGTAGCCATAGATCATGGGCGAATAGTTGTAGAGCGGAGTGCCCTCCCACGAGGTGTTGACCACCGGATAGAGCTCAGGGTCGGGGTCGAAGACGAGGGTGGCCCCCTCGGCTATGTCGAGGCGGAGGTTGGAGATGAGGTGGAGCGGTCCGCGCAGCAGGTATGTGCCCGCCGGGACACTCACGGTGCCCCCGCCGGCGCGGGCAGTGCGGGCTATGGCCTTGCTGAAGGCCTTGAGACAGTCGGTGCGACCGTCGCCGCGGGCGCCGAGGCGCGTCACGTCGGTGACAGGACCGGTGACGGCCGCGCCGTGGATGTTGGCGAGGATGCTGTCGCGCAGGGCCGTGTGGCGTCCGGCCGACAGGCCAGCGGGGATGAGGGTGAGCAGGAGCAGGGCGAAAAGTGTCTTCATGGCGTAGGGGAGGGGGTATGGGATTGGAGGGGGATTAACGTTTCATCAGGTATCCCAGCACATCTCTCTGCACCTTGGAGCCGAGCATGTAGTTGATGCCGAGATAGACGGCGGCAAAGGCCGAGGCTATGCCGGCACAGGCGCCGAGGGGGGTGAGATCGGCCTCGGTGATCCACACGCAGGGCACGAGGGCAGCGAGGGTGAGGAGGGTGTAGGGGATCATGTCGGTGAGGAAGCTCATGACCGGGCGCCCCGTGACGCGCGCGGCCATGATCAGCGTGACGGCCCACGTGATGGCCGAGGCCGCACACTGGCCCCACAGGAAGGTGACCAGTCCGGCTGTGCCCTCGGAGAGTGCCCCGAGGGTGAGGAGGATGGCGATGACCGATGCACCGTCGCGCACGGCCTCGGCGGCCACCAGCATCCGGGCGTGGCCGAGGGAGAGGATATAGTTGCTGTAGAGGAGCGAGAGCACCGTGAAGATGCCCCGCACACAGAGGATGCGGAACAGGGGGATGGAGATGTCCCACTTCTGGCCAAAGAGGGTGTGGAATATAGCCGGGGCCATGAATGCCAGCAGCAGCAGCGCGGGCACGGTGAGATAGAGCGTGAAGCGGTGGGTCTTGCCGCAGATGCGGCGATAGCGCGAGGGGTTGTCCTGAACCTCGGCGAGCAGCGGCAGGAAGGTGGAGGTGAGCACCTGTGAGAGAGACATCACGCCCATCTTGCTCCACTTTTCGGCCTGCGTGTAGTAGCCGAGGGCCACGAGGCTGGTGCGGTTGCCGATGAGGAGCGAGTAGATGTTCTGGAACGTGGTGGTGAGAAACGAGGTGATCATCACGCCGCTCCCCACGCTGAAGAAGCTGCGCAGCACGCTCCATGAGAATCGCATCAGCGGCCTCCACGATGAGGTGGCCCAGAGGATGGCGGTGCGCACCACGCTGAGCGTCAACGTCTGCCACACGATGGCCCACGCGCCATAGCCCCCCAAGGCGAGCGCCACAGCCACCACGCTCCCGGCAAAGAGACCGGCCGAGTTGCTGACGGCCAGCATGCGCACATCCATCCGCTTCATCAGTATATTGGTCTGCACGATGGCGGCTCCGTTGACTATGAAGGCTATGAACAGCACGCGTCCCATGGGCACGATGCGCATGTCGTCCTGAAAGATGCGGGCTATGAGGGGGGAGGCGAAGAACAGCACCACGTAGAGCACAGCGGCCATCCCGAGATTGAACCACAGCACCGTCGAGTAGTCGAGCCTCGTGGGGGCCTTGCGCTGGAGCAGTGCCGAGGCGAAGCCGCTGTCGACAAACAGCTGCGCGAAGGCCTGAAAGACAAGGATGGCGCCGACGAGGCCAAACTCCTCCTGTGTCAGCATGTTGGCGAGCACAACACCCGTCACCGCATAGAGCAGCTGTGAGGCCACCTTGTCGATGATGTTCCATTTGAGGGTGCGCGCCACGGCCCCCTTGAGATTGGCCTGCTCAGTGTCCATCTGTTATGCCCTGCGGGAGGATGGGGGTGGAGGGTTATTGAATGGGGTTGATCTTGAGGCCGATGGCGCTTTTCTTGATCTCCGGAGTGCCGCGATAGTTGACGGTGGTCGACCCTGTGCCGTAGACCGACAGTTTGCCGGTGGCCCATACGTTGACCGAGCCTGTGCCAATGGCCTTGACCGACACCTCGCTACACTCGAGGTCTCCGGCTTCGATGGTGCCGGCGCCGGCTGTGGCGAACTGTGCGCTCTCGCACACGCCCTCCAGCGACAGTGTGCCGTGGCCGAATCTCACCGATCCTTTGACGCGGGTAGACTGGATATTGCTCACCGTCAGGAGGCCGTTGCCTTCGAGCGAGGCCTCAAACTGCGGACCCGGGGCCACGGAGAGGACCCTGAGGGTGGAGTCGCCCGAGTTGAACGCTTTGGTCAGGAAGCGCGAGTAGACCGTGATGGTAGGGAGATCCGTGCGCCCGGCAGCCTCGGGCGAGAGCTGGACGGTGAGCTTGCTGTCGGAGAGGTTGAGGATCAGCGACGACACCAAGTCGGGGCGACACTCGAACACGGCCACCCCCGCCGAGTCGGCGGACTGGCGATAGATGACATTGATGCTGTTGGTGACGCGGAGCTCGCTGAAGGCTCCCACCTTCACCTCATATTTAGTGGTGCCCGCGGCAAAGGCGGTGATGATGCAGGCAAGTGCGGAGATGACTGATAAGACTCTTTTGGACATAGTGTTGGATTGAGATGATGTGTGGTGTGAATGGTGTGGCGGAGGGTGGTCAGAGCGACTCTATGCGCTCCTGAACGGAGTCGAGGATGGCCATGAGCTCGTCGAGCCGCTCGGCCCTGAGCATGGCTATGCGTGTGTCGCGGAAGTTTGGGATCCCCTTGAAGAGCGGTGATGCCGCGAGGTGGCGGCGAATGTGGAGGATGCCCCTGTACTCGTCTATCCTCTCCACGCTCTCGGATATCTGACGCTTGACGAGGGCGAATTTATCGGCCAGCGGGAGCGGGTCGGGCGACAGGCCGGCGAGTGCGCGCGAGATGTCGCGGAATATCCACGGCGCGCCGATGGATGCGCGTCCCACCATCACGCCGTCCACCCCCCGGCGGTCGAAGGCCTCGACGGCGGCCTCGGGGGTGGTGATGTCGCCGTTGCCTATCACCGGGATGTGGAGCCGGGGATTCTCCTTGACGCGGGCTATCATCTCCCAGTCGGCCTGTCCGGTGTACATCTGCGAGCGTGTGCGGCCATGGACCGTGAGGGCCGCGATGCCGCAGTCCTGAAGGCGCTCGGCCAGCTCGACGATGATCTTTGAGTTGTGGTCCCAGCCCAGACGGGTCTTGACCGTGACGGGGAGGTTGACAGCCTTGACCACTGCCGTGGTGATCTCGAGCATCTTGGGGATGTCGCGCAGCATGCCGGCGCCGGCGCCCTTGCCGGCTACCTTCTTGACGGGACACCCGAAGTTGATGTCGAGTATGTCCGGGCCGGCGCTCTCGACGATGCGCGCCGCCTCGACCATCGGCTCCACCTCGCGTCCGTAGATCTGGATGGCGGTGGGCCTCTCGCCGGGGGCTATAGAGAGTTTGCGCACGGTGGCCGGGATGTCGCGGATCAGCGCGTCGGCACTGACAAATTCGGTGTAGACCATCGCCGCCCCCTGCTCCTTGCAGATGAGGCGGAACGAGCGGTCCGTGACATCCTCCATCGGAGCCAGCATCACAGGGCGTGGCCCGAGGTCGATTTCTCCGATTTTCATAGGCCCAAAATTACAAAAAATCTTACATATACCCGCTATCCCGGCGTGATAAAGTTGTCACGCAGGGGTCATAACGCCGGTCGGCGGGGTGAGACCGGCAATGAGGAAGTTGGAGCCCGCCACGAGGACAAACCCTTGTGGCCCGGCCCACTCGCGGGCGGCGGCCACCGCGCTGTTGACATCGGGCTCTACGGTGCCTGTCAGGCCCGCTGCCGCGGCCCGCTCAGCAAGATCTGCCGCCGGGAGGGCGCGCGGGGTGGAGGGGGTGCTGAACCACAGGGCCGTCTCGCCGCTCAGGCTCTTGATGAGGCTGAGCACAGGGTCAAGATCCTTGTCGGCTACGAAGCCGATCACGAGCCCCTTGCGCGTGGCTTTCACGTCGCCCAAAGTGGCGCATATCCGCTCCCAGCCGCCACAGTTGTGGCCGGTGTCGGCTATGGTGAGGGGGCTATCCATGATGCGGGACCATCGGCCGAACAGACCGGTGAGAGTGGCGACAGAGGCGAATCCGTGGCGGACCGCCGCGTCGGGTATGTCAAAGCGGCTGCGCAGCAGCTCCACGGCTTTCATCACGGTGGCGGCGTTGAGTGTCTGATGCCTGCCTGTCAGCTCGCCGTGTATCGGACCGAAGGGGGTGTCGGGGTAGAGGTTGCCGCTGTCGGTCACCTGCCCCTCGAGAGAGTCGGCCGTGAAGATGGGGGCACCCGCCAGTGTGGCGTGCCTGACGAACACCGGCATGGTCTCGGGATGCGGCTCGCCGATCACCACGGGCGTGCCGCCCTTGATGATGCCGGCCTTCTCGGCGGCTATCTCGGCGAGGGTATTGCCCAGCAGGGAGGTGTGGTCGGGCGAAATGTTGGTGATGACACTCAGCACCGGGGTGATGATGTTGGTGCTGTCGAGTCGCCCTCCGAGCCCGGTCTCTATCACGGCCACGTCAACCCCGCTGCGGGCAAACCATTCGAAAGCGAGGGTAGAGGTGAGCTCGAAGAAGCTCGGGTCGAGGTCGGGATGGTCGACGCGCATCTGCGTCCACCGCTCCACAAACTCTGTCACAGCCTCCTCACGGATCATCCGCCCGTCCACACGGATGCGCTCGCGGAAGTCGAAGATGTGGGGCGACGTGTAGAGCCCCGTGCGGTAGCCGGCCTTCTGCAGTATGGCGGCGAGTGTGTGGGCCGTGGAGCCCTTGCCGTTGGTGCCGGCGATGTGGATGGTGGGGTAGAGGCGGTGAGGCTCGCCGGTGAGGCGGGCGAGCGCGAGGGAGGTGTCGAGCCCCGGCTTGTAGGCACCGGGCCCGGAGCGGTGAAAGGTAGGCAGCGAGGTGTAGAGCAGTTCGAGTGCCTGACTATAGGTCATTGCGGATCAATTAGATGTATATCACCCATCCGGCGAGTCCGGCCAGACAGATGATGAGAATAGGGTGCCACTTGAGGAAGTAGACCGCCACGAAGGCAGCGGCGCAGAGGAGCATGCTCCACACCACTTGGGCCGTCTGCTCGCCAAAGTTGGCCGCGTTCATCAGCAGCATGGCCGCCGAGGCTATGAGGCCGACCACCACGGGACGCAGCCCGGCAAAGATCCCCTTGACGGCCACGCTATCCTTGTGGCGGCGGATGAGGTGGCTGGTGTAGGCCACGAGGAGAAACGACGGGAGCACCACGACGAGCGTACACACCAGCGACCCGATGATGCCCCACACGGGCGAGGCGAACGCCGCCGACGAGTGGGCCGGAGCCACATATCCTATATAGGTGGCCGAGTTGATGCCGATGGGGCCGGGGGTCATCTGCGAGATGGCGACGATGTCCGTGAACATCTGCTCGGTGATCCATCCGGGGCCCACGATCTCGCGCTCGATGAGGGCGAGCATGGCATAGCCCCCGCCAAATCCGAACAGCCCTATCTTGAGATAGGCCCAGATGAGACGCAGGTATATCATGGCTTCACCTCCTTTCTGTCGTCGGCCTTGACCTCTGCCTCAACCTCGCGGAGGGCCTTGACGTGGCGCGAGAACCACCACCATCCGCCCGCGCCTCCCAGCACGATATAGAGTATGGGGTTGGAGACGACCGGGAGTTTGGACCATATCAGCAGAGCCACTGCCACGGGGATCCACAGCGTTTTCCAGCCGATCCGCGCCGAGCGGGCCGAGCTGATGACGGGCGCGATGATCAGGGCCACCACGGCGGGACGCACCCCCTTGAAGATGGCGGCGAGGTGAGGATTGTTCTTGATGAGGTCTGGCGTGAGGAAGATGGCTATGAGCAGAATGATGAGAAACGAAGGGAGTATGGTCCCGGCGGCGGCAGCCACGGCTCCGCGCATACCGCGCAGTTTGTCGCCCACGGCCACCGAGATGTTGACGGCCAGAATCCCGGGGAGCGACTGAGCCACAGCGAGCAGGTCGAGAAACTCCTCGCGTTCGATCCAGCCTTTGCGGTCCACGATCTCCTTCTCGATGATCGAAATCATGGCCCACCCTCCTCCGAAAGTGAAAGCACCTATCTTGAAAAACGACAGGAACAGCTGTAGATAGAGAGACATGATAGTGGATGATGAGAATAAATAGATGAAAATTGAAACAGACGTCGTCCTGTTTGCCGGGCAAAGTTAGCCAAAAAATTTGATTCCACCCGCGAAACGTTATCATTTGGATAAGGTAGAAAAGAAGAAAGAGTTAAGTCGTTGGGGGCTTAACTCTTTCTTTGTGTTGCCTTGGAAGGATTCGAACCCTCACAGGCGGAACCAGAATCCGACGTGCTACCATTACACCACAAGGCAATATGTCTTTGTCTCACGGGGGTGTCTCCGTTTTTGACGATGCAAAGGTAGAAACTATTTTTGAGCCGTGCAAATTTTGGGGAGTGTTTTTTTGATAAAAATTTGTTTTTGCCGTTTTGAAATGATTTTGTAACTTTGCGGATTATGATTCATCTGCCGACAATCATATTTCGAGGCGTGCTGATAGGGCTGCTCGTATCTGCTCCGATGGGGCCGATAGGGATGCTCGTGATACAGCGCACTCTCAATCGCGGCAGGTGGGCCGCTTTCTTCACCGGGGTCGGCGCGGCTCTCAGCGACTTGGTCTATTGCCTGCTGGCAGGGCTGGGGCTGTCGTTCATCACTGACTTCATAGAGAACAATCAGACCATCCTCCAGCTTGTGGGGTCGGTGGTGCTGGGCGTGTATGCGGGCTATCTGTTTGTGAGCAATCCGTCGCGCAAGCTCAAGGCGGGCAATGTGGACTCGCGCGGACACTGGCGCGACTTCGGCACCGGTTTTCTGCTGACGTTCTCCAATCCGCTGATCCTCTTTCTGATATTCAGCCTTTTCGCCCGTTTCAGCTTTCTTGCCACAGAGTTTGTGGTCTATCACTATGTGGCGGGGTATATGGCTATAGCCGGAGGGGCGCTGCTGTGGTGGTTTGGCGTGACGTGGTTTGTCGACAAGGTGAGGGCCCACTTCAACCTGCGGTCCATGTGGATGCTCAACCGCATACTCGCCGCCCTGATCCTCGCGATGGGTGCGGTGGGGCTCGTGACGGCAGTCAACGACCTCTTTTTCCAATCCGGCGGTTTATGACTGGATGACGACTGTATCAACGATAATAACTGAATGATAAATTAATACCGATAATATATAGATTATGGATACCAACGAGACCACTCCCGTAGCTCCGGAGACCACGGGGCAGAACTTTGTTGAAATGATCGTGGCCAAGGATCTTGCCGAGGGCAAGAATGGCGGACGGCTCAACACCCGTTTCCCGCCCGAGCCCAACGGCTATCTGCACATAGGCCATGCCAAGGCTATCTGTATGGACTTCGGTATAGCTGAGAAGTTTGGCGGCACGTGCAATCTGCGTTTCGACGACACCAACCCCGTGAAGGAGGATGTGGAGTATGTCGACTCTATCCGCGAGGATATCAAGTGGCTGGGATTTGACTGGGGCGACAGAGAGTATTATGCCTCGGACTATTTCCCCCAGCTCTTTGATCTGGCCGTGCGTATGATCAAGGAGGGTAAGGCGTATGTCGACGATCAGACCTCCGAGCAGATAGCTGCTCAGAAGGGCACCCCCACCGAGCCGGGCGTCGAGAGCCCCTATCGCAGCCGCACACCCGAGGAGAATCTCGACCTGTTCATGCGCATGAATGCGGGCGAGTTTGACGAGGGGGCGCGTGTGCTGCGTGCCAAGATCGACATGGCCAGCCCCAACATGCACTTCCGCGATCCCATCATGTATCGCATCATAAAGACCCCTCACCACCGCACAGGCACAACGTGGAAGGTCTACCCCATGTATGACTTCGCCCACGGTCAGAGCGACTATTTCGAAGGCGTGACCCACTCGATCTGTACGCTCGAGTTTGTGGTGCACCGTCCGCTCTACGAATATTTCGTGAAGGAGCTTGCCGATGAGAGCTATTGCCCCCGACAGATAGAGTTCAACCGTCTCAACCTCACCTACACCCTGATGTCCAAGCGCAAACTGCTGCAGCTGGTCAAGGAGGGGCTGGTGGCCGGATGGGACGATCCCCGCATGCCCACCATCTCGGGTCTGCGCCGCCGCGGCTTCACACCCCGCGCCATCCGCAACTTCATCGACGCCATAGGCTATACCAAATATGAGGCTCTCAACTCGATAGCCCTGCTCGAGCATGCTGTCCGCGACGACCTCAACAAGGTGGCCACCCGCGGCATGGCTGTGATCAACCCCGTCAAGGTGGTCATAACCAACTATCCCGAGGGTCAGACCGAGACGGTGAGCATGGAGAACAATCCCGAGGAGCCCGGAAGCGGCACACACGAGATGCCCTTCTCGCGTGAGATCTATATAGAGCGCGACGACTTCATGGAGAATCCTCCCAAGAAGTATTTCCGCATGACGCCCGGCGCAGAGGTGCGCCTCAAGGGGGCTTATATCGTGAAGTGTACCGGCGTGAAGAAGGATGAGGCCGGCAACATCGAGGAGATCTATTGCACCTACGACCCCGACACCCGCAGCGGTCTGCCCGGCAGCGAGCGCAAGGTGAAGGGCACGCTCCACTGGGTCAACGTGGCCACGGCCGTCGACGCCACCGCAAGGATATATGACCGCCTGTTCTCGGTGGAGAATCCTGCTGCGGAGACCGACCGGGACTTCCGCGAGATGCTCAACCCCGACTCGCTCAAGGTGGTGGAGGGGATCAAGGTGGAGCCCTATCTGATGGAGATAGCCAAGCCCGGAGTGCCCCTGCAGTTCCAGCGCATAGGCTATTTCACACTCGACCCCGACTCGACTCCCGCGCACCCCATATTCAACCGCACCATTGCTCTCAAGGACTCTTGGGAGAAGAAGAACAAGTAATCCGCACTGAATGGACGACAACAACAACCCCGACGACGTGCGCCGCTCGCTGTATGAGGAGTTTCTGTCGGAGGTGGTCAAGGCGGGCAATCCCGAGGCATATTTCGACGAGACGGATCTCGTGGAGGTATTCGACTACTCGTCCGACATGGACAACTATATAGCCAAGATGGAGGTGCTCCTCTATGGGGCGCGCCATTATCCCGACTCGCAGCCGCTGGCCACGAGGAGGGCGTGGTTCTACTCGTCGTTTGGCGAGATGGAGGCCGCCGCCGAGCTCAACAATCGTGTGAGCAACGGCGGGGTGCTCAATGAGTTGCTGTGTCTACGCGCCTCGGATCTCACAGACTTTGCCGAGATAGGGCGCCGCCTCGACATGCTGGTCGAGAGGGCCACCGACTTTGGCGACGAGGAGTTGATACAGCTCGTGGACTACTGCGCCGAAAACGGGATGCTGCCGTGGGTGGAGAAGAACTATGAGCGCATCAAGAGCAAGTGTTCCTATCCGCAGACGTTCATCTACGAGTATGCCAACCGCTGCGAGGATGGGGGAGATCCGCAGAGGGCGGTGAGCCTGTTTGAGGAGCTCACTATGCTCGAGCCGTTTACCCTCGACTTCTGGGAGCGGCTCGCCGGCGCTCAATATCGGGCCGGGATGTATGAGGATGCCATCTCGTCGGCCGACTATGCGCTGGCTCTCGGCCCCGACTCGACCGACGCTCTGAGGGCCAAGGGGATGTCGCTCTACACCCGCCACGGCGACATGGCTCAGGTCATCGAGCTGATGAGTCCGCTGATGCTGCGGCCCGACATGATAGAGAGCGATCTGAGTGTGCTCGTCGGGGCCCTTGTCGAGTCAGGTCGGCCCGATCAGGCGGCCGACCACATAGTCATGTATCTTGACTCGCACGCAGCCACCAAAGAGGCTGTGGGCATGCTGCTGGCGCTTCGCCCCGAGGCTGCAGCCCCCTATATTCGTCAGCTCGACACCACCCTCACCATCACAGGCTCGTCGCTGCTCGAGTGGGCTTCCGACGAGTATGCCATGGGCCAGCTCGACCTTGCGCAGCGCATCATCGGCTATGTGGACGCCCGGCAGTCCCTCACCCCCGCACAGGCATGTGTGGTGGCCGAGATACTCTATGCCAATGACCTCTATGACAAGGCAGTGGATATGTGTGCCAAGGCGTGTGGCGAGCTGGCCGACGAGTGTCTCGCCATCCCCGGATTCGGATATGCCTACGTGATGTCGCTGATACGCCGGCATCGCCCCGACGATGCCGTGCAGGTGGCTACTGAGGCTCTGCAGTCCAATCTGTTCGCACTCCGCACCACGGGCCGCACAGCCATGCGCCCTGTGGCGTCGCTCTCGCCCGTGGGCCATCATCTGCTGATCCGCGGCTATCTTTATTTCCTCTACACCGTGATCCACGACCTCACCGCTACCGACCGTGAGATCGACTTTGACCACTATGTGCCGGGTCCCGGTGTGGCCTGACGCATAGCGCTTGCTCATACATATATCTTATCATATTTCACTTCTTTCCAACCTTTTCGTTTCATCACGACATGAAAAAACTGTTTTTTCTGCTCATGCTCTGTGTCTCGGCCTCGATGCTGAGGGCACAGTCCGTGACCACGTCGCCAGCCATCGTCACCTCCGGCAGCGGCGAGATCACCGTGACCTTTCACGCCGACGGTGGCAACCGTGCCCTCATGGGGCTCCCCTCCACGGCTCAGGTCTATGCCCATACCGGCGTGATCACCAATAAGAGTGTCGGCCCGACCGACTGGAAGTATGCTCCCTCGTGGGGCGATAACAGCGCCAAATACCGGCTCACATATGCCGGCACCGACACATGGACCCTCACCATACCCTCGCTGACGTCTTATTATGGCATCACAGACCCCTCCGAGAGGGTAGAGGCTATGATGTTTGTGTTCAGGACGGCCGACAATTCGCGCGAGGGGAAGACGGCAACCGGTGCCGACATCCGCGTGACCGTCTTTCCCGACGGCTATCCCGCATCCCCTGTCAGGGCTTATCCCTCGGGCGAGCCCCGTATGGGTGCGGTGGCCAACAGCGACGGCTCGGTGACATTCTGCCTCGGCGCGCCCGGCAAGACCAATGCCGCTATCGTAGGCTCGTGGGATCGATATGCCATCACTCCCTCGGGCGTGATGAACCGCACGGTGAGCGGTGGCCATGAGTATTTCTGGATCACCGTCCCCGGTCTTGCTGACGGCAAGGACTATACATACTATTATATTGTGGACGGGGCCTCGCTCTGCGCCGACCCCTACGCCCACCTCGTGCTCGATCCTTGGAATGACCAGTATATCCCCAAATCGGTCTTTCCCGATCTCCCCGCCTATCCGTCGGAGGTGATCACAGGGATCCCCGTGGGGGTCTACAACTCGTCGCGCGACGAGTATGACTGGAAAGTGCCCCACTTCAAGGGTGTGCCGCAGAGCGACCTGATCATCTATGAGTTGCTGCTGCGCGACTTCACCGGCACCGAGGGACGCGCCGACGCCAATGGCACCGTCAGGAGTGCGATGGACAAGCTCGACTATCTCAAGGAGCTTGGTGTCAACGCCATAGA
This sequence comes from uncultured Staphylococcus sp., assembly GCA_964488595.1. GTDB lineage: Bacteria > Bacteroidota > Bacteroidia > Bacteroidales > Muribaculaceae > Duncaniella. Next base: position 10,114 of record CAZAWC010000017.1, on the reverse strand, counting down.
GCTGCTCCCGATCATGGAGTTCAGCGGCAATAACTCGTGGGGCTATAATCCCAACTTCTACATGGCCCCTGACAAGATCTATGGCACCCCCGACGACTATCGTGCCTTCATCGACGGCGCACACCAGCGCGGCATGGCCGTGATCCTCGACATCGTGTTCAATCAGAGCGACGGTCTGCATCCTTGGTATGACCTCTACACCCAGCGCAACAGTCCGTTCTATAACGGCTCGGCTCCTCATGCCTACAGCGTGCTCAACGACTGGAATCAGGACTTCGATATGGTCCAGCAGCAGTGGCACGACGCTTTGGCCTACTGGCTCACGGCTTATAATGTCGACGGCTTCCGTTTTGACCTCGTGAAGGGTCTCGGCGACAATTCGAGCTATGGCTCTACCTATGATGCCGCCACCAACACATGGTCAGTCCCCTCGGATGCGGGCACCAACCGCTATAATGCCACCCGCGTGGCCCGCATGAAGTCGCTCCACGATGCGATGCGCACCGTCAACCCCGATGCTTATTTCATCAACGAGAATCTGGCCGGCGCCGAGGAGGAGAATCAGATGGCCGAGGATGGGGAGACCAACTGGGCCAACATCAACTATAACGCCTGTCAGTTTGCCATGGGCTATGACACCGATGCGTCGCTCAACCGCTTCTATGCTCCCCTCGATCAGCGCACATGGGGCTCGACGGTCTCCTATGCCGAGAGCCACGACGAGGAGCGTGTGGCCTATAAGATGAAGACCTATGGAGCCACCGGCATCGTGGGCAATCTCAACCGCCAGATGCTGCGCCTCGGCTCAGTGGCCGCTCAGATGCTGCTCACCCCCGGCGCACACATGATATGGCAGTTTGAGGAGCTGGGCAATGACCAGAGCACCAAGAATGGTGATGGCTCTAACGACACATCGCCCAAACGTGTCAACTGGAATATGCTCAAGAGTGCGCCCCGCCTCGGACTCCACGACACGTATGCCACCCTCTGCGGCATACGCGGCGACTATCCCGGCCTTTTTGCCAAGGATGCCGCTACCTCCGTGAGCCTCGCGTCGACCACTGCCCGCACCATCGCTCTGGCCAAGGGTGACGCCGAGCTCTATCTGCTCGTGAATCCTTCGGTGCAGAACACAGCAGTCATACCCGCTCCCGCCAATCCACTTACCGGACAGAGCGTCGACCTCTCGGATCCGCGCTTCAGGCTGCTTGCCGCCGGATATGGCACCGTTCCCGTGCCCTCGGCCGCCGGTGTGAGCATCGAGGGGAGCTCGTTTGCGGTCTATGGTGCCAATCTCGAGAGTGCCATAGACGATGTGGTGGCTCCCTCGGTGACAGCCCCTGAGGTCAGTGTGATTGACGGCAGGATCGCAGTGCTCACCCCGTATACGTCAATTTCGGTCTACACTCCCGCAGGAGTCAGTGTGTCAGCCGATCAGGCCCTCGCCCCCGGTCTCTATCTCGTGACGGTCGACGGCACCACAGTCAAGGTCATCGTCCGCTGACCACGCAATCCCATGTAATCAGGTGTGCCATGAATCACTCGATTCATGGCACACCTCTTAATTAATATGATGATGTAGGGGTCAGAAGTCGACGCTGAGGCGCACGTTGATCTGGCGGCGGGTGAGATAGT
>CAZAWC010000017.1:0-8379 GCA_964488595.1 uncultured Staphylococcus sp. | reverse complement strand
AGGGGTCAGAAGTCGACGCTGAGGCGCACGTTGATCTGGCGGCGGGTGAGATAGTTGGGCACGGCATACTGGATGTCGTTGACGTCGGTGACCCAGTAGTATGACGCCACGTTGGAGATGTCGAGCAGGTTGAACACATCCACACCCAGCCATACGCTCTTGAGCCACGAAGCCGCGCCGCTGCGGTGCTCGCCCTCCTTGGGCGCAGAGATGAGAGCATAGGAGAGTCCAGCGTCGACACGCTTGTAGGGGGGCATGCGGAAATAGCTGTCCTGACGGGTGGAGCGGGGCGACGTGGCGGGGAGACCCTGCATGAAGATGCCGCGCAGCGAGAATTTCAGGCGGGGAAACTTGGGGAAATAGTCGGTGAAGAATATGCCGAGGCTGTATGCCCTGTCCGTGGGGCGGGGCACCTTGACACCGCCGATGTTCTCGGACGTTTTCATCAGCGAGAGGCTCACCCACGAGTCGCTCCCCGGGACGAACTGGCCAAACAGCTTGAAGTCTGCCCCGGCCGCGAAGCCAGATGCCTCGTTGAGGCCTGTGTAGACGAGCTTGAGATTGTCCACCTCATATGGCACCAGATTGGATAGGGCTTTATAGTAGAGCTCGCCCGAGAATTTGAACGGGCGCCCCATGGCGCGAAACGTATAGTCGGTGCCCGCTATGAGATGAAACGACCGCTGGCTCTTGATCTGCTCGTTGAGGATGATGGTCTGATTGCCGTCGTCGTCGGTCACCGGCACGCGAAACTCCTTGTAGAACGGAGCTTGGTAATAAAGCCCTGTGGCAAAGCGCAGAGCCCATCCGGGGGCTCGGTCGGGGACGAATCCCAGCTGCACGCGCGGACTGAGAAGGGTCTCCTTGTTGAAACTCCAGTGGCTGAGACGCAGCCCTGCATTGAGCGTGAAGAATCCTGCCGAGGTGGTAAACTTCCACGCATCCTGAAGCCACACGGCCATGCGGGTGGACGAGATGTCGTGGTGAGAGTCGAGGTTATAGACCACGCGGAGCTGATCTGGCAGCGCCGGGAGGGAGAATCCCGCCGAGTCGCGCAGCTCCCACTCGCGCGAGCGGTCCATGATTTTTTCGTTCTGTACGGAGAGGCCATACGAGAGGGTGTGCTGCGAGTTGAGCGCCGTCTGCCCCTTGAGAGCGAGGGCCATCACCGAGGCTTTGAGGCGGTTGCGGGCATGTTCGTGATAGCGCCCCACGCCCAGCTCGCCACCCACCTCGGAGGTGCCCGCCTGATCGAGCCAGTACTCGCCCGATATGTCATAGGCCACGAGCTCGTTGGTGAGATAGCCCGATGCGAGGAGCTGCAGGTTGGTGCCGCGGTTGACGCGATAGTCGAGCGACAGGGCGCCGAAGTAGGTCTCGAAGCGGTCCTTCTCGTGGCCGTCAAAGTAGACGGTAAACTGTTTGGCGTCCGTCGACGTGCCGAAGGTAGTGGTGCGGTTGGTGGGGGTGAACAGATAACGGTTTACCGAGATGTTGCCCAATACGTTGGCCGTGAAACGGTCGGAAAACCGATAGGTGATCGAGGTCTGATAGTCGAAGTATGAGGGATCATACTCACCCTTGGTGTCCATCGAGCTGAGCAGCGAGGAGTTTTTCTTATAGCGTATGCCGTGGAGCTGCGACAGCCGTTTGCTCCCCTGCCCGATGGCCAGCGAGGCGCCCATGAGCGAGGCCGACACCGATCCCTCGAAAGCCTCGGGGTGGCGGTAGGTGATGTCGAGCACCGACGACATCTTGTCGCCATACTCGGCGGGAAATCCTCCCGTCGAGAAGCCCACGGCACCGACCATGTCGGGGTTGATGATGGAGAGGCCCTCCTGCTGGCCCGAGGTGATGAGCTGCGGACGATAGACCTCTATGCCGTTGATATAGACCGAGTTCTCGTCATACGAGCCGCCGCGCACCGAGTATTGCGACGACATCTCGTTGGAGGCGGTGACGCCCGGCATGGTCTGGAGCAGAGCCTCCACGCTGCCCCCCGAGGCGTCGGGCGAACGGCGTATGTCGGTGATGTCGAGGCGGTCTACAGCACCGGTCTGTTTCTTGAGCTCGACCACCTCCACCTCGTTGAGCGTCTCGGTGTCGAGGGGGAGCATGATGTTGAGCGTCACGTCGGCCTCGGGGTCGATGAGCTGTCGCTTCACTTCGCGATAGCCTATACATGAGAAAAAGACCGTGATGGTGTCCGCCCGCGCACACGACAGGGTGTACTCACCCTCGAGCCCCGAGGTGGTGCCGATGGCCGTGCCGGCTATGCGCACGGTGGCAAACTCTACGGGCTGCTGGGTGGAGTCAGTGATGGTGCCGTGGATTTTCACTCCCGGTGCGGCTGCCGTGCCGAGCACGCAGAGCAGAGCGGTGAGCAAGGATATGATGTGTCTGAGCATTGGGCTAACTATCCGTTATATTCAGATATATAACGAGTAGCGGCCCGAAAAATTGCCCCGCTCAAAAATCACCGCCTCCTGCGGCCTGATGGCTGCGGGAGGCGGTGTGTTGCAGGGGTCGGAGCCGACGGGGTGCGTCAGTCAACCTTGATCACAAGGAAGTTGGACAGCTGCCAGAACTTCTCGGGGTTGGTGATACGGAGCACCTTCTGCCCGTTGACGGTGACGATGGTATAAGAGTCCTTGGGCTGCGAGGTCTTGACCTCAGCCTTGTCGCTGTGGGTGTTGATCTCGGTGAGGGTGCGCTTGTCGGCTGTGGTGAAGTAGTTCATGTCAAATTCACCCTTCATTATCTTGGTCTTGCGCAGGAAACCGCTCTCGATGATGCCGCGCTCCTTGAGCTCCTTGTTGGTGCCGATGGCATAGTAGACGGTGTTGAGCTGGTTGACAGCGGCTGTGGCCTCCTCCTGAGCCTCACGCTTGGCTGCCTCCTCGGCGGTGACGTCGGCACGCAGCGAGTCTACGCGGGTGTTGAGGTCGGAGACTGTGGTGGTGAGCTCCTCGATGCGGATGTTGGCGCTGGCCAGCTGATTGGTGAGGGTGGCTATCTCGGTGGTCTGCTCGGCTATCTGGGCCTTGAGATTGGAGATGGTGCGCTTGAGCGTAGAGTTCTCGCCGCTGGTGGCAGCCAGTTTCTTCTCGAGCTCCTCGAGGCGCTGGCGACGCTCCTGAAGGGCCTGCTGAATGGCGATCATGTCGTTGCGGATCTGCTCCTTGCGCGAGGTAGACTCGCCTGACAGCGAGCCGGGAGTGGAGATGATCTTCTCAAGGTCCTTGATCTGGGCCATGCCGTCCGAGATGTCGTTGACGAGCACGAGCAGAGAGTCCTGAGTGGCGAGTGTCTCCCTCAGGTCGCCTTTGAGCTGTGAGTTCTGCTCCTCGGCTTCGCGGAGCTTGTCGGCGTTGCAGCCGGTGAGAATCGTGGCGGCCACGAGGGCCACGGTAGCAATCTTTTTCATATAGCTGATCTCGTGAGAGGTTGATAAAAATATGCTATTGCTGTTGAGTAGTCTGATAACTTATTGAGGATCAATGTCCTTGTATTTATTGCGGTGGGTGCGTGCCTGCGACTCGGGAGCACCTAAGATTATAACAATCTCGCCGCGGGGATTGTTCTCGGCAAAGTAGTCCCTGAGCCATCCGAGGGTGCCGCGCACGGTGGTGTCGTGGAGTTTGGAGATCTCGCGCGACACTGATGCCTGCCGCTCGGGGCCGCACACTTCGGCCAGCTCGCCAAGGGTCTTCACCAGTCGCAGCGGCGACTCGTAGATGATCGATGTGCAGTCGGCGCCCGCTATCGCCTCGAGCCGGGTGCGTCTCCCTTTCTTGGGCGGAAGAAATCCCTCAAACGTGAACCTGTCCGTAGGCAGACCCGAGTTGACCAGCGCGGGCACGAATGCCGTGGGGCCCGGCAGGGTCTCCACCTCGATCCCCTCGCGTCGACATTCACGCGTCAGCAGGAAGCCCGGGTCGCTGATGCCGGGGGTGCCGGCATCGGAGATCAGGGCCACATCCTCGCCCCCGGCTATGCGGTCGATGATGGGGCGGGTGGTGGCATGCTCGTTGAATTTGTGGTGGCTCAGGCAGGGGGTGGTGATGCCGAAGTGGCGCAGCAGCACGGCCGAGGTGCGAGTGTCCTCGGCAAATATGACACTGACGTTGCGGAGGGTCTCCACAGCGCGCGGTGTCATGTCGGCCATGTTGCCCACCGGGGTGGGGACTATATAGAGCTTGCCCATCGGTAGAGAAGTTTTGTCAGAAGTGGCGACGCACTGTCTCCATGAATGCCTTGACATCCTCGTTGTCGGGATCCCAGCAGAGGTCGTTGTAGAAATATTCCTCGGCCTCGTCAAAGTCTGCCATCCCGGCGATGACATCGAGTGTCTCGTCAAACTCGGCGGGAGAGTCGTGGAAGAGGGTGCGGTTGTAGCGGAAACGGTCGTTGATGGTGAAGGCCTTGGTGATGTCGCGGGCGCGCTGGCATGCCAGCCGCTCGTCGAGCGTCACGGGAGCAGGATCGGGGGATGCCTCAATGACGGGAGTCGTCTCAACGACGGGAGTCGTCTCAATGACGGGAGTCGTCTCAATGGCGGGGGCCGTCTCAATGACGGGAGTCTCCTCAATGACCGGTGTCGTCTCAACGACGGATGCTTCGTTGGCCGGGAGCGACTGTGCCATGCCGGCGAGTGCGGCGGTTTTCTCCTTGAGGAGTTCACACATCCGGACAGAGGCATCCTCCCCGCGCGATCTCATCAGCAGCAGGAGTCCCTCTATCTCGTATGACAGCGTCACCATGCCGTCGATTATATCATTCCTGTCTTTCATTCTGCAAACTTACGCAAAAAGTATCTAATAACAATTTTTGGATGGCATTTTTTAACGCCGCCCTCGAGCATCTGAAGCCGTTGACCATGAAAACCAGTATGTGGGTCGGGGTCCCCTCCTCGTCAAAGAGGTAACCGCTGTATGACTGCACACCCTTCATGGAGCCTGTCTTCATGGCCACGCGCCCCTCGAGAGGAGTGCCGGCGAGAAAACCGCGCATGGTGCCGTCGCGCCCCGCACGGGGAAAGAGCGACGTGTAGTCTGTCCCGAACTCGTCGGCCAGCATATACATGTTGACCTCGCCGAGAAACCGCGCCGTGAGCCTGTCGTCGCGCGACAGGCCGCTGCCGTCCACGATCTTCACGCCGTGAGGGCTGATGCCGGCGAGGGTCCATATGGCATTGAGTTCGCGTATGGCGTCGGCGCGTGTGCCTCCCGGCGCTATGGCCCGCTGCATACCCTCGGCCATGAGATTGTCCGAGCGGTGCATCAGGCTGCGCAATATGTCGCCAAACGCGGGCGAGAGATGGGTGTAGACCGGCATGGTGTCGGCCCCGGGCTGAGCGGTGGCCGCGCCGCGCACCTCTATCCCGGCCTCGCGGAGAGCCGAGGCCACCTCGGCCTGCATGGCCTTGCGCGGATAGGGCATCGAGAATGTGTCCGACACACCCCGGCGGGTGTTGCCGCTGACAATGAATGTCTCCGATCCATCCTTGCGGTCGATTTTGGCTCCGCGTCCTTTGCCCGGGACGACTGAGAATTTGATGTCGGGCACGTGGGGCGATGTCTCGCGCGAGGGGTAGCGCAGGCGGAAACGGTTGTCGCGGAAGTTGGCCCCGTGGAGCCGTGCCCCGTAGGGCCACACTATATCCTCGGCCATCCATCCCGGCGGGGTGGTGGCGTCGGGGAAGTCGCTCTCGTCGACGATGACCGAGCCGCTGACTGCCCGGATGCCGAGGCGGCGCACCCCGGCCACGATGCTGTCGGCAAACCCGAGGTTGGCCGGGAAGAACTGCGACTCGATGGTGGGGTCGCCGGAGGCGCGTATCACTATGTCGCCGTCGAGCACACCGTCGGCGTTCACCGTGCCGGTGGCATAGACCTGTGTGGCAAACCGCTCGGCCGGGTCGGCGAGATTGAGCAGCGAGGCGGCGGTGATGCTTTTCATCACCGAGGCGGGGACGAGCGAAGTGTCGATGTTGGCCTTCACCACATCGTTGCCCCAGCGCAGGTCTCTGATCCACACAGCGGTGCGCGTGGTGTCGAGCCCGGCCACCTGCAGGGGAAATGCCCACAGCGACGGGGCGCCCGCAGCTATCGCCAGCAGGAGCGCCAACAGGGTGCGCATCATCCCTCTCATCCCAGCATCTTCTCTATGTCGGCGATGGTGTCGGCGGCAGTCTGGTCGGGGCGGATGGGCACCACGCTGCCCCAGCCGCGGGCCAGCCAATACTCGTCGGTGTCGGGATTGTCTGGCTCGCAGTTGTGAAACTTGCCTGTGAGCCAGTAGAAAGGCTTGCCCGACGGGGTGGCCATGTCGGCATACTCCTCGCTCCAGTATCCCTCGGCGGCCCTCACCGCTTTGAGTCCCTCGATGGAGGGAGTGGCGGGGAAGTTGACGTTGAGACAGATCCCCTCGGGCAGCCCGGAAGCGAGCACGCGGCGGATAATGTCGCCGACAAAGGGGAGTGTGGCCGTGAAGTCGGCCGAGGGGCTGTGGTCGAGCAGCGAGAATCCCACCGAGGGGATCCCCACCACACACCCCTCCATGGCGGCTCCCATGGTGCCTGAGTATATGTTGTTGACAGCGGCGTTCGAGCCGTGGTTGATGCCCGAGAGGAGCAGGTCGGGCTTGCGGTCCATTATGGCGTGGAGCCCGAGCTTCACGCAGTCCACCGGTGTGCCGCTGACGCTGTAGACCTCGGCCGATCCGATGGCCGGATGCGAGGCTATGTAGAGGGGAGAGTCGGTGGTGATGGCCGATGATTTGCCCGACTGCGGGACAGCGGGCGCCACCACTGTGACTTGGCCGAAGCAGGAGGCCACGCCGACGAGGGCCGCGATGCCGCGCGAGTGGACGCCATCGTCGTTGGTCACCATGATGAGCGGACGGTTGTCTGTGGTCATATATATATAGTCGTGTTATATGTTTTTGTCTTGTTGTGAGTAGGTTGCGGTAGCTTTTGGACAGGAAACTCAGTAGAGTGATACAAATTTACAACAATTTACTAACTATTCGCGGCGGGGATTGTTAAAAAATTAGTACATTTGACAAAATTTTCACCTATCCGTTTCACTTAAAACCCCTGTTAAGTCATGCAGATACAACGCATCCAATCGGTTTACATCTTTCTGGCCATCATTTGTATGGCCATATTCCTCGTAGTGCCTTATGGCGAGATAGTCCACCTCGAGGGTGGGGAGACGGCCTCTCTCTACACCATGAGTGAATATGGTGTGCTGATCCCCGCGGGAGCGGTGGCCATACTCCTGATCGCCGACCTGTTCCTCTATCGCAACATCTCGTTCCAGCGCACGGTGCTGATGGTGTGCCTCATGCTCACGCTGGCCATAATCGCTGTGGTGTGCTTCGCGCTCTTCAAGGAGGCCCGTTCCGAGGAGCTTGACGCTCATTTCACCGTGTGGGACATTGTGCTGCCCCTTGCCGCCCTGTTCGAGATTCTCGGCATCTCGGGCATCAACAAGGACATCAAGCTGCTGCGTTCCTACGACCGTCTGCGCTGACGGCTCGATCGGCCCAAGAAAAAAAATCATCGGGAGGTGCAATGCGCTGTGATAAGCGTTGCACCTCCCGAGTTATATCAAGGGATAGTGACGGATCAGTTCTTGAGGATGTCGTGCTTGCGGAACACGCGCTCTATCGTCTCGAGTGCGCGGTCTACCTGCTCCATGGAGTGTGTGGCCATGAGCGAGAATCTGATGAGGGTGTCGGTGGGGGCCACGGCGGGTGTCACCACGGGGTTGACAAAGATGCCCTCCTCGAGCAGGTCGCGGGTGACGGCAAATGTCTTGAAGTCGTCGCGGATGTAGAGGGGGATGATCGGGGTGGAGGTGTGGCCGATCTCGAATCCGGCCGAGCGGAAGCCCTCGAGGGCATGGTTGGTGAGTCGCCACAGCTGCTCCTGACGCTCGGGCTCGGTCTGCATTATCTCGAGAGCCTTGAGGGCAGCGGCCGTGGAGGCGGGGGTGATGGAGGCGGTGAAGATGTAGGAGCGCGAGTGGTGGCGCAGGAAGTTGGTCACCTCCTTGTTGGTGGCGATGAAGCCTCCGAGCGAAGCGAACGACTTGGAGAATGTGCCCATGATGAGGTCTACGTCGTCGGCCACGCCATAGTGGTGGCACACGCCGCGGCCGCCGGGGCCGAAGACGCCGATGCCGTGGGCCTCGTCGATCATGATGGATGCGTTATACTGCTTGGCGAGGCGCACCATATTCTTGACGTCGGCCACGTCCCCCTCCATGGAGAACACCGAGTCGCTGACGATGAGCTTCACCTTGTCGGGGTCGCACTTCTGGAGCTGCTTTTCGAGCGACTCCATGTCGTTGTGCTTGTATTTGAGCTGCT